>NZ_JBEZDS010000063.1:0-62533 GCF_040648435.1 Dactylosporangium sp. NPDC049140 | reverse complement strand
TGGGCAGCCGCGATACGAGCGACCCCACCGGTCACCTCGACCAAGCCTGGCCGGGCTGCGGTCGTAGGTCTAGTCAATACGTAGCCGCGATCCGCGCTCGTAGCCTGGAGTTACGAGCAGTGAGACGATGCGTGGACGAAGAACGTGAGGTGGGCATCGGTGCTGACCGAGCGCTGGCTGGGCGAGTGGGCGACGCAATTGCAGGCCGCGGTCGAGCGGGCGCTTCGCGATGTTGCGTTGGGCTTTCCGTTCGAGGCGGACGATCACCGAGTGGGGCCGCCGGCGTCCGGGGCCGAGCTTGATCTGCTGCGACAGCGCTTACCGTGGACGCCGGATGAGCTCGTCGCACTACACCGGCATGTCGGGCCGGTGACGCTGCCCGACATCGGCAACGGCTACTTCCTCCACGCGCCAGATGGCGTGCTTGCCGTGCTCGATCAGCAGGATCGGGCGGACCGAATCGGCGAGCCGTTCGCCGAACACATGGATGTCGTTGTCTTCGGCAGCAACGGCGGTGGTGACCTGTATGCCATAGCGGTGACCGATGGCCGGGTCTTCCGGCTCCAGGATGCCAGCTACATCGGCGGCGTCTACGGCGGCACCAACCACGGCATCACTGTCGTCGCCGCGGACCTTCGCGATTTCCTCGAACGGTTCCTCAACGCTGTGAACGCCTTCGCCATGAACGGCGACATCGCCGATCTCTGAGCGATACGGCGATCTGGCGGGCATTCGGCATGCGGCGTAGCGCGCTCGATCACGTTTCCGCTCAAGCACTTCGGCCTGGCCGCCACGGTCAAGGCCGCCGCGCCCAGGACGCCGCTGTGGGCGCTCATGCTCGGTACGCAACTGCTCGACGTCGTGTTCGTGGTGCTGCTGCTCGCCGGTGGCGTCGAGAGCCTGACCTCGGTCACCGGCGGCACCTACGGCGAGGCCCTGATCCACGCATACTGGACCCACTCGCTGATCGGCGCGGCCGTCCTGTCGCTCGGGTACGGCGCGTTCGGCGCGTGGCGCTGGGGACGCAGCGCCGGGCTCGTCCTCGGGTCGGTGGCGTTCAGCCACTGGCTGCTGGATCTCCTCGTACACCGAGCCGACCTGCCGATCCTTCCCGGCAACGCCGGCGACCTGCCGCTGCTGGGTCTCGGCCTGTGGCGCACCCCGTGGGCGAGCGCGGCCGTCGAACTGGCGCTGGTGCTGGTCGGCGCGGTCGCCTACGCCAGGTCGATCCGGGCCCGCGCGCCGCTCACCCGCCGCAGCGCCATAGCCGCCGCGACGATGGCCGTCGCGCTCGCCGCCGAGCTGGCGGTGGACATCCTGACCTGAGCCGCTCCTGGCGGGCCAGACACAGGCGTATGGCCCGCCAGGAGCGGGCCATACGCGGACGGTGACGGCTCGGTGCGTTACAGCGACCGCGGGTCGATGGCGTCGGCCATCGCCTGGTAGCCGGCGGGGTTCGGGTGGAGGTGGTCTCCGCTGTCGTAGTCCGGCCGGAAGCGGTCGGGATCGGCCGGGTCGGCGACGGCGCGCTCGAAGTCGACGACGGCGTCGAAGTCGCAGCCGGTGCGGATCCACGCGTTGACGTCGTCGCGGGTCTGCTCGGCCTCGCCGGACAGGTTCGCGGGCAGCAGGGTACCGCCGACGACCCTGACGTGCCGGTCGTGGGCGGCGCGGATGAGTTGCCGGTATCCGGCGATCAGGTCGGCGGCGCTGACCTTGACCGCCGGTGTGGTGCACGGTGTGGGGTCCTGCATGCCGAGGAGGATGTCGTTGATGCCTTCGAGCACGATGACGGTCTTCACGTGGGACTGGTCGAGCACGTCCCAGCGGATGCGGGTGACGCCCCGCTCGCCGAGGCAGGCCGAGTCGTTGAGCAGGCGGTTGCCGGCGATGCCGAGGTTGAGCACCGCTCGCCGGCCGCCGAGGTGGCGTGCGAGGGCGTCCGGGTAGCGATCGTCGGCGTCGAGGGTGGCGGCGTATCCGTCGGTGATGGAGTCACCGAAGGTGGCCACTGCGGCGCTGCCGCCGCGGATGTCCACGCCGGAGAGGTAGAACCAGGAGCTGTTGGTTTCGGTGTACGCGCTCGCGTCGGTGTCGCGGGTGTGGTCGCCGGTGGCCCGGTAGGCGGTCGCCTGGGCAAGGTTGTGGTAGGTGGCGGGGCCGGTGACCTCGTGGAAGTACAGCGTCACCGTGAGCCGTTCGCCGGCCTCGACCGGCAGCGGGACCGGGTCGCTGGCGGTATGCCCGCCGGCGGGAATACTCACCGTGGTGGCGAGCGCGAAGGTCAGCGGCCGCACCGTGTGCGCCTGCAAGCCGGCGCCGGTGCCGGCCTTGGCCACGGTCGCGCCGGTCAGCCGCAGCGGGCCGCTGCCGTAGGCGTTCGACAGCCGGATCCGAAGTTGCGGGCCGCCGGCGGTGACGCGCACGACCTGGCGTACCGATTGGTCGGCGAAGCCGTGCTCGGCCCAGGTGGGGTACCAGACGTCGGGCGAGGGCTGCTGGACCGCTGTGGCCCAGGCCGCGCTCCACCCGCCGGGCTCGGCGTGAGCGGCCGCCGGCACCGGCGCCAGGGCGGCGAGCAGCGCGGCGACGGTCATGACGTTCACGGGTGCGTCTCCTATGCGGTACATGGAAAGCGAGGCCCGGCAGCGGTGGCGCTGCCGGGCGGTCGTGGGGCGGCGGTCAGCGTTCGTCGACGATCTCGCCGTTCTGGACCGATGCGTCGTGGGTCAGCGCGAGGGTCGCGCCGACCAGCGGGAACCCGGCGGCGCCGGCGAGCGCGGCAGCCATCTGCTCAGCCGACTGCCACCGCCACGCGTCGGTGTAGGTGCCGTCCTCGTGCCGGGTCAGCCGGGCCTCGAGCAGGCCCGGGTTGTTGGCGCGGATCCCGGCGATCAGGTTGGCCCGCTGGGCCAGCAGCTGCTCCAGGTTGGCGGGGTCGACGCGGTAGGTGTGGGTGCGCACAGTGCTCACGATGCTGCTCTCCTTGGTTGTTGTTGTTGCCGTGTGGTCGGGCCGCCGTCGTTGGTGGCACGCACGTCGTGGCGGTTCGGGCCGCCGCGGCCGGATCCGTGGCGCGTCCGCGCCGGCCAGGGCGGCGTGGGTGTACCCGAACCGCTGCCACTGCCCGGCCGTCACCGTCGCCTGGATCAGGGGCAGGGCCCGCCGCTCCTCGTGGTCGAGGTGCCCGCACACGCCGACGACGAGCGCGTCGACGAGGTCGCCGAGGCGGACCGCGGCCAGGTCGGCGACCGCGGCGTCGATGGTCGTGATGAGCTGGTCGATGCCGGCGTGTTCGGCCTCCATCGCCTCCAGCAGCACCAGGTCGCCCGGCCGGCCGGCGAGGGCGCGGCGCATCGGCGGCCACAGCGCCCGATCCTCGGCGGTGTGGTGGATCCGCAGGGCCCGTTTGAACAGCTGCCACCCGGCGGCGGCCGGTAGGATCCGTCCGGGATCGTCACCGACGCGGACGGTGATCCTCGCCAGGTGCGCGGCCTGTCGACGCAGCGCGTGATGCATCGCGTACATCGCCGACACGTCCAGCCTGCCGCCGGAGGGCACCGGTCAGGTCCAGCTCGCGCCGGCCGGCTCCTTGATGGTGGCGTTGATCCGGTTGAAGAGGTTGGTGACCGCGACCATCAGGATGATGGCCGAGATCTGCCGTTCGTCGAAGTTGTCGGCCGCGGCGTCCCAGATGTCGTCCGGGACCGCGTCGCCGGACCGGTCGGCGAGCCGGGTGGTGGCCTCCGTGAGGGCGAGGGCGGCCCGCTCGGCGTCGGTGAAGAACGGCGTCTCCCGCCACGCGGCCAGGGTCGCCAGCCGATCGTCGGTCTCGCCGGCCTTCCGGGCCCCTTGGACGCCGGCGTACACGCACGCGCTACACCCGTTGATCTGGCTGGCCCGCAGGTGGACCAGTTCCAACAGCTGCTGCGGTACACCACCTTGGTGCATCGCCTTGTACAGGTTCTGGATGCCTTTCATCGCATCCGGTAGCACCATCGCCGGGTTCTTCATCCTGGCTTGCACGAGTGCGTCTCCTTCGGGTGGACGGGTGTCCGTCGCGTCAAGCCTCGGACAGCGCCACGGTCTGGATCAACGCCGAACGTGCGTATGATCCGATAACCCAGCAGTTATCTCGTGGACGGACGTGGTGTGGAGCTGCGCGACATCGAGATCTTCCTGGTGCTCGCGGGGGAACTGCACTTCGGCCGGACCGCGCAGCGGCTGCACGTCACGCAGGCCCGGGTCAGCCAGGCGATCAAGCAGCAGGAGCGCCGCATCGGCGGGCTGCTGTTCGACCGCTCCACCCGCCGCACCGTGCGGCTGACCCCGCTCGGCGAACAGCTCCGCGACGACCTCCGGCCCGTCTACCAGGCGCTTCGGGAGAGTATGGCGCGGGCCACGCAGACCGCACGCGGCACGGCCGGCAGGCTGACCCTGGGCACCATGGGCCCGCAGGCGTGGATGATCCGCGGGGTCATCGAGCTGTTCGAGGCGCGGTTCCCGAGCTCCGAGGTCACGCACCGCGACATCAACCCGGTCAACCCGCTCGCCCAGCTCTTCTCCGGTGACGTGGACATCGCCCACGTCTGGCTCCCGGTCCGCGAGCCCGATCTCACCGTCGGCCCGATCACCCACACCGCCGGGCAGGTGCTCGTGGTCGCCGCCACCCATCCCTACGCCGAGCGCGACTCGATCAGCCGGGAGGACTTCGCCGACCTGACCGTCGTCGCACACCGATCACCGATCCCCGCCTACATGGAGGAGGTGTTCCAGCCCTTCCACACCCCGTCCGGCCGGCCGGTCCGGCGGGGAACGGTAATCACCAACTGGGACGACCACCTCAAGGCCGTCAGCGCCGGACAGGCCGTCATGGCCACCACGGCCGAGGCCGCCCGCTTCTACCCATGGCCCAACCTGCTGTACCTGCCGATCCGCGACGCACCTCCCGTCGAGTGGGCGCTCGTGTGGCGCACCCCCGACGAGAGCCCCCTCATCCGAGCCTTCGCCCAGGTCGCCCGCGAACTCCACGATGCCCGCTGACCTGGCGCCCACCGGGCCACGCCCGACCGGCCACGCCTGCCCCGCAACCGACCGACGACCCGTCATAAGCCCGGCGTTATCGCACCCATACGGGCTTCGGCGTTGATCCCCGTCCGGGCAGCGGCGAGGGTTGTACCCACGCCGGCCCGGCGCGTCACCTTCACGCGCTCCGGCCCGTCGCAATGGCGAACACTCCAACTCGGTTACCTCAGCCCCGACGAATACATCACCGCCGCCCCGCCGAATCATCCGCATCGCCGTCACCGCCACCGACGCCGCCCTTGACAACGTGATCGACCGGCTCGCCGATCTCGTCAGGTGAGGTCGGAGCAGGTCCGCAGTACGACATCGGGGCCCTGCGCGCCGCGCCGCGCGACGGCGTTGTCGCGGAAGTGGATGCCGCGCGTGCATTTCGCGTCGAGGGCGGGCGAACCGTTGAGCACGAACCGGTTGTCCGTCACGACGACGCCGCTATGGACCGGATGCTCGCCGTCGCACCGGGTGTTGCGCGGGTCGAGGAGGATCGCCGGGCCGCCCGGTTCGATGAACTCGTTGCCGCGGATCGTCAGGTCGTGCACCGGCCCGGACTCCCACCATTCGTCGGCATCGCCGGAGACGTAGATGGCGGCCATGCCGGTGCGCTCGAAGCGGTTGCCCTCGATGAGCACGGCGCGCCGGGTGGTCACGAGCACCCCGCGCGTGGGGATGTTGCGAAACGTGTTGCCGGCGATCAGCACGCTCGGCGTCCGGGTGACGTTCTCCACCGCGGTCCACCCGGCCAGGTCGCCCGGAAGGTCCGCGTCGACGGTCACGACCATGGTGCGCAGCGGCCGGTCGTGGGCGCGGCCGCTCGGCTGGCGCACGGCGCTGACCGTGGCGGAGCCGACCGGCTGCAGCGTGGCGCGGTCCACGAGCTCGATCCGGTCGGCGGGCGAGAATTGCGCGAAGCCGGCCGTCTCGGCGTGTGGGTACTCCAGCTCGATCGTGCGGGGGTCCGGCTGCCCGGTGACCCGCAGGTAGCTGCCGTGGACGTTTATCGCGTCGTCGTGCGGCCCGTCGAAGCGGCAGTCGCGCACGACCGCGCGGCCCGAGCAGCCGCAGAACTGCACGAAGTCGGCGAAGCCGGCGCTGTGCCGGCCGCTGCCCGGCGGGGGCTGGAACTGGCAGCCCTCGAGGGTGACGTCCCGGCTCGTCTGGGCGACCACGCCGAATCCGTGCAGGAAGCGAAACCGCAGCCGCAACAGCGTCACGCCGGAGCTGTCGAGCACGATGCCGCCTGGGTGGTCGCGGGTCGTGGGCCGCATCGAGTAGACGAGTCCCAGGTCGGCCGGCTCATCGTCGTGCTCGTAGTCGATGCGCAGGTCGCGCTCGCCCACCGACCGGATCGACCGGACACGCTCGAAGAGGGGATTCGGGCCGCGCCAGGTCCGCTGCCGGGCCGGATCGTGGATCTGGGTGTACTCCAGCGCATCGCGCCCGGACCAGGCGAGCGCGCCCGAGCGGAGCGTCTCCCCGTGCCAGCGGATCGAGGTACCGTCGATGCGGAACAGCGTGGCTGGTGGGATGCGGATCACCCGGTGGGCGGGGCCCGCGCCGACCACGGTGGCGTCGACGACCGTCGGCACGGCGGCGTCGAACTCGAGCCCCTCGATGCGCACCCGCCGCGAGTCGATGACGGCGAAGGCCGTCTGCAGCCCGTGCAGGACGAGGCGGGCGCCCTCCCCCGCGATGACGAGGTCGTCCGTGTCCTCGACGAGCAGCGCGATCGTCTTGACGCGGTGCCGCGGGTCGTCTCCCACCGTGTTGGAGACGTAGAGCTCGCGGCGCTGCGCGTCGTCCGGCCACAGATGGTAGTCACCCGGCGGGAAGCGCAGCACCACCGGGCCCGCCTCGGCCGCCGCCGCGCGCAGCGCGGCCCGGACCGCGGGCGTGGCGTCGGCGTGGTGCTGGCCGGGGTGCGCGCCGAAGTCGGTGACGTCGAGCAGAGCCGTCACGCGACGCGCCGGTCGTCGATCGCGTCCCGGTCCCAGTCGATGCCGAGCCCGGCGACGCCCGGCGCGAGCGCATGGCCGTCGACGACGGTGACCTCGGACCGGGTCACCGCCCGCAGCTGCGGGATGTGCTCGACGTAGCGGCCGTTGGGCACGGCGGCGCACAGGCTCACGTGCAGCTCCATGAGGAAGTGCGGGCACACCGCGACGTTGCACGCCTCGGCGAGGTGGGCGACCTTCAGCCAGGGGGTGATCCCGCCGATCCGGGCGACGTCGACCTGGACGATCCCCGCCGCCTGGCGGCGCACGTACTCGGCGAACTGCCCGATCGAGTACATCGACTCGCCGACCGCGATCGGGATGCTGGTCGAGCGGGCGAGCAGCTCGTGCCCGGCGACGTCGTCGGCGGGCAGCGGCTCCTCGAACCACGCGGGCCCGTACGGTTCCAGCAGCCGCGCCCGGCGGATCGCCTCCGCCGCGGTGAGCGACTGGTTGGCGTCGACCATCACGTCGAGCCGGTCGCCGACGGCGGCGCGGACCGCGGCGATCCGCTCGGCGTCCTCGGCCGGGTCGGGCTTGCCGACCTTCAGCTTCACGCCCCGCCAGCCGGCCGCCCGGGCCGCCGTGGCCCCGGCGACCAGCTCGTCGGTGCTCAGGTGCAGCCAGCCGCCGTCGGTGTCGTAGAGCGGAACGCGGTCCCTGGTCCCGCCGGCCAGCACCCACAGGGGCAGGCCGGCGGCCCGGGCGCGCAGGTCCCACAGCGCGGTGTCGACGGCGGCCAGGGCCAGCGACGTGATCGCGCCGACGGCGGTGGCCCGGGTGCCGGCGTAGAGCTCCCGCCAGACCGCCTCCACCCGGGCCGCGTCCTGGCCGATCAGGCGGGGCACCAGGTGGTCGCGCAGGAGCGCGAGCACGGCGGTGCCGCCGCTGCCGATGGTGTACGAGTAGCCGGTGCCCAGCCGCCCGTCGCCGGTGCGGACCTCGACGAAGACCGTCTCCTGCTTGACGAACGCCTGCACCGCGTCGGTGCGGACGGTCTCGACGGCGATGTCGATCAGGTACGCCTCGGCGTGCGTCACGGTGTCGGCCGGGCTCCGGGTCACTTCTGGGCCTTGTACCGGTCGTAGTCCTTCTGGTTCAGCTCGAGGTACCGCTTCAGGCCGACGCCGTCGAGGCCCTTGACGTAGGCGTCCCAGTCGGTGTCGATGTTCTTCGACCCGGTGATGAAGGCCAGCTCCCCCTGGGAGACGTAGTTGTCCAGGTTGGTCTTCAGCGTCGCGATCTCGGCGCTGACGGCCGGGTCGGTCCAGACCGAGACGGTCGGGAAGAACTGCGCCTTGTCGTCGTGTCCCTCGTAGAGCTTGGTCGCCTGGAACAGCCGCCGCTCGTAGCCGGCCTCGGCGTAGATGTCCATCGGCACGACGGCGGCGTTGCGGTAGGCCAGCGTCAGGTTGTACTGCGCCATCGAGTCCCACGAGAGGTTCTTGGGTGCCTCCGAGCCCGGCGTGCGCTTGTACTGCGGCTGCACGCTGTTGTCGAGCGCGACGTCCCCGGTGCCGGGCTTGGTCCAGCCCACGCCCTCCGGGCCCATCACCGCGGTGTCGGTGCCCTCGGTCGTGTAGATGTAGTCGAGCATCTTGATCGCCGCGACCTGTGCCTCCTTGCTGGCCTTGTTGGTCAGCAGGAAGGTGAAGGTGCTGGAGCTTGGGTAGTTCAGCCCGCTGTAGTTCTTCCCGCCCGGCCCGGTCAGCGGCGGCGCGGCGTCGTACTGCTTGTCGCGGCCGTCCTTGGAGCCGAGGGTCACAAAGATGGCCGGGTGCAGCAGCGGCGCCGAGCCGATCATGACGGCGTCCTTGTTGTTGCCGATCGCCTGCAGCGCCTCGGCGTTCTGGGTGAACGCGGCCTGGTCGATGAGACCTTCCGCGAAGAGGGAGCGGATGTACTTCAGTCCCTCCCGCCAGTCCGCCGTGTTCACCGGCGTGGTCACCTTGTCGCCGTTGAGCGTGAGCAGCCCCAGTCCGCCGTTGTTGGCGCCGGCCGGCGGGTAGGCGAACGCGCCCATCAGGTAGTCGATCAGGTGGCCGTCCTGCACGTCGGCGGTCATCGGGATCTCGTCGGCCTTGCCGTTGCCGTTGGGGTCCTGCGTCTTGAACGCCCGCAGGACCGTGCGCAGTTCCTCGGTGGTCTTCGGCACGGGCAGGTTGAGCTTCTTCAGCCAGGCGCTGTTGATCCACAGCTTGTTCGGGTAGCTGCAGTGGAAGCAGTCCGACCACTGCGGCAGCGCGTAGATGTGCCCGTCGGGCGCCGTCGACATCGCCTTGAGCGTCTGGTTGGTGTCCAGCGCCTTCTGGATGTTCGGCGCGTTCTCCTTGATCAGGGTCTCCAGCGGCACGGCGACGCCCTGCTTGCCGAGCTTGAGCACGTCGGCCTGGGAGAAGCCGTCCACCCACGGGATCAGCATGAACAGGTCCGGATAGTCGCCGCTGGCCAGCGCGATCTGGCGCTTCTCCTTGGCCGGCCCGGCGTCGAACGTCGTCGTCTGCCAGCGGAACTGGATCTTGAACTTGTCGCTCATCACCTTCGTGACGGGGTTGGTGTCGAGGTTCAGGTCCGCGTTGGCGGGCGCGAACGTGTCGATGACGATCTTGCCGTCGGCGCCGTACTCGGCCTTGGCGGCGTCGTTCTTGGCGTCGGACGTGCAGCCCGCGGCGAGCAGCGCCGAGGCGATCGTGACTGTGGCAAGCGTTTTCCTGAGGGGGTGCATGCGGGAGTTCCCTTCAAACGTGAGGGTTGTTTTGCTAGCCCTTGACGGCGCCGACCATCACGCCCTTGGTGAAGTGGCGGGCGATGAACGGGTAGATGAGCAGCACGGGCAGGCTCGACACGACGATGAGGGCGTACTTGAGCACGTTGGCGAGCTGCTGCTGTTCGAGCAGCTGCGCCGCGTCCGTCGCGCCGACGCCGCGCTGGTTGAGGATGAGCAGGTTGCGGAGCACGATCTGCAGCGGATAGAGATCGGGGTCCTTGAGGTAGATCAGCGCGTCGAAGTAGGTGTTCCACTGGAAGATCGCGTACATCAGCGCGAGCACCGCCAGCAGTGGCTTGGACAGCGGCAGCACGACCGACCACAGGTACCGCAGCTCGCTCGCCCCGTCGATCATCGCCGCCTCGTGGAGGTCGTCCGGAATCGAGTTCGCGAAGAAGGTGCGGGCGATGATGACCTGCCAGACGCCGATCGCGTTGGGCAGCAGCAGCGCCCAGCGGGTGTTGAGCAGGCCGAGGTCGTGGACGACCAGGTACGTCGGGATCAGACCGCCCGAGAACAGCATCGTGAAGATGAGGCCGGTCATCAGCACGTTGCGCCCGAAGAACGTCCGGCGCGACAACGGGTAGGCGGTGGCCACGGTCAGCGTGACGCTGATCAGCGTGCCGGCGGTGGCGTAGATCAGCGAGTTGGCGTAGCCGCGCAGCAGCTGCGGGTTGGTCAGGGCCTCCCGGTAGGCCCGCAGCGAGAACTCGACCGGCCAGAAGGACACCCGGCCCGCGGAGACGGCACTGGCGCTGCTGAACGAGCTGGCGAGGATATAGATCATCGGCAGCAGGACCAGCGCCAGCAGTACCGCCAGCATGATCGTGACGACGACCAGGAACACGCGGTCCCGGAACGGCTCGCGAATCGTCTTCATCCCCACAACCCCTTGCCGGTGATCCGCTTGGCGGCGACGTTCACAAACAGCAGCAGGCAGAGGTTGACCATCGAGTTGAACAGCCCGACGGCGGTGGCCATGCTGAAGTCCGCGTTGAGCAGGCCGGTCTTGTAGACGTACGTCGGGATGATCTCCGACTGCTCCAGGTTCAGCGAGTTCTGCAGCAGGTAAGCCTTCTCGAACCCGATCGCCATCGTGTTGCCGACACCGAGCACCAGGACGACCACCGCGGTGGGCATGATGCCCGGCAGGTCGACGTTCCAGATCCGTTGCAGGCGGCCGGCACCGTCGATCTTGGCCGCCTCGTGCAGCGCCGGATCGATGCCGGCCAGCGCGGCCATGTAGATGACGGCCGAGTAGCCCGCCGTCTGCCACACGTCGGACCAGACGTAGATGTGCCGGAAGTACGCCGGGTCGCCGAGGAAGTCGATCGGCGCGATCCCGAACAGCCCGAGCCCGTCGTTCACGACGCCGATCCGCGGCGACAGCACGAGGATCGTCATCGAGACCACCACAACGGTCGAGATGAAGTAGGGGGCGTAGGTGGCCATCTGCACCGTGCGCTTGAACCAGCCGTCGCCGACCTCGTTGAGCCCGATCGCCAGCAGGATCGGGATCGGGAAGCTCGCCAGCACCAGGTAGAACGCCAGAACGAAGGTGTTCTTCAGCAGCGTGCCGAAGACCGGGTTGCTGAAGAAGAGCTCGAAGTTCTTGAACCCGACCCAGTCGCTGCCCCACGGGCCCTGGATGACGTTGTAGTCCTTGAACGCGATCACGGCGTTGCTGATCGGGATGTACTTGAAGATGATGAAGTACGCCAGCGGCACGGTCATCAGCAGGTACAGCTGCCAGTGCCGCCGCCAGGACCGCTGCGCCTCGGCCCAGCGGCTGCGCCTGCGAAGCGGCGAGCTCATGGTCACCCCTCCCGCTCAGGCGACGACGAGGGACTGGATGCTCACCGCGGCCGCGCCGCGGGCCCATTCCTCGAAGGGCAGCGGACGGATGGACAGTGGACAGTTGACGGCGGCGCCGAACGCCTGGCGCTCGAAGCCGGCGCGGATGTGTGCCTCGAACAGGTCGTAGGCGGCCAGCCCCTCGCCCGACACGACGATGTGGGCGGGACCGACGAGGTTCGCAACGGCCGCGATCCCGGAGCCGATCGCGCTGCCGGCGCGGGCGAAGACCGCGCCGACCCGCTCGTCGCCGGCGCGGGCCAGGGCCACCGCGTCGTCGATGGTGAGCTCGGGAAGGCCGGTAGACTCCCGGGCCTGCCGGACGATGGCCTCCGTGCCGGCGATGGCCTCGACGCAGCCGCGGCCGCCGCAGTGACAGTCGGGGCCGCCGGCGTCGACGGCGATGTGGCCGACCTCGCCGGCCACCCCGAACGAGCCGGAGACCAGCCGGCCGTGCACGACAAGGCCGCAGCCGATGCCGGTGCCGACGGTGACCAGGGCGAAGGACTCGGCCCCGACGCCCTCGCCGAACCAGTGCTCGGCGGCGGTCAGCGCCTTGACGTCGTTCTCTACCGTGACGGCGAGGCCGGTGAGGCGGGCCGCCTGCTCGCCCAGCGGCACGTTGTACCAGTGCAGGAACGGCGAGTAGCGGACCTGGCCGGTGGTGCGGTCCACGTCGCCGGAGATGGCCAGGCCCATCCGGCGGGTGCGCGAGCGGTAGTCGCCGTGTTCGTCGAGCAGCCCGTCGACGAGCCGGCCGACGTCGGCCAGGACCCCCTCGACGCTCGGGTCGCTCAGCGGCAGGTGGGCCGCGGCCCGCACGTCCGCGCGGAGGTCGCAGACCACGCCGATGAGCTCGTCCGCGGTGATCTTCACGCCGACGAAGAACTCGCGGTCCGCCTGGACCGCGAGGGGGCTGGCCGGGCGTCCGGCGCCCTCCCCCGTCCGCTCGGTCGCGGGCAGCTCGTACAGGTAGCCCATGTCGATGAGCGGGCGCGCGGCCTTGGTGACGGCGGCGGAGGACAGCCCGAGCCGGCGCGCCAGGGTGACCCGGCTCAGCGGACCCTCGGTCAGCACTGCCGTGAATACCGCGGTTGCGGCCGGGGCCGCCGCCAGCGAGGTGGTACCGGTCTCGGGAAACATAGGCGAAACGTAGAAGCAATAATTAACTTCGTCAAGTATTGATTTCGCCCGGCACGCCGACCTACGCTCGGCGGCACTCAGCGGCCCCGGGGCCGCGCGCGCCGAACCGAGGACCTGATGCTCCCGTGCTGTTCGACCCCGCTCACCGCCTGTGGCTGCTGCGCGGCCCGACCACGTCGTACGCCGTCCGGCTCGCCGAGGACGACAGCGTGCGCCACGTCCACTGGGGTGCCCCACTGACACTAGCCCAGGCCACCCAGGTGGCCGAGCGCGCCGCACCGGCGGCGAGCAGCTTCGAGGCGGTGGCCGGGGTCGACGAGCTGGCGGTGGAGGGCGGCGCCCGGTTCGGCCCGCCCAGCCTGCTCGTGCGCTTCGCCGACGGCACCCGGGCCGTCGAATGGCGCTACGCGGGCCACGACGCCGACGGCGAGCAGCTGCGCATCCACCTGCGCGACCGGCACTATCCGCTGCGGGTGACCCTGCACTACCGGATGCCCGCCGGCACCGACGTGATCGAGCGGTGGACGACTGTCGAGAACCCCGACGACGGGGCCGCGATCACGATCCTGCGCTGCGACTCGGCCGCCTGGGCGGTTCCGCATCGCCCGGCGTACCGGATGAGCCACCTCACCGGCGGCTGGAACAGCGAGTTCCAGCTCCGGCGCACCGAGGTGCCCGTCGCCGAGACCGTCCTGACCAGCCGGCGCGGCATCACCAGCCACCACGCCAACCCGTGGCTGGCCGTCGACGACGGCACCGCCGGGGAGGAGCACGGCGAGGTCTGGAGCACCGCGCTGGCCTGGAGCGGCAGCTGGCGGATCACCTTGCACCGCGACCCGTTCGGCCGCACCACGTGGACGGGCGGCTTCGGCCACGAGGGGCTCAGCTGGTCACTCGCGCCCGGCGAGACGCTGCAGACCCCCGTGTTCGCCGGCCTCTATACGGCGGGCGGGTTCGGCTCGGCCAGCCGCGCCTGGCACGGCTACGTCCGTGGGCACGTGCTGCCCCATCCCGGCGAGACCCGGCCCGTGCTCTACAACTCGTGGGAGGCGACCGGCTTCAACGTCGACGAGGCCGGCCAGCTGGCCCTCGCGGCCCGTGCCGCCGCCCTCGGCGTCGAGCTCTTCGTGACCGACGACGGCTGGTTCGGCGACCGCAACAGCGAACGGGCCGGCCTCGGGGACTGGGTGCCCAACCGGGTCCGCTTCCCCGCCGGGCTGGGCCCGCTCGCCGCGCAGGTGCGCCGGCTCGGCATGCGCTTCGGGCTGTGGGTCGAGCCGGAGATGGTCAACCCCGACAGCGACCTCTACCGGGCGCACCCGGACTGGGTGCTGCACATGGCCAACCGCGACCGCACCGAGATGCGTCACCAGCTCGTGCTCAACCTGGCCCGCCCGGACGCGGCCGAGTGGGCCCACGCGTGGCTCGACCGGCTGGTGCGCGAGCACCAGATCGACTTCCTCAAGTGGGACGCCAACCGCCCGTTCACCGAGGCCGGATGGCCCGGCCACGCCGACCCCGACCGGCTGTGGATCGGGCACACCCGCGCCGTCTACCGGATCATGGACCGACTGCGGGCCGACCACCCGGGGTTGCGCATCGAGGCGTGCGCCGGCGGTGGCGGCCGGGCGGACCTGGGCATCCTGGCCCGCACCGACCAGGTGTGGGCCTCGGACAACACCGACCCGGTCGACCGCATCGGCATCCAGCACGGGTTCAGCCAGCTCTACCCGGCCCAGGTCATGGGCGCGTGGGTCACCGACAGCCCAAACCCGGCCACCGCGCGGCGCACCCCGCTGCGGTTCCGCTTCCACGTCGCCATGGCCGGCGCCCTGGGCATCGGCGGCGACCTCACCGCCTGGACCGCGGACGAGCTGAAGGAGGCCGCCGAGCTGGTCGCCGCGTACAAGGAGGCCCGAACGGTGATCCAGCACGGCACGCCCTTCCGGCTGCGCGGCGACGGCACGCTCACCGCGGTCGAGTACCGCCACGAGAACGAGCACGTCGTCCTCGCCTGGTGCCCCAGCCGCCGGTTCGGCCACCAGCCCGCACCCCTGCATCTGGCCGCCGTCCAGGCCGACGCCGTCTACCGCAACCGGGACACCGGAGCCACCCATCCCGGCGCCCTGCTGCTGTACTCCGGGCTCCCCCTCGACCTGCCCCCGGGCGATCACGCCAGCGCCCTCGTACGCCTGCAACGACTGAGTTAGGAAGAACACCGTGGCCCACTTCGACCTGCCCCTCGAGCAGCTGCGCGCGTACCGCCCGCACCGCGCCGAGCCGGACGACTTCGACGCGTTCTGGCACGCGACGCTGTCCGCCGCGGCCAAGCACGACCTGGCGCCGCAGTTCACGCCCTACGACGCCCTGTTGCCCGGGGTACACGTGCACGATGTCCGGTTCGCCGGCCACGACGGACAGCGGGTGGCGGGCTGGTTCCTCACGCCCGCGACCTTCTCCGGGCCGCTGCCCTGCGTCGTGCAGTTCATCGGCTACGGCGGCGGCCGGGGCCGGCCGCACGAGTGGCTGCTGTGGCCCGCGGCCGGCTACGCGGTCCTCGTCGTGGACTCCCGCGGTCAGGGCGACGGGGACACCCCGGACCTGCCGGGCGGCGACACCCCCCACCACATCGGCCTGCTCACCCGCGGCGTGCTGAGCCCCGAGCAGTACTACTACCGCAGGCTGTTCACCGACGCGGTCCGGGCGGTGGACGCGGCTGCCACCCGCCCGGACGTGGACACCGACCAGATCATCGTCGCCGGCGCCAGCCAGGGCGGCGGCATCGCCCAGGCCGTCGCCGGCCTGCACCCCCGGGTCCGGGCCGCCCTCATCGACGTGCCGTTCCTCACCCACTTCCGGCGCGCCACCGAGATCACCGACGCCTACCCCTACCGGGAACTGGCCGACTTCTGCGCGACGAACCGGGACCGGACCGAGCAGGTCTTCGACACGCTGGCGTACTTCGACGGCGTACACCTCGCCGCCCGGGCCACCGCGCCGGCGCTGTACTCGGTGGCGCTGATGGACGCGGTCTGCCCGCCGTCCACCGTCTTCGCCGCGTACAACCACTACGCCGGCCCGAAGGACATCACGATCTGGCCCTACAACGGGCACGAGGGCGGCGCCACGTTCCAGGCGCCGATCCAGCTGCGCTGGCTGCGCGACCTACTGGCAGGTGGGGCATGACCGGCGACCTCGTACTGGCCTGGCCGCGGCCGGCGGCGAGCTGGTTCGAGGCGATCCCCGTCGGCAACGGCCGCCTCGGGGCCATGGTCTTCGGCGGCGTGCAGCGCAGCCGGTTCCAGGTCAACGACTCGACAGTCTGGTCCGGGACGCCGGCCGGCCCCGCGATCGGGCTGGCCGAGGTCCTCGCGGCGGGCGCAGGTCCGCGGCGGCTCGCCGAGGTGCGCCAGGCCATCCGCGAGGAGGACCACCGCCGGGCCGAGGCGCTGCTCATGTCGTTCGAGGGCCGCTACAGCCAGGAGTACCTGCCGTTCGTGGACCTGTGGATGTCGCTGGCCGCCGGGCCGGACGCGACCTACCGGGGCCGGACGCTGAACCTCGACACCGGCGTCGTCGCCGAGACGATCGACCTCGGCGACGGGCGCACCGTCGAACGGCGCACCTGGGCGAGCCGGCCGGCGCAGGCGCTGTGCGTCTCGGTCACGGTCGACGGCGGTACCGCGGACCTGAGCCTCGAGCTGTCCTCGCCCCTGCGCGTCGTGTACCGCGCAACGACCCCCGCGGGCATCGTCGTGGGCGTCAAGGTGCCCGTCGACGGCGCGCCGCGGCACGAGGAGAGCGTCAAGGATCCGCTGCGGTACGCCGAGCCCGGCACCGGCGGCTACGACCCGTTCGCCGCGGCCGCCGTCCGCATCGACACCGACGGCACCGTGGACGTGACCGGCGGCACCTGGTCCGTGCGCGGCATGACGCGCGCCCTCGTGACCCTGTCGAGCGCCACCGCCGCGGGCGACTTCTGGACGAACTCGCCACCCGCCGGCCGCAGACAGCACCTCGACGACGCGACGCGGCGGGCCGCGGCGGCCCTCCGGACCCACGATTGCGACCTGCGTGACCTGCTCGGCGGCACGCGCCTCACGGTCGGGCCTCGCCGCGGCGGTACGCTCGACGTCGCCCGGGACGTCCTGGGCGGCACCGACGACGCCCTCGTCGCGACGGTCATGTTCCAGCTGGGCCGCTACCTGCTCGCGTCGGCGTCCCGCCCGGGCGGCGGCCCGCCGGCCAACCTGCAGGGCCTGTGGAACGCCGAGCTTCGCCCCGCCTGGTCGTCGAACTACACGCTCAACATCAACACGGAGATGAACTACTGGGGCGCCGAGCCCGCCGGCCTGAGCGAATGCCACCAGCCCCTGTTCGAGCTCATCGACCGTCTCGCGGTAACCGGGCGCGAGGTGAGCCGGCACCTTTACGGCGCCCGGGGCTGGGTGGCCCACCACAACACCGACATGTGGGGCTGGGCCCTGCCCGTCGGGATGGGGCACGGCAACCCCTCCTGGGCGATCTGGATGATGGGTGGCGTCTGGCTGACCCAGCACCTCTGGGACCACTTCGACTTCACCCAGGACACCGGCTTCCTGCGCGAGCGGGCCTGGCCGCTGATGCGCGGCTGCGCGGAGTTCTGCCTGGACTGGCTGGTCGACGACGGAGCCGGCCGGCTGGACACCATCCCCTCCACGTCGCCGGAGAACGCCTTCATCTCCCGCCAAGGCACTGCCGAGTCCCTGTCGTACTCCACCACGATGGACATCGCGCTCATCCATGCCCTGTTCACGCGCTGCCTCGACGCGGCCGAACGCCTGGGACAGGCCGACGACCCGGTCTGCCGGGAGATCCGCGACGCGCTGCCACGGCTGCGCCCACCGGCGATCACCGCCGACGGCCGGCTGCAGGAATGGGTCCACGACCATCCGGAGCAGGACCCCGTCCACCGGCACATGTCCCAGATGGTGACGGTCTACCCCCTCGCCCAGATCGACCCGGAGCTCACACCGGACCTCGCCGCGGCCGCCGCACGGCTGCTCGACTCCCGCGGGCCCGGCGCGATGGGATGGTCGTGGGCCTGGAAGATCGCGCTGCGGGCCCGGCTCGGCGACGCCCGGACGGCCAGGGAGCTCCTCCTGGAGGCGACCCGCCCGTTCGACGGCGACTCGTCGACCGACGCGCCGGTCGACGGCTCGCGCTGGGGCGGCCTGCTGCCCAACCTCCTCAGCACCCACCCGCCGTTCCAGATCGACGGCAACTACGGGCTCATGGCCGCGATCCTGGAGCTGGTCGTGCAGAGCCACGGCGGCGTGATCCGCCTGCTCCCGGCCCTCCCGGCGCAGTGGCCCGACGGCTCGGCCCGGGGCGTGCGGTGCCGCGGCGGGTGGAGCGTCGACCTCGCGTGGCAGGGGGGCCGGCTCGCCTCGCTGACGGTCCGCGGCGGCCACCCGACCGGCACCCGGACGGCCGTGATCCGCCACGGCGGGCGAACCGTCGAGCTGGCCGTCCACGCGGGCGAGGAGGTCCACCTCGGAGCGGAGCTGGCCGAGCTAGTGCTGTGACCGCGAACGTTGGCCGGGTTGCGTTGTGCCGGGAGTTGGCGGTGTCCGGTCCGGGCACGTTCGGCGACCTCGACTCCGCTGGTGCCCGGTCGGTGCTGCGCCGCTTCTCGGATGCGTGGTTCGCCGCGGCGAAGCGCCGCCGTGCGGGTGATGACACGGCCCGGTTTCCGCGGCGTCGGCGTGCGTTGGTGCCGGTGCGCTGGTATCACGGCACGTTCACCCTGGACGGGCGGCACCTGCGGCTGCCGACCGCCGCCGGTCGCCGGCCGTTGCGGGTGCGCCTGGACCGGGCGGTGCCCTATCCGGCCGGGCAGGTCCGGTCGGTGACGTTGCTGGCGGAGGGTGGCCGGTTGTGGCTGGAGGTCACCGCTGAGATCCCGGTCACCGCCTACCCTGACGACGCCGCACCCGACCCGGGCCGGGTTGCCGGGGTGGACCTGGGCGTGATCCACCCCTACGCGGTGGCCGGGCCGGACGGGCACGGGTTGCTGGTGTCCGGTCGGGCGTTCCGCGCCGAGCACCGCATGCACCTGGCCGACACCAAAGCCCGCCGCCGGGCCTGCGCAGGCCACGCCCCGGCACCTGGCCAGCGGGGGTCGCGGCGGTGGCGCAAACAGCGGCGCCGGGCTCGGCTGGTCGAGGCCCGGCACCGCCGCCGAGTCCGGCAGGCGCAGCACGAAGCCGCGAAGACGGTCATCGCGTGGGCGGTGCAGCAGCGGGTCGGGACGTTGACCGTCGGTGACCCGCGCGGAGTCCTCACCCTCGACGGCGGGCGGCGGCACAACCTGCGGCTGCGGCAGTGGCAGATCGGCCGGGCGATTGCGGTCCTGCGGGACAAGGCCGACCTCGCCGGGATCACCCTGCACCTCGTCGACGAGCGCGGCACCTCCTCCACCTGCCCCGCCTGCCGGCAACGTGTCCGCAAACCCGCCGGCCGGACCATGATCTGCCACCACTGCAACATCTCCGGGCACCGTGACCTGCTCGCGGCCGCCACCATCGCCACCCGCACCCCGACCGGGGCGGGCGGCGGCACCAACACCACCACGGCGGCCGCGGTGCTGCCGTGCGTGCTCACGCACCGTCGAGCGGGACGGCACCTGCCCGGTGCCGGACCGTCCCGGCGTGACCCACGCCGACCACGTCGCGCGCACGGGTCCCTCGGCCGGCTGAGGCCCGCCCCACCACCACACACAGCGGTAGTAGGAAGTCGCTCGACCGCACCCGCGGGCGAGGAACCACAAACAACGCCACAACCCGGCGAACGTTTGCGGTCACAGCACTAGGGCGATCCGCGACGAAGGCTTGACCGGTTACAAGCCGCGAGCGCCTGCCGGAGAATCGCCTGGACCGAGTCGAGGTCCCCGTAGCTGAGCTGGCGGGACAGTCCCGCGAGGTGCGCGCGGACCTCGACCAGTGCATCGCGCGGCGCGACCGGCCGGGTCGCGCCGCCCCGGATGCGCTGCAGGGCGCCGGCGCCGGCCAGGAGGCCCAGGTCGCGGTTGACCGTGGAGTTCGACGCGCCGGTGGCGTCGCGGATCTCGCGGGTGGTCACGTACTCCTGTTCGGCGAGCAGCCCCAGGATCTGCCGGTGGCGGCTCGCGGCCAGGACCGGTTCGTCAGGGTCGAACAGCGCGGCGGGCATCGTCGTCCTCGCTTGGCGTTGCGGCAGTACCGGCCTGAGCCGCCGGGTGCCTGCTGATGCTGATGGTGCCGCCGAGCGTAGGTCCGCCGGTTCACGGAAATCAATACTTGACGAAGTTAATTATTGCTTCTACGTTCCCGCTATGTTTCCGGACGCCGTGAGGTCACCGTTACGAACCCGTTCCGCGGCCGCCGTCCTGGCCGCCGCGCTGCTCGCGCTGACCGGCGCGAGCGCCCGCCCGGCGCAGGCCGCGCCGCCATCTGATCCGACGAGCCAGGCGCCGGCGACCGCCGACCCGTGGGCCACCCGGCCGTACATGGGCTGGAGCAGCTACAGCATGCAGGTGTACTCCGGGAACTCGAAGTGGATCACCGGCGACCAGCTCGTCCGGCAGTCCGACGCGATGCACGCCAAGCTGCAGCGGTACGGCTACGACTACATCAACGTCGATGCCGGTTGGAACGACGGGGTCGACGCCAACGGCCGGCCGAAGCCCAGCGCCACGCTCTACCCACAGGGTCTGCAGAAGGTCATCGACCACGTCCACGCGAACGGCCAGAAGTTCGGGCTGTACATGATCCCCGGCATCTCACCGGACGTCTACAACGCGAACCTGCCGATCGCCGGCGCGTCCGGCTGCACGACGCACGACATCGTCGCGCAGCCGCCGCGCCCCTCCGACTACTGGCACATCGGCTACAAGATTGACTTCTCGAACCCGTGCTCGCAGCGGTACATCGACTCGATCGTCGAGCTCTTCGGCCAGTGGGGCGTCAACTTCGTCAAGTTCGACAGCGTCACCCCCGGCTCCGGGGTGAGCGACCTGTCGCTCGACGCCCGCGACGACGTCGCCGCCTGGTCCTCGGCGCTCAAGGCCCGCAAGATCTGGTTCGAGCTGTCGTGGGCGGTCGACCCGAAGTACGCCGACTACTGGCGGTCCAAGGCCAACGGCTGGCGGGTCGAGTGGGACGTCGAGTGCTACTGCGCCAACGACGCGCTCACGAAGTGGGAGAACATCGCCCGGCTCTTCCCCGACGTGGCAGCCTGGTGGCGCAACGGCGGCAACGGCGGGTGGAACGACCTCGACTCGCTCGACGTCGGCAACGGCACCATGGACGGCCTGACCCGCGACGAGCGGCAGACCGCGACAACGCTGTGGGCGATCTCCGCCGCGCCGATGTACATCGGCAACGACCTGACGAACCTCGACTCCTACGGGCTGAGCCTGCTCACCAACCCGGAGGTGATCGGCGTCGACCAGGCCGGGACCCCGGCGCGGCCGGTCTCGACGGCGACGCAGCAGCAGGTCTGGTACGCGCTCAACGCCGACGGCAGCTACACCGTCGCGCTGTTCAACCTCGGCCGCACCGAGAAGGACGTCACGGCGAACTGGACGGACCTGGGCCTCACCGGCGCCGCCACCGTGCGCGACCTGTGGGCGCACCAGGACCTCGGCCGCTTCACCGGCCGGTTCACCGCCGCAGGGGTACCGATCCACGGCGTACGGCTGCTCAGGGTGACCCCGCAGCCCGGCGCCACCGTCGCCGTCAACGACGACGCCCTGCGGGTCGGCTACAGCGGCGAATGGACCCGCGACGGCGTCGCCGCCACCGCGCAGCCGCTCACCCTGACCGTGACCGACACCGGCACCCCCGCCCCGCCGTCGACGACCGGCCCGGTCCGCACGATCACCCACGACGACACCGACCCGGGCATCGCCTACGTGGGATCGTGGTCGCAGAGCACCGGCCGCGGGCTCGGCGACTACAGCGACGGCGTGCACTACACCGAGCGCGACGGCGACTCGTTCCTGTACACCTTCCAGGGCACCGGCGTCTCCTATCTCACCGAGCTGGACACCTCGCAGGGCAACGTCGACATCTACATCGACAACCAGCTCATGAAGACCGTGAACACCGGCCGCGACCCGGGCCAGCCCCGCCTCGCCCAGCAGACCGTGTACACCGTGAACGACCTGCCCAACGGCAGCCACACGCTCAAGGCCGTCAAGAAGTCCGGCGCCTTCATGCTGCTCGACCGGATCGACGTGCTCCAGCCGAGCCTCATCGACCCGCCGACGGCGTCGTTCGACACGAAGGCCCCGGCGGACGTGCAGGTGCGGCTCCTGCGCAGCGGCAGCGAGCTCACCGGCGTCTCGCGCGGCGGCACCGCCCTCAGGCAGGGCACCGACTACACCCTGTCGGGTTCGACCGTGACCCTGCGCTCGGCGTACCTCGCCGGGCTCCCGCTCGGCGCGGCGCAGCTGGACTTCGCGTTCCGCGGCGACTACCTCGACGACGTGCACGCCACCACGCACAACGGCGACGCCGTCTCGTACACCTTCCGGGGCACCGGCGTCGACTGGATCACCGCCACCGCCCCCGAACAGGGCCTCGTCGACATCTACATCGACGGCAAGCTCGCCAAGCGCGTGGACACCCACGGCGATGCACGGGCAACACAGCAGCAGGTGTACAGCGTCGCCGGTCTCGGCAACGGGCAGCACACCTTCCGGGCCGTGAAGGCGTCGGGCGATGTGATGCGCACCGACGTCATCCGCTATACGACCCGATGATCCGCAGGAGGGCCGGACGCCACCGCGGCGTCCGGCCGTCCACCGCACCTTCGGCGACGTACGACCGACCTTCGAAGTGCTCGAGTTGATCGCGAGCGCTGATCGTGAGACGGCGACGCTCCTGTCCGGGCAATGCTGGTCGGCGCGCAGCTGCCGGTACGCGTCGCCGGCGGCCGCTTCGCGCAGGGCCATCAGCACCGCGTGCGCAGCGTACTCGGCGGCCGCGGGCGAGGCCTCGATGTGCCGACCGAGACGGCGCAGGAATCGGGGCGGCCCCGGCGCTGCTGGAGACGCTGCGCCCCGACAAGCTGCTACCGGCCACCGACGACGTGCCCGAACGGTTCGAGCTGGGCATCGTCGGTGGACTCGGCGACACGATTGATGGGGTTGGGTATTCTCCTGGCGTCGGGTGCCTGCTCCCTGCTGCGCATCGGAGGGTGACCACGTGCTCATCGGTGGGCCGGAGTGGAACGCCGCTTCGACGGCGGAGAAGATCGACTTCCTGGACGCCGGACGCTCCAACATTTCGCCGACCCGGGACGCCGCGACCTGGGCCCGGGTGAGCCTGCTGCGCGCCGAACTGCTACGCGGCGACGACAGCGGTGATCCGGAGGCGAACCAGCTGGCCGCGGCCATCGATCTGGACTTCGCGGCCGTCGTCGCCACGATGGCCGACGACCGGATGCTGGTCGGGGAAATCCTGGCCGCCCAGGCCGAAGCCCTGCTCGAACAGTCGGGTACCACCGATCTGGAGACCGTGCTCGGGCTGGCCCGGCGAGCCATCACGTACACCAGGACCGCCGACCGCACGGTCACCGCCCGCATCTACCTCATGATCGGATTCTGCTACCTCCACCGCGGCGCGGGACTTCGGTGGAAGAACCTCGAAAAAGCGAAGTCCGCGTTCAAGATCGCGCTGCGGCTGGCGTCCGCGGGCGGGCTGCGCGACCTGGCCGTCACCGCGACCCAGGGACTCGGCGAGGTCTATCTCGTCCGGATCGAGGGCGAGCCGCTGCGCAACGTCGGTAAGGCTCAGCAGTGGCTGGAGCAGGCGTTTGAGCTGCACGAGCCGACGGCCACCCCGCCGGTCATCTCCTGTCTGCACAAGCTCGGGCTGGCCTACCTGGACCATCGCGGCGAACCGACCCGCGAGCACGTCGAGGCGGCGCTGGCCGCGGCCGCGGCCGCACTGGAGCACGTCGAGGTCGAGACCGATCCGCTGGCGTGGGCGCAGCTGCACCACGTGCTCGGCAAGGCGATGGCGATGGGCGCCGCCGACGCGGACGATCCTGACTTCGAGGCCGGTCTCGGCTGGATGGACCGGGCGCGGGCGGTCCTGGCGGACCTCGGCCTGGCCGACGAGTATGCGCGGGTGTCGTTCGACCTGGCGACCGCCCACCTGGCCCGCCACGACCTGGTCGGCAACCGCGCCGACGCCCAGCGCTCCGCCGAACGGCTACAGCAGGCGCTCACCGTCTGGCGGCCGCACAGCGCGGCCATGGAGTGCCGCGGCGCGGCGGGGCTGCTGGGGCACATGCTCGTCGCGCTCGACGACTGGCCCGGCGCGGCGGCCGCCTGGCAGGAGGCGGCGGATGCGCAGGAGGCCCTGCTCGACCTGTCGCCGGAGCGTCGGCACCAACGGCTCTCGACCCGCGGCGGCGGTGAGACCGTCAGCCTGCTCGCCTACGCCTATGCGCGGCTCGGCCGGCCCGAGGATGCGGCCGTGGCATTGGAGCAAGGGCGTGGGCGTACCCTGCGGAACCTGGTCGGCGTCCGGCAGCTCGCCGGGCGCCAGGACGACCCCGAGATCACGGCGGCCGCGTGGAAGGCCTACCGCGAGATGGATCGCGATGCGTTGGCCGAGCAGGGGTACACCGGCACGCTGCAACGGCTGCGGGCGGTCCTGCCCGACTTTCTGCGCCCGCCCGGCTGGAGCGACCTGCAGCGGTGGGTCCCGGCCGGCAAGGCCATGGTGTACCTGGCCGTTGCCGAGTACGGCAGTTCGTGGATCGTCCTGGCCCGCGACGCCGCCGGCCGGACGGTGGCCACGTCGGTCATCGTGGACGGGTTCGACCAGGAAAGCCTGCGTCTGCTGCTCGTCGGCGACGATGGCCGAGGCCGGCTGGCGGCGGCTTCGTTCGGTGACATGGACCGCTTCACCGACGTCCTCGATGCGGTCTTGGAGCAGCTGCGCGTCCTGGTCGAGCCGCTCGCGGCGGCCCTCGACGCGCTGGGCGTTCGCGAGGTGGTGCTGGTACCGACCCGCTTCGCCGTCCTCCTGCCGCTGCACGCGCTGCTGATCGAGCGCGCGACCGTGTCGTTCGCGCCGTCGGCCCAGATGTGGGCGGCGGCGGCCGCGACGGCCGAGGCCACCGCTGCGGTACCCCCGCGGCTGCTCGCCGTTGCGACGCCGGACGCCGACCCGCCGCTGCCGTATGCCCGGCTGGAGGCGCAGCAGGCGGCCGGCCGCTTCGGGCAGTCGACGATGATGTCCGACGAGCCCGTCTCCGCGCCGCAGATGCTGGCCGCCATCGCGGATGCGACACACGTGCACTTCGCCTGCCACGGGCAGGTCAATCTCGACGAGCCGCTGCTGTCCTCGGTCGAGCTTCCCGGCGGTCGCCGGCTACATCTGACCCAGGTCCTCGACTACGAGGGCGAGGCGATGCGATGCCGGTTGGTCGTGCTGTCCGCCTGCCAGACCGCGGTCGTCGTCACCCGCCCCGACGAGGCCTTCATCCTCCCGACCGGATTCCTCACCGCCGGGGCCGCCGGCGCGATCGCTACCCTGTGGCCGGTCGACGATCTCGCCACCTGCGTGCTCATGGACTGCTTCTACCGCCACCTCGCCGATGGTCAGACTCCGGTCGCCGCCCTCCGGGCCGCCCAGATCGACATGATGTCGATGCGCCTCCCCGCCGTGCTGGCAATCTCGTCCGCTCGCGGGGGATCCCCGAACGCCGCGACCGCCGCCGGCTCGCAGATGCCGTTTCGTCACCCCGCGTTCTGGGCCGGGTTCATCCACATCGGCGCATGACCGGGCACCGTCAACCAAACGGCTGGAGGCGCTCGATCGCCGCCGCGATCCCGACGTCGCGGGCGTCGATGAGCACCTTGCGCACCAACACCACCGCTTCGACCGATCGCAGGTGTGCCTCACGCTGCTCAGGCGCCTGCTGACTCATGGAGATCCCGGCCTGGATGAACCAGTCGAAGAGATCATCCATCCGCGGATCGAGCAGGCGGGGTTCGCGGATCAGGATCTCCCGCAGCTCGTCCGGGCCCGAGCAGTGGACGACGGCGATGACGATGTCCGCGAGCTCGTCGGTCGTCATCGGCGCCGTGGCCGTCACCGCTCCGCCGGACCGGCGAGCAGCCCCACGGCGTGCGCCTGGCCGGGGTCGGCGGGCCCGTACCACGTCATCCCTACCGCGGCCACCAGCAGCACCAGGCACACCAGCGCCAGTACGATGCCGGTCCGCAGCGCCACCGCGGTCCGCAGCGCCTCGTCATGATCCAGCGCCTCCCGTGACGGAACCTCGGCGACGCGCACCACGCTCGGCCGGCCGTGCGCCGCCCGCAGCAGCGTCAGCGCGCTGAGCGTGCCGGCGACCGCCGCACCCAGCAGCACCCACCCGACGGCAACCGCCCAGCCTCGGGTCAGCTCACCCAGATCGGAACGCCCCTTCACCAGCGAGAAACCGGCCAGGGCGGCGAGCAGGCCGCCGAGCCCGTTGCGCCACGCCCGCGCGGCCGCCCGAACTCGGACCAGCTCTGTCCTGATCAGCTGCCGCCGGGTCTTCGCCCGGCGAAGGTCCGCCAGTGACGCATCCGGTCCGGCCGCAAGACGAATCATTGCCCGTCCTCGTGCAGTTCGACGGTCCAGTACGCTCCGCATCCCAGTTGTCCCGCCGGGCGTCCGGGATGGTCTTCGTCGCAGGTGCACACGACGGTGTGGTACATCGGCTCAGCCGGCGCCGTCCGGCGCCGCGAGCGCTTCGTCCCCTGACGGAACACCGCTTCGAAGATCGGCACTGCGATGGCCGATGCGCACCGGGGACAGCGTCCATGCAGCATGACGATGCCGGTCCGCATCCGCTCCGCCGCGAAGGACGAGGCGGCGACCTCCGAGAACTCCGAGGCGGTCGTCTCCGTGTACGCCAGCAGTCCCGAACCCATCTCGCCGTCACTCACGATCGACTCCTGCGATATGCGACACCTGCCGATATCCATTGGACCAGTCGGATCATGGCGAAATCAATGGCGAATCAAGACAGCCGGCCGAGGCCGGCGAGGCCAGCCATCCGAGGTCACGCCGAAGCAGTGACGTCGTCGCGTCGCTGGAGCCCGCCAGCACGTCGACCACATGCACTTGGAGGACTGATGCGGAAAACAGCACCGCGGTGGCGTTGTGGACGTGCAACGGCCGGGCCAACCAGCAGTGGCGCATGAACGTGGGCGTCCGCGCGTACGACATCTACCGCGACAACGCCAAGGTCGGCGCCGTCACCGGCACCGCCACCTCCGCCCCCGCGACCGCGTTCGTCGACAGCGCCCTGGCCGCCAGCACCGCCTACCAGTACTACGTCGTGGCCCGCGACGCCCAGGCCAACGTCTCCCCGCACAGCAATGCCGCCACCGTCACCACCGGCGCGGCGTGCGGCAGCTCAGTGTGTCCGGTGACCCAGATCGCCACCGACACCGACATCCCGTGGGGCCTGGTCACCCTGCCCGACGGCACCATCCTCTACAACCGCCGGGACGCACACGACATCGTGCACCTCAACCCGGCCACGGGAGCGAAGACGAGCGTCGGCACCGTGCCCAACGTCGACAACACCGACGGCGAGGGCGGCGTGCTGGGCCTGGCGATCTCCTCCAGCTACGCGTCGGACCACAACGGCGGCCGGCTGCGCTTCGGCCCCGACGGCAAAGCAGCCTCACCAACGTGCAGATCTACTTCAATGGCACCTACGGCCGGCTGCGCACCGTCGAGCCGGCCCCGACGGCGGCCTCTGGCTGACGACCACGAACAACGGCGACAAGGACAGGCTGAGGCTCGCCGTGTCGGTGACCGAGCGGTCTGGCCGCCGCACGTCAATGCGGTGGGTCGTACTCCGCCATGCCGAGTTGGGTGCACAGTCGCGGCAGGATGTGGGCGAACGCGTCCGCGGCAAACTGCCAGTTGTGACCGCCGACGCCCACGTACGTGGCAGCGGGAATACCATCCCGGGTGGCCGCGGCGGTCATGTGTTGCGCTACCACGATCTTGGCGGGATCGTCAGCGCCCGCGCCGAACCAGGCGGTGACGCCCGGGAAACGGCGCGCGGCCAGCAGCAGGCTCGGGTCGTGAGCACGTTCGGCCGCGGTCGAGCCGCCGTACAACGCCATGAGGGTGTGCTGGGGATTGCCCAAGTTCGGTTTGGCGTCGCCACCGAGGTCGACGAGATGCTGGTAGATGCCCGGATGTCCGAGGACCAGGTCCAGCGAACAGGTCCCGCCCTCGGAGAAGCCCACGATGCCCCACCGGCCGGCGTCATGTTGGATGTGCAGCGTGCCGCTGATGAATGCGGGCACGTCCTGCGTCAGGTACGTCTCGGCGTTGCCTTGCGGCCCGTCGACGCACTCCGTGTCTCCGGTCGCTGAGCCGTTGTGGTCGACGATCACCAGGACCGGCGCAACCCCGTGATGCGCGGCGGCGATCGCGTTGTCGGCCGGGCGGCCGCCACCTGACGTCAGCCAGTTCACCGGGGTGCCCGGCGCCCCGACCAGCATCACCAGCACCGGCAACTTTGCACCGTCCGGACCGAAGTACGCCGGGGGCAGAAACACCATGCCCGGACGGTGATGGAAGTGTGAGCGGGTCGCCGGCGCATCGAGGGCGACGGTCACTCCGGCCGTAGCCGCGGCAGGGCGTGCGTTCGGATTGTTCAACATGGCCGTCGCCTGGTCGGTACCGATGACGCCGTTGTGGGCAAGCACGTCGCCGACGGTGGGCCAGATGCCGTACTGCTGGTCGATGAGCATGAACCCACCGGCCAAGGTCAGCGGCACGGCGGCGATCGCCGCGGCGCGCCGCCATCGGGCCGAGCCGTCCACCACGCCGCGCATCGTGAACGGCAGCCCGGCCACGGCGGTGAAACCCGCGAACACCCACACCGCGAACGACGGCGGATACGCATCGGTCACTGTCCCCGTCACCCGCAGCAGCAGCGCGATGGCGCCGACCGTCACGGCGACAGCCACCAGCAGTACCGGGAGCGTCCGGCGCCGCCATCGCCGGCCGGGACGTAGCCACGACGAGACCAGCAGGCCGCCGCCGAGCGTCTCGAACGCGGCCGACGCCCACGGGTTGAGCAGCGGCACATGATCGAAGGCGCGCAGCCAGCCGGCGACGGCCAGTCCCGTCAGCAGGCAGGCGGCGAGTACCGGGGCAACTCGAGCTCGGGGTCGTCGGTGCCGCCACCGCGGTACGGGCAACAGCTCGAGCTCACCGACTTGATCAATAACCACAGCGCGTCTCCTGCGGGCTCGGAGCACGCCGCACGCCGACCGCTCGATCCACATTCATGATGGGTCGCCGGCATCGGTCTGCACTCGCCGGAAACCCGCACAAGGACCTGCGGCAAGTCCGCAAAGACGGCTGAGATGGTTGCCGTGCGGATGTGGTGCTTCGCGCCCGGCCGGGTGCGGCCGACCGGGCTGATCTCCTACCTACTGCCGGTCGCTCTTCAGTACCCTGGCCTCAGCCCGGGTTCAGGGGTTGGCGAAGCGGTAGCCGGCGTCGAGGAGCCGCGGCAGTGCGATCGCGAGGGCGTCCACCGTTTGGTCGCGGCTTCCGCCACCGTCGTGCTCGAGGATGATCGCGCCCGGCACGGTCTTGGTGAGGATGACCTTGACGATCTGCTCCACTCCGGGCTGGCTCCAGTCCCGGGGGTCGACCGACCAATCCAGCGGGCGGATCTGCTGGGCGCTGCATTCCGCCAGCACCGTTTGCGACCATGCGCCGCCCGGTGCGCGGAACAGCGCCGGCCGGGTGCCGCCGCTCCCCTTGGCAATCGCGTCGCCGGCCTTGGCGATCTCGTCGCGTACCTTGCCGGCCGGCAGCTTCGCCAGGTCCGCCGGGTGGCTTTGGGTGTGGTTGGCGAGCTGATGCCCCCCGTCGTGCACGGCCGCGACAAGCTTGGGGTACCGCGCCGCCTGCCGACCGATCATGCAGAACGTGGCGGTGACACGGTGCTTTGCCAGAAGCGCCAGGATCTTCGGCGTGTACTGCGGATCCGGGCCATCGTCAATGGTGAGGGCGACGTCAGTGCCGTGGCAGGGCAGGTACAACTGGGGTCCGCCCGCGTGTTGCGCGCCGGCGGAGGTGACCGGGCACGTGTCCGGCACGGGTGGTTTGACCGCCGGAATCACCCACGACGGGTCGACGCTCGGCGTGGGAGCCGGGACGGCGCCGGCTGCACCGGCGTGCCAACTGGACCCGGACCCGCCGGCGCAGCCGGACAGCAGCGAGGCCGCCCCAAGCATCAGCACGGCACGGCGTGATAGCACCATCAGCGCCCCCGGACGAGCATGACGACGTCCGCACCATTCTGCACGACGCCGGCCCCGCAGGCATCAGGCGTCACCCGCATGTGCATGCGGCAAAGCCGCAATGCGCGGCACCCGGGCACCCACGCGGCGCGAGTTCATCCCCACGCCGCCCGGCCGCCAGCGGCGTGATGCTGGATGCCCTGCATGGCTCAGTAACCGTGCCAGTGCGGCGGCGGCGAAGGTGCGACGGATGCGCATCGGATGGCCTCTCAGTAGCCCTGGTCGTGCAGCCACCACAGCTGCAGCGAGCCGGCGGTGTAGCACGGCCGCTGCACGATGGCGACGTCGTTGTAGGTCTGGGCGGCGGCCAGCGTCAGGCACTTGCCGGTGTACTCGTTGCGGATCAGGAACGCGTCGGCGTACAGCACCGCCAGGGCCGGCGGGCCGCTGATCCGCGACGGGATGAACTGCCAGTTCTGGTGTGGGCCGTCGTTGCAGTCGTGCTGGCTGATGAGCGCGGTGTCGGCGGTGTCGAACGCGGCCACCTCGAGGCACTTCGGGCCGTAGTGGCCGAACCAGTCGTAGAGCAGGGGCCACGGCACGCTGTAGTTCGCGCCCTCGTGGAACCACTGCCGGGTGTAGACGCCGGAGTTGTCGAAGTAGTGGGGCAGGCATTCCCGCTGCACCGCGGGCAGGCCGTCGTCGTCGGTCCACTGCTCCAGGTCCAGGCACTTGCGGCTGTACGCGTTCTCGAGCTGGATCAGGAAGTGCATGGTGTCCGCCCGCGCCGGGCGGGCCGGGAGGACGACGGCGACGGCGGTGGACAGCAGCGCCGCGACGACCATGAGCACGGCGGAGGTACGACGAATCCTCATGGCATCATGATGCCAAAATGGCACTCAAGTTCCATATCGGAGTCGCTCATCTGACGTTCGTGCCATGGACCCTGCCGAGCTCGCCCGGATACGGAGAGTGGCAAACTTGATCTGGACGTGTCTCTGGTCTCGCTTGCCCTGCAGGGACGCGGTATGACGATCGAAGGCGCCGACAGGTAGAGCATCAGCTGCTCAGGGACGCCAGGTGCCTCAGAGCATGGGATCCTCGCGCGGTGATCGGTGCAGACTCTTCCTGGCCAATCGATCAGAGCCCCTTCGACGAACATCACCAGGACGGACATCCGGCAGGATCACGGCCTGTAGTCGACCTGCTAGACCGCACAGACGAGCTGGAGCTGATCGACTCGTTGCTCGCCGGGCGCAGCCACGTCGGTCCAAGCCTGCTGTTGCGCGGGGATCCAGGGGTAGGTAAGACCGCGCTGCTCGATGTCGCCGCGGCGCGGGCGGAGGCGGCCGGGATGCGGGTGCTGCGCGCCTCCGGGGTGGAGTTCGAGACCGAGATCAGCTTCTCGGCGTTACATCAGCTGATCTACCCGCTGAGTGACCGCGTCGATCGGCTCGCCGGCCATCACCGCGAGGTCCTTGACCAGATCCTCGGTCTCGCGGCGGGATCGCCGCAGGACCCGTTGGTCATCTCGACGGCCGTGCGCGCCTTGCTGCGCGAAGCGGCTGCCGAGCGCCCGCTGCTGGTGCTGATCGACGACGTGCCGTGGATCGACCGCGCCAGCGCCACGGTCCTGGGGTTCGGCGTCCGCCGCATCGGCGATGATCCGATCACGTTGGTCGCCGCCGCCCGTACCGGCGCCGACAGCATGTTCGACCAGGTCGGGCTGCCCGAGCGGGAGATCCGGCCGCTGGCAGCGCAGCCGGCGGCCACGCTGTTGGACGCGCGGTATCCGGACCTGGCGCCTCTGGTACGCCGGCGGTTGCTGGCCGAGGCGGCCGGCATCCCGCTCGCGCTGCGGGAACTGCCCGCCTCGCTGACCGACCGGCAGCGCCGCGGCCAAGACCGGCTGCCCGCGCTCCTGCCCCTGAACAGACGGCTGAAGGCATTCTTCGCCGCCCAGCTGCGAGCACTCCACGCACCGACCCGAGAGCTGCTGGTACTGGCCGCGCTGGAACCCGACGTCAGCCTGGCCACCGTCCGCACCGCCACGCAGGGCCGCGTGGACCTCGACGACCTCGCCCTGGCGCAGCAGGCGGGCCTGGTCCACGTGGACATGGACGTGGATCTCGTGTCGTATCGCTATCCGCTGATCCAATCGGCGATCGTGCAACTGTCGTCGCAGCGTGAGCGCCGGGCGGCGCACCAAGCCCTGGCCGCGGCCCTGACCGACGACCCGTCCCGTCGGGCGTGGCATCTGGCAGAGGCCGCGACCGGACCGGACGAGGCCGTGGCCCGCGCGCTGGACGAGGCTGCTCTGACCGCCTGGCGGCGCGGCGCCGTGTCCGGCGCGGCGACTCGAGCGTTGGACGATGCGACCGTTTCCGACCGGAGGCGCGGCGCTTTCTCCGCGGTGGCCACGCTGGTCCGCGCCGGTGAACTCAGCCCGTATCCAGCCGATCGGTGCCGCCGGCTGGTCGAGGCCGCTTTCCTCGCCAACATGACGGGTCAGTTCGACCAGGTGCCCCGGTTGTTGGCAGCCGCCGGGCAGGCACCGGACTCGCCGACCGGACTCGTCTTCTCCGTCACGGCCTACCTACTGACGGCTGTTGAGGGCGACGTCGATGCCGCCCACCAGTTGCTGGCTCAGGCACTGGATTACGTCGGCGACGCCCCCCGAGCCAACGACTGGGACTCCTACGGGATCCTGTTCACGCTGCTGCTCGTGGGCGTCTACGGCGCCCGATCCGAGCCGTGGGACCTGCTCAACGACGCGTTGGAACGGTTCGCCCCTGAGACCGTAACCCCGTTCCGTCTGTGCTACGACGCGTTCGTGGACCCCGCCCGCACCGCCGACACGGTCCGGGAGGGCCTCGCCCGCGCCTTCGCGGCGCCGCCCGCCGACGCTGCGCCCTGGCAGATCATTCCCCTGGCCTACGCGGCCGTGGGGGTGGATGCCCTGTCCGACTACCGGTACCAGGTCCGGCGCATGGTCGAACACGAACGCGTCAGTGGCGCCGTCACCATGGTCGTTGCCGGGTTGCTGCTGCTCTGCCTCGACTCCTACAACCGCGGGCAATGGGACGAGGCCGAGGCCCTCGCACGCGAGGGGCTGAACCTGGCAGCGGCCCACGGCTACCACCTTCTTGAGGGTCAGCATCGAGTTCATCTGGCATACATCGCAGCCTGTCGCGGGAACGTGGAGCTCGCCAAGACCCTCGACGAGATCACGACCTGGGCGGCACCGCGCCGCGTCGGGATGACGCTGGAGTCCGCCGGGCACACCCGCATCCTCATGGCGTTGGGACAGGGTGACTACGAAACGGCCTACGAGCATGCGTCGCGGGTCAACCCGCCCCGCGCGCCCAACTCCGGCGTCCCGGGCCGCTGGACGCTGCTGGATCTGGTTGAGGCGGCCGTCCGCACCGGGCGGACGGACCAGGCCCGCGCGCACGTTGCCGCCGCCCAACAGGCCGGCATCGACCGCATCTCCACCCGAACCGCATTGATCACTGCCGGGGCCGCGGCCCTGGCCGCCGACGAGGACCGGGCCGGCCCGCTGTTCGAGGCCGCACTGTCCCTGCCCGAAGCCGACCGGTGGCCCTTCGAACAGGCCCGCATCCAACTCGCCTACGGACAACAGCTCCGCCGCACCCGGGACACCACCCGCGCCCGCTCGCACCTACGCGCAGCCGCCGGCACCCTCGACCGACTGGGCGCCCGACCCTGGGCAACACGGGCCCACAACGAACTCCGCGCCACCGGGATCGCCACCATCACCGGACCGAATACCAGCGCCGTACTCACCGCGCAGGAACGACAGATCGCCGCGTTGGCCGCCACCGGCCTGACCAACAAGCAAATCGGCCAACAGCTGCACCTGTCCCACCGCACCGTCGGCGCCCACCTGCACCGGATCTTCCCGAAGCTCGGCATCACCTCACGCGCCGCCCTACGCGACGCACTGGAAACGATCACTCCAGGCGGCGAAGAGCACCCACCACAGCCGGCATCCCGACAGTGACGGCAGCGCCGCCGGGCGCGGTCACTCGCGACGCACAATGAACCGGGTCCCGAGCGGCCAGCCATCGCCGGGGCACGAGGAGACGGTCAGTTCCTAGATCTGCGACACGGTAGTCGAGGAATTGAACGACTGGTCTGTGCGGACCCAATCGTGTGGCGGTCTGTCAAGACCGAACGTTCTGTCGCTACCATGGACCTATGGCTCCCAGCGAAACCGAGACTCGGCCGTCGGAGGCACGACGACGGCTGCTCACCACGGCGATCAAGACCTTCTACGCGGAGGGGATCCACTCCGTCGGCGTCGACCGGATCATCGCCGAGGCGAAGGTGACTCGGGCCACGTTCTACCGGCACTTTCCAGGCAAGGAAGATCTCGTCCTCGCGTATCTGCAGGCAGCCGACCAAGCCATCCGCAACCAGGTGGACGAAGCCATCGCCTCCGGCCTACCAGCGACGGACGCCGTGCGGGCCGTTGCAGCGGGGATCGCCCAGGGCATCCAGTCCCCCGGCTTCCGCGGATGCGCCTTCTTGAACGCCGTGGCCGAGTATCCCGATCCCGACCACCCCATACACAAAGCCGTCCTCGCCCATCGGCAGTGGTTCCTCGACACGATCATCACCTTGCTGGCGCACATCCAGAAGACCCAGGCCGAGGCCGCCGCGCAACACTTCGTCATGCTCCGCGACGGCGCCATGGCAGCCGGTTGCCTCTTCGACCCGGTGCTGATCTGCGAGACCTTCCTGCGCGGCGTCGACGGACTCGTCCGGACTCATGCCGCACGCCAGCCATCCTGACTGGTCGGTCGCCGGATTACAGGACGTTGGCGGGTGCCGCGTCGTGCTCGGCCAGCCTGCCGGCCAGGCGGCAACCGCCGTCGGCTACATCAGCGCATCGCACTTCTCCCGCGACTACCGCGCCGCCTACGGCCGGCCACCCGTGCGCTGCCCGTAGACGCGTACGGTCGGCTGGCAGTGCATCCGATCGTGATGAGCCCGCTGAGCCTCCCGCCGGGAGAACGAGCCGTGTCCGGCGGGTCACCGGCCCAATCACTGTGTTCGGCTTCGCGGCCCGCCCTCGCATCAGGCCGCTCGTCGAGGTACATCCCCACGAGCGGATAGACGAGGGACCGGAACCGGGCCGTCACAGGCGGCCCGATTCCGCGCGGTCCTCGACTTCGGGTCTCGGCCCGGTGTGATCGGCGACAACCGCCCGGCCGCGAACTTCGGGACGCAGCCGGTTCGCTCGTAGCTACTCGATGTCCGAGAACAGTCCCGTGAGCGTTACCTGCGTCCCCGCGAGTCCGCCGAAGACGGCGCCGGCAACGGGCGTCGCGACCGCGGCGGAGGCGTCCTCGTAACTGTCGAAGTACAGGTCGAGCGTCCGGTACGCGGGGGTAGCGGTACCGTCCTCCTTCGGCCACACCTTGGCCGATTCAACCCGCCGCAGCTTCGGGAAAGTTTCCGCGGCCTGCCGCACGTCAGCGTAGACCTTCTCGAACTCGTCGGGGTTCGCGGGATTGCCGATGATCAACGTGATCTTGGTGGGCATGGTGCTCTCCTTACATGATTTTCGTGCGGGCCGCGATCAGCACGTCGCTGACAGGCGCCGGCAATGCGCCATGTCCCGCAACGAGCCGCGATGGGACGAGGCGTGCTCGGCACGCCGTCAGCGTCCGTACGCCTCCAGCAGGCGCAGCCAGACCTCGCTGACGGTCGGGAATGCGGGAACGGCATGCCACAATCGGTCCAGCGGAACCTCGCCGACGACCGCGATCGTCGCGGCGTGCAGCAGCTCTGCGACGTCCGGACCGACGAGGGTGCAGCCGACGATCACCTGCCGGACCTCGTCGACGACCATCCGGGCGTGTCCTTGGTAGCCATCGGCGTGCAGGGCGGCTCCCGCGACAGCGGCCAGGTCGTAGTCGACGACCCGGACCCGCAGCCCGGCGGCCTCGGCGGCGGCTGCGGTCAGCCCGACCGACGCGACCTCCGGGTCGGTAAAGACGACCTGCGGCACAGCACGCTCGTCGGCCGTGGCGACGTGCCGGCCCCACCGGCCGTCGTCGATCGCTTCGCCCTTGGCCCGCGCCACGATGACGTCGCCTACCGCGCGAGCCTGGTACTTGCCCTGGTGGGTCAGCAGCACGCGCCGGTTGACGTCACCGGCCGCGTACAGCCAGCCGTCGCCGACCAGCGCCCCGTCCTCGCCGACGACCCGCAACGTGTCGTCGACGACAAGCCAGGCACCAGGTTTCAGGCCGATCTTGTCCAGGCCGATGTCCTGCGTGTTCGGCGTACGGCCGGTCGCGACGAGGAGTTCGTCGGCTTCGACCTGCTCGCCGTCGGTGAGCGCGACGTGCACCGTACCGTCGCCGTTCCGCGTCACCGACACGGCCTGGGCACCGATGCGCACCGACACACCGGCCTCCTGCAACGACTTTGCGACGCGCTCACCGGCGAACGGCTCCGCCAGCGGCAACACACCGTCACGAGCAAGCACCGTCACCACGGCTCCGAGACTTGCGAACGCGGTCGCCACCTCCGAGGCCACCACGCCACCGCCGATGATCGCGAGCCGGCCGGGAACCTTGCTCGCCGCGGCCGCCTCCCGGCTGGTCCAGGGTGCCGCTTCACGCAGGCCGGTGACATCCGGGATCAGAGCACTACTTCCGGCCGCGACGACGACCGCATGCCGGGCCGTGAGTGAGATCGTGGCGCCGTCCTCGCCGGTCACCTCGACGACCCGGTCGGCGCTGATCCGTCCCTGGCCGCGGTAGAGCTTGATCCCGGCCGAGTCCAGCCAGGACACCTGTCCGTCGTCCTTCCAGTTCGAGGCGAAGGCGTCGCGGCGGCGCAGCACGGCGTCCGCGTCCAGGTCGCCCGTCACGGCCTCACGTGCGCCGGATAGCTGGCGGGCCGCCCGGAGCGCGTTCGCGCTCCGCAGCAACGCCTTGGTCGGCATGCAGGCCCAGTAGGAGCACTCACCACCGACCAGCTCCCGCTCGACGACGGCGGCACTCAGCCCGCCCTGCACGACCCGATCGGCGACGTTCTCCCCGACCGGCCCGGCGCCGATGACGATGACGTCGTACGTGGTGTCCTCCATGTCAGTTTCCCTTCACCGCACGGCCGAGACGGATGGCCGCGATGAGGAAGAAGATGGCGCCGGGGATGGCGTAGCCGACCGCGTTGGTCAGCGCCGGGTTGTCCGCGGACGCAGTCGCGATGAACGATCCACCGGCGATCACCGAGAGGCCACCACTGATGATCATCGGCCACTGGCCGCCCATCTTGCGTCGGGGAATAGCCACGGCCAGCTGAACCAGGCCGGCCACGACCGCCCAGGCGCCCCACACGCGCAGGACCGCCGGGATGCCGGACGCGCCCGCAACGGCCAGGCCGACCGCGGCGAGCAGGCTGATCGCGATGTTCACGTAGAGCAGGGTTGGCGATCCGGTAGCCCGCGACGCGCGGGCGTCAACGATGGCAGCGGCCACGTCGAACAGCGGGTAAAGCACGAGCAGCGTGGCGGTGAGCGGATTGAGGTCCTTGGAGAGCGGAATCATCACCAGGGCCCAGACGATCGCGAACGCGAAGCGGACGAAGTACAGGCGCCGCAAGGCGGACGCCGTCGTCGAAAAGCCGGGGGCGGCCACGGTAGTCATGGCGATCCTTTCGGTGGTTACTAACAGAGGCTGCGGCCCGCGGGTGCCGTCTTGGGGAAACACCACTTTAAAGAGAGAACGTTCTGTCTCTCATCACGATGCCGCGCTCGACGCAAGTTGTCAAGACGGAACGTTCTATCCGCCCCGATGTCCACGCGAGGATCTGGACCGTGCCGAGCGCAGGCCGCCCGCGTACCCGTCGCCGTGGCACTGTCCGAGAGGACTTCGTCCTGGAGACGGTCTACTGGGACACGGGCACCGCTCGGCTGTTGTCCCGCCTGCTCAAGGGCCCCTCGGCGGCGAGAGCAGCACCGGCTGGGACCTCTACCAATGGCGGCATTCCGGCCTCACGCACCTCGGTCGCCACCGGAACCCGAAGCCGCAGCCCGGGGGCGGCCCGCACGTGCACCTCGGCGACCACCGAGGAGTCGCCGATCCGCGCCTTGCGCTGCCCGGGAACGAGTTTGAGCACCGAACCGAAGCAGAAATCCCACCCGGGCCACCCAGCTCGTTCGGGATCGCCATCGTCACGTCGAGCAGCCCGTCATCAGCACGGGCGTGGCCCGCGGCTCGAGCGTTGCCGGTCGAGATAGCAGTGCCGGTATACAGATTGCCGGCCATGCCGGCTCCTCGAGCCGCTCGAGGACACGGGCGGTGACCTGGTCGGCCGTGCCCGTACCGTCGACGCTGACCAGGATGCCCCGCGCGGCGTAGCCGTCCACGACGGGCCGGGTCACCTCGTGGTAAAGCTTCAGGCGCCGGCGGATCACCGGCTCGGTGTCGTCGGGGCGGTGCTCGTCGGCGGCCCGGGCGAGCATCCGGCGTACCGCTTCCTCGTCATCGACGCGCAGGTGCAGCGCGGCGTGGGCGGTCATGCCGATCCTGGCCGCGGTCCGGTGTACCGCGCGAGCCTGCGCCCGCGTGCGTGGATAGCCGTCGAGCACATACCCGACGCCGGCGGCCTTCGCGCCGGCCATCGCCTCGCTCACAATGTCCCGCACGATCCGGTCCGGCACCAGCGCTCCCGCGTCCATGCTGGCGCGCACGGCCCGCCCGAGCGGCGTGCCCCGCTGGACGTGACTCCTCAGCAGGTTGCCAGTGGCAATGTGCAGTACGCCGAAATGCGCGGCGATCCGGGCGGCCTGGGTGCCCTTCCCGGCCCCAGGTGGCGCGATCAACACCAGCCGCATAGTCGGTCTCCTTCTTCAGTGACGTGCACCGGATGCGGTGCCTTTTGAATCCTGCTGCGGCCCGCGCCACCCCACATGTGTCAGATGACTGCTCCGACGCGGATCGCAGCCCGCAGCACCCCCGACGCCGGCCGGCAACTCGTCCGGTCCTGAGCCGTCCGCGCCGCGAACCCTTGACGAATCAACGCTTCCCGGAAGGGGGTGTACTCACCCGGCCAGCGGCCCGCTCGGCCGCACCGGATACCGATCCCTCATCGCCATGGACACGCCTCCTTCGAGAACCTCTCGGTGTGTTCGAGGTCGAAGCGGCGGAGGTACGCCGGCCAAAGTCTGTCCACATGCGACGGTGCCGCTCCGGTGCGGCGGAACCATAGCCGCCCGGGTTCCAGCGCGGCGATGAACGAGTACGGCCCGCCCGGGAATGTACCGGTCAGCGCTACGGCCACGGCCGTAGACGTGACAGAAACAACCGGTCTGGACTGGTCGCCGCGTCCGGTCGCAGCCACGGGCTGACATCGACCGCGAGCATCAGCCTGCCGTCAGCCGCCCTCGGCAACACGAGCCCGGCCTGCGTCGTCCGGAAGCGTTCGATATCGATGCGGCCCTCATTGAGCCCGTCGTACATGGCGCGGTGACCGCGCCGGTGTTCCGGCGGACTGATCAACAAATAAACGCAGGCCGCATAGACCGGAACCTGATTTACGAGCTCTACACGCCCGGCAGGGCGAGGAGCGCGGGCAGACTTCACCCTTTGAATCCAGGGTATCTTCACGCTTCGTCGACGTTTGAGATGTCTGGCGTGCGATGTTGGTTACGATATCGCCGAGCTGTCGCCGACCAAGGATAGAGGTCCGGATGAGATTCGCTAAACGACTTGCCACGCTTATGCTTGCCGGATTACCCGCGACCGCGTTGACGCTAGGAGTGTCAGCCCCGGCCGCCCACGCTCAGGAGGCACCGCAGCTCACGTGGACCGTAGACCGGACGTTCAGTGTTCTCCCGGAGGTCCGGCTCCCGGCGGGAGGACGGGGCGACGTCAGGATCACCGGTACGTACACGTGCACCAACGTCAATCTTATTTCTATGTTCGGCAGCATTGAGCAATCGATAAGGAGGAAGAGTACCGTCAGCGGTATTTTCGACTACACGGCCCCATCCAGTGACCACCCGGCGCCACGATGCGACGGCCGCGCACATACGTGGAGGACCGGCCTGCGCGGAGTCGAGCCGCAACGGGGCAGGTTCACCGATGGCACGGCGACGATCTTCCCGGCCGCCGCACCATCGGAGATCGACTACTGCGGTGGCGCCGTCTGCGGCCGGACGATTCCCGTCCAGCAGACGGTGCGGCTCAGAGTTCGCGACTGATGTCGCGGGCCGCGAATTCCGGCGCGGCGTGGGCGTGATCTGAACGCCGCACCGGCTCACGGCACCGGCACGTGCTCGACCTGGGCGTTGCCGAGCATGATGCTGACCCTGCTGCCGTGGTGCACCCAGTTGCCGGGGTTGTTGAAGACGAGGTAGTACGTGACGCCGGTCTTGTACGGGCCGGTGTGCGAGTGATCCATGAGGAGCTGGTGCACTACCAGACCGGACTCCTCGTCCACCACGGCCGGTGGTGTGCTCGGGTCGTGCAGGGTGTTCGCCCGCGCCGCGTCGACGACCTTGTAGCGCAGATCCACCAGACCGCCGTCGCCGGTCACCGCCACCTGCGTGATCTTCACGCCGCTGCGCTCCATCAGAGCGTCGGCGGTGACGACGGGGCGTTGCCAGGACGCCGGAACATTGCTCGCCGTCTGGTTCGCGCCACTGCCGAACGCATGCGACAGCCACAGCACGAGCCCCACGACCAGGATCGTCACGAGGACGCCGGCGAGGACGCCGAACCAGCGTGTCCGACCGCTTCCCCAGCGCCGCGGGCGCGGCGCCGGGGAGGCCGGCGTGGGTTTGCGGCCGGGGCGGACGGTCATGGGTCGCCTCGCATCAGGGGTGAATGAAGGTCAGCATGCCGCCGCCCGTCGCCGGGGCCGGGCTTGGCCCGCTCTGCGGTCCGTTGGTGAGGTGCTGCTGCCGGTTGTACAGCGGGAAGCCGTGGATGCTCGGTGCCGTACCCGATGGAACGGTCGCGATCGCGTCGGCTGTGGCGCCGGCCGGGATCGTCTCCGCGTTGGCGTCGAACGGGTTGTTCAGCAGCCGCGCGTCCTGCGCAACGACCCGCTCGTGCATGCCGAGCAATGACATCGTCGTGTTGTCGTAGCCGGCGTTGGCATAGCGCAGCAGCACCCGCTGTCCGGGCGACGCCGTGATCTGCGTGGTGTCCGGGTAGGCCCGGCCGTTGATGAGCCAGTAGGTCGCCCGGTAGCTGTGCATGTCGAAGGTGTCGGGTGCGGCGTTGAAGCCCGGGTCGATGGCGCTGAGGATGAGCAGGGCCTCGACGTTGTACGCCGTAGTCGCGGTGTCGTATGCCTGGTTCGGCGTCGGCGGACGGACGATCAGCGCGCCGTACAGTCCCATGGCCGCTTGGCGTCCGGCGTCACCGCCGCTCCGGTAGAGATACGTCCCGGGCCTGGTGGCGTTGAAGGAACGCGTCACCGTCGCCCCGGCTGCGGCGTCGCTCGGACCGGCGGTGAAGTCCACGCCCGGTATCTCGAACGCGAGCGTGTGCCCGGCCGGCAACGCGTTCGTGACGCTGATCGTCACGGTGTCCCCCTCGTTCACGCTCAGGACAGGTCCCGGCGCGCCCGCCGTTGCGGTCGTGCAGTCACCCGGCGTCGCCGGCACGCCGAATCCCCAGACCGGGACGCTGACCGGGCCTGGCAACGTCAGCGTGCCGGCCTTGGCACACAGGTTGATGGACACCGATGCGGCCGAGGCGGTGGAGCTGCCGAGTCCGAGCCCGGCCACGGCCAGGACCAGTACAGTCAGCGCCCTGATCGCCTGGTTGAGTGCGGGTGCGCGCATCGCCAGTCTCTCCTTAGCCTTGCCGCTGGTCATGGCGCGTCATAAACGAGTGCCATGAGGTTGCCCCACGTCGAGAACGTGGCTGGGCCGGAGCCCGTCCAGCGCTGGGTGTGCACGAGGACACGGACCTGACCACTGTTCGCTCCGGTGCCGACGTAGGCGTCGGCTGAACCCGGCAACGTCCACGTCGAGCTCACGTCGGCCGAGCCGACGCTCTGCGGCTGCAGCGGCGGAGGCGGCAGCATCACCCACCCGTTCGACGTCGCGCTCGAGCAGCCCGCCGCGCCCGCGATCGTCCAGTCGCAGATCTTCACCGTCTGCTGTGGCAGGTTGCTGGCAATGGCCGTACAGGTGGCGGCCGTGGTGGTGCCGCAGTTCTCGCCCTTGTAGGTCACCTTGAGGTTCTGCGCGCCTGCCGGGAGGCCCGTGAAGCCCGCGAACCAGTCGGTTGCCAGAGCGGTGATGGTCGCGCCGCTCGCGTGGGCCGCCGCCGTGGTGCCGAGCTGCCCGCGGGCCACGGTCCAGGTGGTCGTGCCCTGCCCACCCGTGACCTGCAGCACCTCGTTGTCCACCCGGACGTAGTAGGGGCCGGATGCCGGGAAGCCGGCGGCGGAGGCGACCGCGACGGTGGTCTGCCCGGCGGTGGTTGCCGACGTCTGGGTGGTCGTCTTCGGGTTCACCATGAAGTACTTGGTGTCGTCTACGCCGAGGTCGGAGGCGGCTCCGCCCTTCAGCACGCCGCCCACGAGGGTGGTCGAGGTCGCTGAGGCGAAGCAGCCGCCGGGCGGGTCCACCCGCAGCAGGGTGGCCATGCCGCCGAACCCGACGTCGAAGTTGGCGAACTCGTTGAGGGCGTGGCTGTGCCACGGGAAGTACCACTCGCCGCAGATGTTCTGTGAAGTGACCCCAGTGGGCAGGGTGCCCTTGTAACCCAGGTACGGGCTACCGCCGTACCAGGTGTTGCTGTCCTTGAACAGCACGTTGCGGTAGTTCGGCGGGGCCACCGGCAGCTGGTTGGTGGTCGGGTTCCAGTTGTCCTGGTCGTCCCACCGCAGTAGGAAGTCCTGCGTCTGACCGGACGCGATCGTCTCCCCGAAGTGCTCGGTGGCGGCGGAGGCGCCGCTGGGGCTCAGCAGCAACCGGCCGTCCTGGGCGATCTGGGTCGTATGGTTGCCGTGCGGGTGGAAGGGGTGGTTCAGCGCGCCGGCATTGATCATCCGGATGAGCGCCGGCTGCGGGTTCGCCGCGGAGTTCGGCTGAATTCGCACGAGCGAGCCGTACGGCTGGTTCGGCAGCAACCCCGAGCCGTTGTCCTGGATGGTGTCGGGGAACTCCCGGCCGTTGACGGCGAAGTACCGCTCACGCCGACTGTTGACGTCGTAGGTGCCACCCGTCTCGACCGCGTGGTGCAGGTCCGGGTCGATCTCGCTGAGCAGCAGCAGGTACTCCCGGGCCGGGTCGAACTGCGTCGTCGTGCCGTAGGCGTAGTTGGCGCCGGTGCTCGGGCGGACGATCAGAGCGCCGTACAGCCCCATCTCAAGCTGCTTTGCAACGTCGGAGCCGCTCTCATAGAGGTACGTGCCGGGGCCGGCGGCCGTGAACGTGTACGTCACGGTCCCGCTTGTCGCCGCGGCCTCGGTCGTCAGCAGCCCGGCGGCGCCACCGGCGGCGCTCACCTGGGCGTCCTGGCCCGGGAACAGGATGGACGTCGGCTCGGTGAGGTTGTTGGTGAGGTGCACGACGACGGTCTCGCCCTGGGTTGCGCACAGCACCGGCCCGGGGCTCTGGAAATGACCGCTGTCCGGCGCGTCGGCGTTGGCGTAGCTCCACATGAAGACGCTGTTGCCGTCCGGCGTATCGATGTAGCCGGTCTTCGCCACCAGGTTGAACGTGCGGGTCGTGCCGGAGACGGTGCCCGGGGTGCAGACCATGCCGATCCTGGGCGCCCCCACGGGCAGCGCGTCGGCGCGTGCCGGAACCAGTAGAGCCGAGCCGGCGGCCAGAAGCACTACGGCCGCCAGCCGCCCAGTTCTCCGCCTCATCGTGGCCTCCCTGCCGCGGCGCGGGGTCGATGCTCGCTCGGCACGCTCAGGCATAGGTCTGCCCCACCACGGTCTGGGCCGGAAGCGGGCTCTGGTACACCCGGACCTCGGTCATCATCCCGCCGGCCCCTGGGCCGCCGTGGTTCGACAGCTTCCGGTAGTCCCGGTTCTTGAAGTAGTAGACGTTGTAGCTGCCGCGGGCGTCCGAGCCGGACGGGCGGGCCGCGTCGTACCCGGGCGCGTCGAAGAGCACGTCGCGCGCCTCGCCGGGCCCGAGGTAGAGAGTGTTGGTCCAGTACGACGTGTCCACCCCGCCGATGCCGCCGTTGCGCAGCAACGAGGCGTCCTGGCCGACGACGTGCATCGGGATCCCCGGCAGCTGCATGGCGTGCTGCTGATAGCCCAGGTTGGCCAGCCGCAGCAGGGCCCGGTCGCCCGGGTTGACCTGGATGAGCGCCGAGTTCGGCTGGGACGCGTCGGGGCCGCCGCCGTAGTTCGGGTTGGCGGTGACGATGCCCGATGTGGTGCCGTTGCCGTCGTTCGGCTGCACGGTCTGCGGGTAGCACCGGCCGTTGAGGGTGAAGAACTGCGGGTCGTAGTCCGTCATGATGAACTCTTGGATGTCCCGGTCCGCGTCGTGCTGCCGTTCCTCGATCTCGTTGAGCAGGATCGCGAAGTGGCGGTCGTAGCCCGTCGAACCGTCACCGTCGTTGTAGGCGAACGTCGTGAAGGTCTTGCCGCCGAATGTCTTGGCGGTGCCGTCCTGGCTCGGCCGCACCACCACGACGCCGGTCATGCCCATCTGGACGTGCTCGACGTCCTCGAAGTGGCAGTGGTACATGTAGGTGCCCTCGCGGTGCGGCCGGTAGAAGTACGTGAACTGCTTGCCGATGGGCACGGCCACCGACAGCTCGGGGACACCGTCGTTGAGCGGCGACGGGATGTCGAAGCCGTGCCAGTGGATCGTGTGCCCGTCGGTCAGGTCGGGCCGCTGGACAAGGCCGAGGTTGGTCAGCGTGATCCTGATGTCGTCTCCCTGCTTGAAGTCGAGCATCGGCGCGGTGTGCTGAGCGTGGCCCTTGTAGGCCGCTGACAGTTCGCTGATCGTCTTGGCGGGATCGACCTGGACGAAGCCGAAGATGTACACCGGTGCGGCCCGGTTCGGCATCGTGATGTACCCGTCGGTGGCGATCATCGAGAGCGTCGGAGGGGTGGCCGCCTCGACGCGTCCCGCGCCGAGGAAGCCTCGCCCACCCAGGTCCGAGCCGACCAGTCCACCGGCCGCGACGGTTCCCGCCGCGCCCCAGCCGACCGCTCTGAGGAAATCTCTGCGCGTCGAGCTTCGCGCCTTGGCGCTCACACTGGCCTCCTCAATGATCTTGCGCCGGTCACGGCAGAGTCACCGACAAACCAGGTATTTCGTCCGCGCCCAGATCCCACGGCGTGTTGGAACGGCTCGTTCGCGACATTGGACGGGTGTTCCCGTCGATGTCCCCGGGAGTCCCGACCGGTGCCGCGACCGCGGCCGCGCCGCACGCGGTGAGGTTCGCCGGGACCGGCGTGTTCGAACAGCGCACCCCGTTGTCGAGCGCCGGCGAGACGGGCAGGATGTGGTAGTTGCTGGTGAGCCCGACCGGCGGGTCGCCGCCGGTGATGGTGACCGCCGCCGTCTGCGGGTCGAGCCGCGACCCGGACACCGTGAGCTCCGCAGTCACCCCGATCGGGTTCAGGAACAGCGGGTCAGCGCTGATGTTGCCCTGGTTCGCCGGCGGGGCATGCAGCACGCCATTCGGACCGAGCACGGTGCTTCCGGCCGTCAGGTCGGAGTAGCGCGGGGTGAAGGTGTCCGCGTTGTTCGCGGTCCCGTGGACCTCGAAGTCGATGGCGCCATGCGAGACCAGCGTTGCGCCCGGGCCGGGCTGGCTCAGGGTGTACGCGGTGTTGGTCCAGAAGATGTTGTTGAACAGCGCCACCGGGTTGGAGAAGTCCGGGCGGGTGGCCGCGTTCGGGTACTGCGCCGCATAGCGCGGGTCGTTCTGCCACAGCGCCAGGTCGTTGGCCTCCGAGGCCAGGGCGGCCGAGTGCGGCTTGCCGTCCGAGGTCTCCGACGAACTGGTGGAGACGTTGTTGGCGATGGTGTTGTTGACGATAGCCACCTTGGACGAGTCGTCGAGCGCGATGGCTCCGCCGAGGTCGGCCGCCCCGTTGTCGGCGATGATGTTGTTACGGATGTTGACGGGCTGGTCGAGCGCGTCGAGCACGAAGATCGCGCCGCCGTCGTCGCCGCTGTAGTTTCCGGCCAGCACGTTGCGGTCGACATTGACGTTGCCGGAGCCGTCGCCGAGGCTGCCACCGCCGACGGGCAGCTGAGTCTGGATCGAGATCCCGGCGCCCGAGTCGACCGCGTCGTTGTAGTAGATCTGGTTGTCGTGGATGCTGCCACCGGGGCTCAGGCCCCAGTGGGAGATGCCGGCGCCGTACTCCACGCCGAAGTTCGAGCACACGATACTGTTCGCGACCTCGTAGGCGTTGGAGCCGTAGAAGATGCCGAGGCCGCCGGAGCGGGTCAGGCCGCCGTTGCCGATCAGGCGGTCGTTGGCCACCTTGACGTTGTAGTTGTGGGCGCCTACGTGGTTGCTGACGCCGGTGGCCGGGTTGGTGTCGCTGTACGGCGCTCCGATGCCGATGCCGCCGGCGAAGATGCCCGCGTTGTTCTCCAGCACGTTGTTGGTGATCTGGGTGTTGTTGGCGTATGCCTGCAGCTGGATGCCGCCCGCCCCCTCGCCCTGCCCGGTCATCAGCGCGAGGCCGTCGACGCGGGCCTGGGCGAAGGCGGAGGTGATGCCGGTGCCGAGGTCGTAGGCGCCGGTGGACTGGGCGAGCATGGTCAGGTCGGCGCCCCGCAGCACCGGGTGGCTGCCATCGACGCCGGCGTACGGCCCGTGGGCGGTCACCGTGGCATCGAAGGCCGGGGCGTTCTCGGCGAAGTAGCGGCCGTCGATGACCGAGCCGACCACATGGAAGCGTGGGTCCTCGGGGTCACGCGCCTGCAGTTCGTGGGCGCCGATGATCCCGCCCGCGCCGCGGCCCTGGATCTTCAGCGGCTTCCAGACGACCACGTTCTCGTTGTAGACACCGGGCGACAGCACGAGCAGGCTGCCGGCCACGGCGCCGTCGATCGCGTTCTGCAGGGCGTGAGCGTTGGTCCCGGTGATCGACGGCGGCGGCACGTTGACCACCGGCGGGTTGTAGGCGATCGTGTCCTGGCCGGTGCCGTTGGTGCCCATCACGTGCAGGGTGATCCCGTTGACGCTGGACACGCCGCCGTTGACGTTCGCCGTGGTGATCGTGAGCTGTTTCGGACCCGGCCGGAAGGTCGAGGACAGCGCGGGCACGTTCAGCACAATGGTGTCCGGCGTGGTCGCGTTTCCGGGTGTCCAGCTGACGATGCCGCCGTTGCCCCGGGTCAGCGTCTGGACCTGGCCGTTACGATCGTCGGTCAGGGTCGCCCGCACACCGGTGGCGTCGGTGGCGGTGCCGGTGGTACCGATGAAATCGCCCTGGATCGTTACCTGCCGGCTGCCGCTCGCCGGCACTACCGGGGTCGAGACCTGCAGCGCCTCGGGGCGCGCCGGGACGGCCGGGTCCTCGCAGCCGGTGCCGGAGATCGGGTCGAGCGGCGTGTCGAGCTGGTCGGTCAGGCCCGGCCAGACGTCCCAGGCCGACGTGGCGGTCAGCAGGTTGGGGTTGTAACCGGGGTTGGGAGCGGCCTTCGTGCCCGGGTCGTCCACCTTGACCAGGTACATGCCCGGGCAGGGTCCCTGCGGGATCGGGCAGTTGAACGTCTCGGTCGACGGCAGCAGCGCCTCGTATGTGCCTTCCGGGGTGGTCCACACCGTGGTGAGCAGGCGCCAGTTGTCGGGACTGAACGGGGCGTTGACATTCGGTACCGTGTCCACGCGGGCGTAGATCCCGACCGGGATGCCGCCGATCGGCCGCGGCTCGCCGTACCACATCGACTTCGGGTCGCGTTCGAAGTAGATGTCGTTGGAGACCAGGCCGATGATCCGGCCGGGCTCCGCGACGTCGCCGGCCCTGGTGTCGGTGGCGTTGGTGCCGTTGGGGTCGGTGTTGAAGTTCGTCATCAGGTGGAAGTCGGCGTTGGCGTTGTTCTGGCCGCCGGCGGTGGTGTTCAGCACCACCTGTCGCTTGTCGCAGAGGGGCGCGTGCGCGCCGGCAGCACCGAAGTAGTTGCTGCGCTGCACCAGCGTCGACTGGTCGATGACGTGGTCGTCCCCGGCGCACGGCGGCGGAGGGATGGCGGGCGTGAACGTGTTGCCGAGGTCGACGTTGACGTCCTCCTCCTTGACCGGACGGTACAGGCATCCCTGCCCGCCGCCGGGGATGGCGCCCTTCGCGGAGCTGACGTTCTTGTAGCCGGAGGTGTTCGCCGGGTTGCAGTCGCGTGTGTCGGTCGTGTCTTTCGGCATGACCACGTGCGTGATGTAGGTCCCGGCGACGAGCGCCACCGGGTCCGTTCCACCGGTGCACGTCCCGTCGTCCGTGGCGAGGTCGTAGCCGTTCGGGCAGTAGTCGGCGAAGGCGTAGCCGCCGTCGAACGCACCGTCCTTGGTCTGCTCCCCCACGATCGGCGTCTCCAGGCAGTTCGGCCCGACCTGGGGGTTGAGCGTGGTGATGGGCGCGCCCGTACGGTCGGTCACCGCGCATCCCTGCGGTGGGTTCTGGGTGGCGTTCGGGTGCTGCCAGTGGTCGGTCACGTACTTGTTCACGATGACGTCATCGGCGGTGTTCGGCACCCCGTCGAAGCCGGCAGTCTCCAGGTACACCGTGACATCGGGGATGGCCGGCTCGTAGTCCTCGTGCGCCTGGAACCGCGCGTCGAACTCGTTGCGCGTCGTCGCGAAGTAGGTGATGCCGACGATCTGGCCCAGCGTTCCGGTGGGATAGTCGTGCTTGCCGAAGTCGACGGTGGCGCGGTGGCCCTCGGTCACCAGCTGGTTGCTCAGCAGGCCGCCACCCTGGTCGGTCGGAACGCACGGATTGGCCGGAACGGCGGGCGGAACAACCGCGCAGGACGGCGTCACCGCGCCGGTGTGCTCGTCATGTACCGACGGGCCGGGGTAGGCCGAGAAACGGGCGAAGCCCTGCTCATTGATGATCCACTTTCCGAGCGGGCCGCCCTCGGCGGTCGGGTACTCGTAATGCCCGGCGGCGTTGGTGAAGGTGCTCTCCTTGATCGAACCGTCCCGCCACCGCTGGTCCATGTCGGTGTTGGCCAGGACCGGCTCGCCGGGATCCATCTTCCCGTTGTTGTTCAGGTCCTTGTAGACGGTGCCGTCCAGCCAGCCGAACCAGCGCGACACGCCCACGCCGACCTCGCCGTTGGGATCCGCGTCGCGGACCTCGACGCTCTGGCCGGCGGCCACGGTGACCGGCAGGGTGCGCATGATGTAACTGAGCTGCTCGTCCCAGATGGCCATGTTGTACGTGCCGGCCGGGACGTGCTGGATGTCGAAGTTGCCCTGCTCGTCGCCCCGACCGATGAAGACGGTGCGATCGGTCGTGCTGTCGCTCAGCGCGACGAGCGGGTTCGCCACGGGCTCGCCCAGGGTGAGCACGTCGAACGGCGGCCAGCCCTGCCAGTTGCGGGCCGTACCGGTGATCTCGCCCGTTCCCGTGCCGGCGAACGGCGTCGGCGCGCAGACGAAGCCGAACCAGTACGCGGTGCGGTTGGTCGGCGGCTCCCACAACTGCTCGCCGGGTGCGCCCGTACCGTCGCTGCCTTCCTCGACACCGGCCTGCAGCTGCAGGCCACCGTCGATGGTCGTGGTCTGGTACCACTGGCTGCCGGGGTCGCTGTTGCAGGGCCCCTCCGGCGGATGCACGTCGATGAAGTACGTTGCCGGTCCGAGGTTGTTGATGGTGACCAGCCCGTCGGCGGCTGTCAGGCACTGACCGCCGCACAGCGGGTTGTTGTTGTAGTCGACCGATACCTCGCTGTGGGTCTGCTCCTCCAGGCCGACTCTGAACCCCTGCAACGCGTTCTCTTCGGTGTCCGGGGCGCCGTTGGTCCAGGCGTTGTCCTGGAACACGAAGACCCGGATCTTGCCCAGCGGCAGCGGGTGGGCGTCGCTCTGCTCGGTGAGCTCGATCAGCGCGTTGAGGCTGCCGTCAGCCGCGGCGTCGTCGGGCAGGGTGATGTGCTTGCCCCACATCTTGTGATCCGGCGCACGGACCGAGATCAGGTACCGTCCGGGCGGCAGATTGACGGTCGCACGCCCCTCGTTGCCTTCGCGCACGATCGGGCTGTTGCTCTCGGTCGTCACGTACTTCGGGAACGGGTCCTTGGGCTGGCGTGTCGCAGGGTCGACAAAGCGCGTGTTGTCGACGTTGATGATGTAGTTGAAGTGTGGCAGTGCGGCGTGCGACGCGAAGTCGCGCGCGTTCACCGTGACCGCGCAGCCGGCGGCCGGGCATGAGGTGGCCGCTTGTGCCTGGGGCACGCGCACGCCGAGGACCACGAGGGGCGGGAGCAGACCGCCGACGAGGACGAGGACCGTCGTGCGGACGGAGACGCTGCGGCGGATGCTGTCGAGTCGCAGCTTGGCCGGAAGGTCGAGCCGTCCGGGCAGCGGATGCAGAAGGCGCAGCCGGCGCCGTCCCGCAGTCCACGCTGCCCGTGCCGTGCGCAGCGCATCCATGATCGTGTGGCTCGACCGGTCCTTGCGCATCGGCTCCACCCTTTCCACACACGATGCCTTGGCAGGTGCGCCCTGCATCAGGGGGAGTATTCGACCGGAAGGGTCTCCGCGCAGCCGTTCATGACAGGTCTGTCATGTGTGTGTCATGGTGCGGTCATCTTCGCGGCGGACCGGCTGGCGACGGCGGATGACGGCCACATGACAGTCACATGACGGCCCCGTCATCTAGCTGGATCCCGCGACGCGTTCGTCCTACGTTGCGGCCACCCACTGGAGGGTGTGTCTGATGAAGCGTGCAATCGTCGTCGCCGTCGCGCTCGCGATGATTCTGGTCAACAGTTCGGGGACGGCCTTTGCCGCGCGGCCGCGGCAGCTCGTGCAGGCGGTCGTGGTACTCACGGCGCAGGTCGACCCGAGCACCATCAAAGCCCCGAACCGCCGGCAGCGCAGCGCCGCCCTGGAACGGGCACTGCGCGCCACGGCGGGCACCGCGCAGGAGGGCGTCCTCGCGCTGCTGCGCAAACGCCAGGCGCAGGGACTCGTCACCACGGCCGATCCATTGTGGATCTTCAATGGCATAAGCGTGACGGCGGCCCCGTCTGTCATCCGGGAACTGGCCGCCCGTGCCGACGTCCGCAGGATCGATCCCGACCTCACCATCCAGGCACCCGCGATGCCCGGTCCGACGGCCACGACCGCGCCCGGCCCGGCGACCCCCGAGTCCAACGTCACGCTGGTCAACGCTCCGGCGCTGTGGAACCTCGGCTTCCGCGGCCAGGGGGTCGTGGTGGCGAACATGGACACCGGGGTCGACGGCACCCATCCCGACCTGGCCGGCCGCTGGCGGGGCGGCAGCAACAGCTGGTACGACCCATACGGTCAGCACCCGACGGTGCCCACCGACGTCAACGGCCACGGCACCGCAACGATGGGCGTCATGGTCGGCGGCGACGCCGGGGGTACCTCGATCGGCATCGCGCCGGACGCCCGGTGGATCGCCGTGAAGGTGTTCAACGACCGCGGCAGCGCCACCTCGACCGCCATTCACCGCGGCTTCCAGTGGCTGCTGGACCCCGATGGCAACCCGGACACCGCCGACGCGGCCGATGTGGTCAACGATTCATGGACGCTGTCCGCCGGCGGCTGCAACCTCGACTTCCAGCCCGACCTGGCCATGCTGCGCGCAGCCGGGATCCTGCCGGTGTTCTCCGCCGGCAACTACGGCCCCGCCACGGGCACGGTGTTCAGCCCGGCCAACAACCCGGACGCGTTCGCGGTCGGCGCCACCGACAACACGGACGTCATCGACCCGTCGAGCAGCCGCGGGCCGTCGGCGTGCGGCCAGCCGACCGTGCCGCGCGCGGTCGCGCCCGGCGTCAACGTGCGCACCACCGACCTCTACGGCCTGTACACCACGGCATCCGGCACGTCGCTGGCCGCGCCGCACGTCGCCGGGGCGCTGGCTCTTTTGCTGGGCGCGTTTCCGGACCTTCCCGCCGACCGGCAGGCCGCCGCGCTGGAGGGCGGCGCGGTGGACCTCGGCCCGAGCGGCCCGGACAACGCCTATGGCTTCGGCCGGCTGGACGCCTTGGCCGCATACCGATGGCTGAGCACGGTGCCCGACTTCACGATGTCGGCATCCCCCTCGACGGCGACGACGACGGCCGGCGGAACCGCCACGTACACCGTTTCCGTCGCGGGTGTGAACGGCTTCACCGGTGCCGTCGCACTGAGCCTGGCCGGGCTCTCCGCGGCGCAGGCGAGCTGGAGCTTCACCCCGCCGGTCGTCTACGGTGGCAGCGGCAGCAGCCGGCTCGACGTGACCACGACGGCCGGCCTCGCACCGGGTTCGTACCTGCTCACGCTGACCGGCACGAACGGCTCGACCATCCGCCGGGTGTATGCCACCCTCGTGGTCCCGGCGCCGGGCTTCACCGTGGCCGCCACCCCCGCTTCCAGGTCAGTGCCGGCCGGCGATACCACCACGTACACCGTGGCGGTCGGCAGCCTCAACGGCTTCACCGGCAACGTCGCGCTGTCCCTCGCCGGTCTGCCGGGCGCCGTGGGCTCGTCGGCGTTCAGCCCGGCGTCCATCGCCGGCGCGGGCAGTTCCCAGCTGACCATCACGACGCTGGCGACGGCGCCGCCGGGCACCTATTCGGTCGCGGTCACCGGCACGAGCGGTTCGGTCAGTCACACCGCCACGGTCACGCTCACCGTCACCCCGCGGGACTTCACGCTCAGCGCGAGCCCGTCCACCGTCGAGGTCAGGCGCGGCCAGACCGCCACGTACACCGTGTCCGTCGAGTCTGTGGGTGGCTTCGCCGGCAGCGTGTCGTTGTCGGCAACGGGTCTGCCGACCGGCGCGTCCGCGACCTTCAGCCCGAACCCGGTCGGTCCACCGGGTAGCTCGACGCTGCAGGTGCGTACCACGTCATCGACCCCACGTGCCACCTTCACCATCAGCGTGACCGGGACCGCCGGAGCATTGGTACACCAGGTCCCAGTAACCTTGACGGTCCGTTGACGGTTCCCGCGCTCGCCCGGGCGGCGACGACCAGCACCAGCACGGCCAGGACGTCCAGCAGCGGCGCGAGCGGCCGGCCAGGCCGCGGACCGGCGGCGGGCAGTTGCAGCGGTACCCGCAGCAGCTCGCCGGCGCGCATCAGCTCCACGCTGACCGGACCACCGGCGAATCCGGCTCCCACGAATCCGACGCCGACGAACCGGTCGCCGTCAACGGGCCGCAGCGCCACCGCCCGGCCGGCGACCCGCAGTGTGACCGCGTCGACCGGCGCCGGCGGGGGACGCCGGCTGCTGGTGACGGTCACGTCGAACGCGGCGGTGCCCGAGCCGGCCGGGGTCACCGACACGGCTGCCAGCAGATCCCTGGCCGAAGCCGTCGCCGTGGTGGTGGCCGCAACGCGCTGGGCGGCCGGCGGCGGGGTGAGCCCGAGCACCCCGGCGAGCAGCAGCACGACCGTCAGGCCGGCCGACGTCTCCCGGCCGATCGGCCGCCGCAGCCGAAGCGCGAGCGCAACCACGGCCAGCGTCAGCGTCCACTTGAGCAGGACCAGCTGGCCGTACCGGGTGCCGAACAGCTCGCCGGCCACGGTCATCTGCAGCCCCGCCTGGATCAGTCCGCTCGCCACGACCAGCCCGAAACTGACGGCCGTCAGGCGCACGAGCGAGGTCGTCAGCCCGGGCAGCGCCCGGGTTCCAGCGGCGCCGGCCACCCAGCCGAGCGCGAGCGCGACGCCCAGCCAGAGCGTGCCGGCAAGGATGTGCGCCGTCGCGACGGCGACCGCGAACCCGCGCGGGTCCGCTGGGCCGGACGCATGGGTCGCGAGCGCGAGGCACGTTCCGGCGACGAGTGCGGCGCCGGTGACGCCGGCCCACCATCGGCGACGGCCGTCCCGGCGCAGCTTTCGGGCGAGCAGCAGGAGGGCGACGAAGGCCGCTTCGACGCCGATCCAGCGCCATCCCCACGCGGTTGCGGCAACGAGTCGCCAGAGCCCGGCGGTCGCGCGCAGGCGCTCGTCGTTGAGCCGCACCAGGCCGAACAGCGCCCCGGCGGCGGCGCATCGGGCGGCGAGGGTCAGGCCCCGCCGGTACACGGACGCCAGCCGCGGGTCGGCGGCGGGTTTTGGCCGTACCACCGCGGCGAGGACGATGCCGCCGAGCGTTCCGGCGAGCAGGGCGAGAGCTACCCACCGAGCCATCAGGCCCTCCGGCGTGACCGCGCCGGCCTGCGCGGCCGTGTCGACGCTGAAGACGAGCTGCCCGCTCGCCGGATGGGCGTCGGCGGCGGTACGGGCCTGCCACAGGACAGTGTAGGTGCCGTCTCCCAGCGGCGGCAGCGCCAGCCGCAGCTCCCGGCCCACGACCCGCACCACCACCCCGGCCACGGCAGCAGCGTGCGCATCGAAGACCTGCGCGGTGCACGCCGGCGCGGCGAGTTCCTCCTCGAACCGGAGCGTCACCGCACTCGGCGCCCGCGGCAGCACTGCCCCGGGTTGCGGGTCGGAGCCGATCAGGACGGCATGCGCGGCCGCCGGGCGGCCGAGCACGAGCACCGCCAGCAGTCCCAGAACGCTGCCCCACGCTAGGCGCCTACCTGGCCACGACCGGTTCCACCTGCGCACTGGTCGACCTCCCAGCGGCACCCGTCAAGGAGGTGCCACCGAGCGGACCATAGGTCGGGTTTGATCGCCGCGGGAAAGTTCATGACAGGTCGGTCATGTTTTTGTCACGGAGCCGTCATCCGTTGAGCGTTTCGAGCCGTCACCAGCCGATGCGTGATCCGCGACAGCTTGTCCAACTCGTCGAGGACGAGCCGCGTCCTCGGCGACACGCGGCCCGCTCATACGCCGCGCATCAGCCGGGCGACGCCCGCTGGCGCAGGTGCACGTGCCAGACCATCACGCCCAGACGAGCAGCAGGCGCCGGCCGTGCCGCGAGCCGTCAGCCGGCCAGTAGTCGGTAGCCGACACTGCGCACCGTCTCCACTCGCGCCGCGGCGCCGAGCTTGCCGCGCAGCCGGCGGACGCAGACGTCGACGACGTTGCTGCCCGGGTCGAACGACAGGTGCCACACGTCGGCCAGCAGCTCCGACCGGCTGCACGCCCGCCCGGCTCGCTGCATCAGGTGCCGCAGCAGGAGGAACTCGCGCATCGACAGGTCGACCTGCCGCCCCGCGGCCAGCACCCGGCGTTGACGCACGTCGAGCCTGAGGGCCCCGACGACGAGCCACTGGGCTTCGGCGTGGTTCGGCTCGCGCATGTGGGCGCGGACCCTCGCCATCAACTCGGCGAGGACGAACGGCTTCGACACGAAGTCGACGGCTCCGGCATCGAGGCAGGCCACCCGCAGGCCGATCTCCATGATCGCGGAGACCACGATCACGCGTTGACCCGGACGTTCCTCCACGACCCGGCTCAGGACTTCCGTGCCGTCCAGCCCGGGCAGCATCAGGTCCAGCAGCAGAAGATCAAACTGCCGGCCGAGTGCGATCGTGAGCGCATCCGGGCCGGTGTACGCAAGGTCGACCGCGTGGCCCTCGGTCTCCAGCGCTCGCGAGACGAGGCGTGCGATCCTCCTGTCGTCCTCCACGACCAGGACGCGTCCCACCGAGAACCTCCGTCAGCGACATGAATTCTCCCGTGATCGGACTATTCACGCGGACCGTATCCACAATCCGTGATCAAACAAATACTCCCGTCCCGGGTTGTGGCCATTTTCGGCCGAACGGCCAAGCCGTTCCTCCACTCGGCCGACCTCCCCGGGTGGACCAGGCCAGACGTGGCCGGTCCCGCGCGGGACGCCCGCGACGCAACCCTTGGTCACGGTCGCCATCTCGGCCTGATGGAGAACCTCTGGTCGACGCTGAAGATCGAACTCGTCTACCGCACCAACTGGCGAACCCGCAACGAGGCTCGCCGTGCGGCGCAGACCCGGTATCGGTATACGTCAGGCGAGGCGGGCCAGATCGACGGGCAGCTCGGCCTGCAGGGAGGTGCCTCTCCCGGGTGGGCTGGAGATCGTGAACGATCCCCCAAGCGCATCGACGCGATCGAGCAGGCCGAGGAGGCCGGAGCCGCACGCTGGGTCAGCGCCGCCGATGCCGTCGTCCCGGACGATGAGGTGGAACCGGCCGGCTCGGATCGCCGCGTCGACGCTGACGTGTGAGGCGTGTGCGTGCTTGGCGGCGTTGGTCACTGCCTCCGCGACGATGTGGTAGGCGGCCACCTCGACCGGCTCTGGGAGCCGGCCCTCGAGCCGCGTGTCGAGCTCGACCGGGATGTTGCAACGCCGGGCGAGTCCCCTGAGCGCCGGGCGCAGGCCCCGGTCGGACAGCATCGTCGGGTGGATGCCGCGTGAGATCTCCCGCAGGTCGTCCAGCACGCCGTTGAGCCCGCCCGCCACCGTGGCCAGCCTGCGACGCAGCTCGGGGGTCTCACCGGGGATGCTCGCCGCGACGTCGCCGGCCTCGATGGCGAGCGCGATGAGGTGCTGCTGAATGCCGTCGTGCAGATTGCGTTCGATCTGCCTGCGGGCCTGGTCCGCCGCGACCACCACCCGGGCCCGGGAGGCCGCGAGGTCGGCGCGGGTCTGGGTGTTGGCGATGGCGGTGGCGATCAGGTCGGTGTAGTCGGCCAGCTGCACCTCGGAGTCCAGGGCCAGCGGCGGTCCCTGTGTCACGGTGGCGATCACGGCGCCCCAGAGGCGGCCGTCGACGACGATCGGGGCGCCGGCCGCACTGCGGACAGCGTGCTGGCGCAGGTGGGCGGCGAGCGGGCCGGGGACGTCGGCGTAGCCGTCCATCCGGGCCGTCCGGCCGGTGCGGAACACCTGGGCCGAGACGCTGCGACCCTCCAACGAGAACCGCGCGCCGACCGGCATGCCGATGCTGGACGCACCCCAGGCCGCGACCACGGTCGCCGTGCCGTCGTGCTCGTAGCGGACGATGTGCGCGCCGTCGGTGCGGATGAGCCAGCCCAGTTCCGTGGCGACGGCGTCCAGGACCTCAGCCGGTGCCGCGCCGCGAGCGACGCAGGTGGCGATGCGCCGCAGCGCGGCCTGCGCCTTGCCGAACCGCACGAGTTCCTCGACGTTGTGCCGGACCGAGCCACCCATCATCCTGCGCGGGCGGGGGGGCTTGCCGGCCTCGCCAACCTCCGCCCTGAGTCGGCTGCCCGGCTCGCTGTGCGCGAGCTGGCCAACCACGCCGGTAGCCCGCCGGACGGGCCAGACGATGGCCCGCTTCAGGTATACGACGACGAACGCGTTGATGATGAGCAAGCCGGCGACGGCTGTGACGGTCGCCGTGATCGCCCAGCGGTCGGTTGCGGCGGTCATGAGGATGACCATGAACGTGAGTACGCCGAAGCCCACGACTGCGGTTCCAAAGGCGATGGCACGACCCGAAGGCACCTGCACAGATGGTTGATATCCGGTTTAAATGAACATAATACCCCAATGGCCAGCTGAGCCAGCGTCACGAACTGCCGCCTGGGGCGTAGCCCAATAGGTCCATCCGCGACACCAGGCCGGCGGCCATGCGGAGCGGAGGCCCCGTCATGCAGGCACGCCTGGCGACGTGCGACGGTGTCGCCGGGGTCTGCGGCTGGTGCGCCCAATGCAAGGTCGCCGACGTCTACGGCGCGTCCACCGCCGACGGCGCTTCCGTGGTGCAGTGGACCGACAAAGGTCTGGCTCTCGGAGGCCGAGATCGCCGAGGCGTACCGGGCGCGATTCGCCGGCCGGCGACCACCGCGCCGGCCCCGCCGACGAGCGCAGCGCCGGCAGCGACCGCGGCTGGCCGGCGACCGGCGCCGAGATTTCTCGGTGTGGCGAGCAACCTTTTCCGGTCTTCCGGACCACTGAGGATCATCGGGTCGACTGGCATCGGCAAGGAGAGTACCGACATGCCGCCTCTGCATCCGCGCCGCCGATGGCGCTTCGCGTTCGTGAGCGCCGTGTCGGCGGCTGTCCTGGCGGCGGTTGCCGGCTGCGGTGAGCCGTCCCGCGACGGGCATGCCGCGGCCACGCCCGTCGCGGGCGTCCAGGTGAGCGCTTCGCCCAGGTCGGAGTCCCCGAGCGGGGCGGCGCCCCCGAGCGCCACCACCGCGGCGGCACGGCCGTCGGCCACGGGCGCCGGGTCGCCGAAGCCGGGCGCGACGATGCTGGCGGGACGGATCCGGCCCAACGTCACGTACCACGGAAAAGCCACCTTCTACGATGCCGCGGACGGCGACGGCGCATGCCTGTTCGGCCCGGCCGGTGACCTCATGATCGGGGCGATGAACGAGACCGACTACGAGTCGTCCAAGGCGTGCGGGGCGTACGTGCAGGTGCGCGCGGCCAACGGAGCCTCGATCACGATCCGGATCACCAACCTGTGCCCGCTCCCCTGCGCACCCGGGCAGATCGACCTGGCCCCACAGGCGTTCGCCAAACTCGCCGACCCCAAGCTCGGCGAGATACCGATCACGTGGAAGTTGTTGAGCCCCGCCACCTCCGATCCGATCTCGATCCGGTACAAGGTCGGGTCCACGCAATGGTGGTGCGGGATCCAGGTGGTCAACCACCGCAATCCGGTAGCGCTGCTCGAGATCCGCAGCGGCAACGGCTGGCGCCAACTGACCCGCGCCAACTACAACTACTTCCTCTCCCCCCACGGCGACGGATGTGGCGGCGCGATCAGGATCACCGATATCTACGGGGAACAGCTGACCATCAACGGGATTGCGCTGTCAGCGGGCGTCGCGCAGCCGACGCGGGTCCAATTCGCCCAGCACTGAAAAGCAGTTCGTGCTCGTCCGGTCTGATCGCACCTCGATCAAGCCGAGGCCATCAAGCCCGGCCCGCCGTGCCGGCTGACCCGAACCGCCTTGCCCATGGATTGCGCAGATCGCAATTGTTAGCGCTCACACCCCTGGCCGCCGGCGCACCGCCGCGCCGCGGCCCACGCGGAAAGGAACCGCAATGCATGAATCTCTGCCGCCGCCGCGGCATCGACGCGCGACCCGCGCTGCACTGGCCGCCGCGGCGGCCACCCTGGCCGTCGCCGGCTCCGCCGTCGCACTGCGGCCTGCCGCGGCATCGACGAGCACGGACATCAACGGTGTCACCGCGGGAAACGGGGCGATCAGCTCCGTCGACCTGAGCGGCACGTGGAGCTTCACCCCGGCCGGCCGGGCGACGACGTCGATCACGGTGCCGGGAGGCGGCTGGTACAAGCAGGGCTTCACCGACGTGAACGAGGCGACGTATTCACGCACCATCACGGTGCCCGACACGGGTCAGGCCCAGTCGGCGTGGATCGAGTTCGGCGCGGTGAACCACCAGGCGACACTCTCGGTGGACGGCAATGTGGTCGCCACGCAGACCACCTCGTTCACGCCACAGAACTTCGATATCAGCGCCTTCGCCGCCCCCGGCACGACCCACACGATCAGCGTGACCGTGAAGGGCCGGTACGCGTTGAAAAACCCGTCGAACAATCGGGTACTCGTTCCCGACGCCGCCGACTGGTCCGAGGCGATCCCGCAGGGCATCTACCGTTCGGCGTTCCTGCGTGTGTATCCGGCCGTGTATGTCAGCGACACGTTCGTGCGCACGTCGGTGGCGAACCAGAATCTCACCTATGACGTGACCGTGACGAACACCTCGGCCAACAGCCGGACCGTGACGCTGAGCGGGTCGCTCGGCTCCGATACCGGCGCTTCGTTCAGCTACCCGGCGCTGCCCAGCCGGACGGTCACCGTGGCCGCCCACTCGACCACCAAGGTCACCGTCGGTCCGATCGCGTGGAACCTCGGATCCGCCTCGTACTGGTGGCCGAACGTGCCATACCGGTCCGGATATCGCGCCCAGTTGCACCGTCTGGCGGTGCACGCGTCGACCGACAACGGCGGCGCTAGCGACGCCACGTACCGGTTCGGGTTCCGGGAGACCACCCAGAACGGCGAGTACTACAACCTCAACGGCGTCCGCGTGAACTTCCGCGGTGACAGCCTGCAGGGTGCGGATTACGACCGGGTCGACAACGGCGGCAAGGGCGACGCATACGACACGCTGCCCGGCTTCCTGCCGCCGTCGGCGGGTGACGGCGGCTGGCCGCAGGCGGTGGACAACTACCAGCGGCTCAACTACAACGTGGTGCGCATCCACCAGGAGCCGGCCAGCCCGTACATGCTCGACGTGGCCGACGAGATGGGCCTGATGATCATCGACGAGACCGCCATCCGCGGCACCTGCAGCTGCCAGGACTTCGTCGCCGGGCACGACAACATGGTCAACCACGCCCGGGCCCTGACCCTGCGTGACCGCAACCACCCCGCGATCATCCGCTGGAGCCAGAGCAACGAGACAGACATCAGCACCCTCGACTCCGAGCAGTTTGGGATGGACCTGTACGCCGCGATGAACGGCAACGACGGCACCCGGCCGATCAGCATCGACACCGCCTGGAACACCAACCCGTACCCCAACATGCTCAACGGCAACTTCGCCGTCTTCTCGCACTACATTGACGGCCTCGGCAAGTACGGCGAGGCGCGCACCTCCTTGGCCGGCCGGCCCGACGGTGAGGGCGAGTACATCTGGAACAAGTCCAACACCACGCAGGGCTTCGAGTGGTTCGCCACCGCGACGGCGGCCAAGCGCGGCAAGGACGCCAGCGACCTGCGCCCCTATACCCTGCTGTCGGGCTGGGCCGGCTTCGTGCCCGGCGTGCGGACCACCGACTTCACCCCGGAAGAGGGTGGCCACCCCGTCTACGGCGCGGACAACCTGACCGATCCCTGGAGCAACCCGCAGATCCAGCGCATCCAGGCCGCATTCAACCCGGTCGCCGCGATCGACCTGCCGTACTGGTCGGCCTCCGGTGTCTCGGACGCCGGCGGCGCCTTCCCGCTGCCGCAGGCCGTCGACAACTACGCCTTCAACACCAGCGTCACCCGCAACATCACCGTCTTCAACGACGACCTCAGCGGCACCGGCGTCGGCCTCAACTGGACCGCCCGGCTCGACAGCCCCACCGGCGCCGTCATCGCGTCCGGCAACCCCACGCTGAACATCCCGCTCGGTTCACGGGTCACCACACCGGTCACGTTCACCACCCCGTCCAGCGGCACGCGGGTGTACCTGGTCCTGTCGACCACCAAGGGCGGCGCCACGACGTTCACCGACACGATCGAGTACTTCACCCTCGGCTCAGCCTCGTCAACCAACATCGACGACGCCGGCACGAGCGTGGCGTACGCCGGCAGTTGGGGTCACGCCTCCGGCGAGTCCGGCCCCTACGCTGGCACCAACTCCTACAGTGACGTCGCGGGCAACACGGCTACGCTGAGCTTCGTCGGTACCGGCGTCACGCTGCACGGCATAACCGCGCCGAGCCACGGCATCATCGGCGTCTCGGTGGACGGCGGCGCCGAGACACTGATCGACGAGTACTCGACGGCGCGCACCGGCGACGTCGCGGTGTGGACCAGCCCCCGGCTCACCTCCGGCACACACACGATCCGCGTGCGCGTCACCGGCACCCAACGGGCCGCAGCGACGCACAACTGGGGCACCATCGACCGATTCGAGATCGCGACCGGACCGGTAGCGGGCACGAACTACCGCATCGTCAACCGCAACAGCGGCAAGGCACTCGCCGTGGCCAGCGGGTCGCCCGCGGACGGCGCGTTGGTCGTCCAGCAAGCAGGTGGCGGCGCTTGGACCATCAACGCCACCCCCGGCGGCGCGTACACGCTCAGCTACGTCGCTACCGGCAAGGTGCTCGACGTCAACGGCGGGAGCACCACCCTCGGGCTGCAACTGCAACAATGGACCGCCAACAGCGGCACCAACCAACAGTGGTACCTGCGACCCACCAGCGACGGCTACTTCACCATCGTCAGCCACGACAGCGGGCTGGCGGCCGACGATTTCAACTGGGACACCAGTGAGAACGCCAAGGTCGTGCAGTACACCGCCAACAGCGGCGCCAACCAGCAATGGCAGCTGGTGCCCGCCTGATCCGGCACGCCACACGCGGCGGCTGAGCGCCGCACCCGGGCGACAAAGCGGCGGGTGTTCCCACAGGGAACACCCGCCGCGCGTTTCCGTAGCACGTTGATCGACTTCAGAAGTGGCCGTCCACCTCGGCCCGGTTGCCGCCTGCGGTGGCAGTTGCGTGGTAGGTGTCCCGGCTCGGATCCCGGCCGCCCACGGCATGGCCGTACTGCACGGCGAAGACGTACGAACCCGGCGCGAG
>NZ_JBEZDS010000062.1:0-62951 GCF_040648435.1 Dactylosporangium sp. NPDC049140 | reverse complement strand
AGACGAACCAGCCGCTGCATGACCCAACACAAACCACCGCGGCTCCGCCCCGGTGCTGCCGCCTGCCCCACGCACTCAAGATTTTCGAGTCAGCCCGAAAGTAGTGCCCGCTCGGGCAGCCTGACTCCAGAACAACTCGAACGATCAGCCGGTGGGTAGGGCGTTGCTGAGCAGGGACAACAGGCGGTCCCAGTGGCGTTGCAGGCCGGCCGGGTTGAATGCGTCGGTGTCGGACATGGTGAAGCCATGGAGGGTGCCGGGATAGATCTCAGACGTGTAGCTGACGCCCGTGGCATTCAGGGTCTCGTTGAGCTCCTTGAGTGCCTCAGGGGTTATGTCTTCCTCGGCGTGACCGAAGTGGAGCTGGGCGGTGAGCTTGGCGAGGACGTCCGGCCCGTCGGCGCCTACGGGGGCGTGGAATCCGGCAACAGCTACCACCTGGTCGGGGTGGGCCGCAGCGGTGCGTACCGCCATGAGGCCGCCTATGCAGTAGCCGGTCACCGCGACCGGTCCGGAACTGACCTCGGGTTGGGTGGTGAGGAACCTGAGATAGGCGTCGGCGTCGCTCAGGGTCCGCTCGGCAGTGTGTGCCTCGATCATGGGCATGAGTTGGGCGACAATCGCGGGCCGGGCTTCGTTGCCGATATGCTCGGGAATCTCGATCACGGGGTCCGAGCCGTACCGATAGAAGACGTTTGGGACGAGCACGTAGTACCCGTGCTCGGCCAGTTCACAGGCCATCTGCCGGAGCACGGGCCGGACGCCGAAGCCGCCCGGGTACATCAGCACTCCTGGGCGTCGCCCGCCGGCGTCGGGGAAAGCGGCGAACGCGTCGGCTTGGCCATCCGCAGTGGGGATGTGCAGCGCCTTCGTGGGCATGACTTCTCCTGTCGTCGTTGAGGACTCGAGCCTCGAGGCATTTCATCGCCGTCGCAGCCGCCGTCGTGGGTGCTGCCGTCGGCCAGGGTCCACCAACCCGAGTTCCCGTCCTTGAACCAGCCGTAATGCGCGTAGCTCGTCCCGGCCGCGGTGCGGCCGAGGCCAGCGAATTCGGTGAAGGTGACCGTGACGGTCTTGGTCGTCTGGCGCAAGCTTCGGGGATCGATCTTTACGACCAGTTGATCGCGTCCCACCGGGGATCCGTTTGTCGTCCAGTCGCGACGGATGCCGCGAGCAGGGGATGGCGAATCAGCCCAATTGATTACGGTCAAGACGGGAGAAGTTCTCATTCCATTGGCGGCCGATAGGTTTTCGGGGTACGTCAGTCGAACGGGTCCTCAAAGGTGTAATCGCCGCGGTCGTCGGCCGTTGCCGGAATCGTGACCATCGCTAGCGCCCCGGCCGCCCGCAATCGGTCCGTGACATCGCCGAACGGGTCGTCCAGCACGGCCGCCCACGAGCGAGTCTGTGCGTACGTAACCTAGGAGAGATCGTGGAGCATTGCCGCGGGCTGGGTGCCCGAACGGCCACCTTGAACTTCGCCCCCGACCTGCTCCCGCCCGATTTCGCGCAGCTGGCCGCCCGCGCGCGGCCTCGTCGAGGTGGGGGGCCAAGATGAAGCTCGGCGGCGAGGTCGCCGGCGTGAAGACCGCGCCGACCGACTTCCGGATCGGGCCGGTCACCACCAATGACGCCAGGGCGTTCGGCGAGGTGATCGTGACCGGATTCGGCACGCCTGGCACTCCTTTGTCGGACATGATCGCGGCAAGCGTCGGCGCGCCGAATTCGTACCCGTTCTCGGCCTGGGACGGTGACACCATGGTGGCCGGTGGAGTTCTGTTGGTGCACGGCGAAGTCGGGGCCCTGCACTCGGCTAGCACCCTGCCTGAGTACCCACGATCCGCTGGTGGCGCCGCGTCATGAATCTTGTGGAGCCGATCTCCCGGCTCTTCGAACCGGCGATTAGCGGCCGGGTTCTGGCCGACGGCGCACCAGCCATCAGATAGTTGACGGCCTGGTCGAATTTTCCCGCGAGCCGACACGTTAGCATGGTATGCGAACCAGGTAACCCCACCGGACGGGGTCGTTCAGTCGTCGCCAACTAGGGATCAACAAGCCGCGCCCGCCGTTCCGCTCTTTAAATGACGGCGCAGCGGACGGTGCCGGCGGCAGTCTTCTTCGAAAGAGCGGCAGCGTGATGCCTACGAGCCCAGGTTCCATGGACTTCTTGCGATTGCAGATAATGGGTCCCCTGCGGATTTGGCGTGGTGGTGCCGAATTGGACGCGGGCCCGCGTCAACAGCGCTGCCTGCTGGCGGTTCTGCTGGCCCGGGAAGGGTGTCCGACCACCTTGGCCGACTTGATCGATCTCGTCTGGGGCGCAGACCCGCCGGCCAGCGCGGTGAATATCATCCACAAGTACATCGGAGCGTTGCGGCGTCTGATGGAGCCCGGACTACCGTTGCGCGCGCCCGGGTCCTACCTGCTGCGGCATGGCGACGGGTACCAGTTCGTCGCTGGCCCGGCGACCCTCGACCTCGTCACCTTTCGCCGGCTCGTGTCCTCGGCGAAGTCGAAGCTGGGACAGGACCGCGCGGCCGAGGCACTCGACGACTACGTCGAGGCATTGCGGCTGTGTCACGGAACGGCCGGCGGCGCCTTGGCGGACAGCGTGGCCGCGTCGGCGGTCCTCACGGGTATCGACGGTGAATTCTTCGACACGGTGGTCGCCGCCGCGGAGTTGGCGGTGCAGCTGCGCCAGCCCGATCGGGTGCTGTCCTCGCTGCGCCTGGCCGGGGAGATGGGGCGGCTCAACGAGATTGTCCACGCGAGCCTGGTGACAACCCTCGCGGCAGCCGGTCACCAGGCGGAGGCGCTGGCTACCTTCGGAGCGATCCGGTTACGACTCGCCGACGAACTGGGTATCGACCCCGGCAACGACCTGCAGAATACCCAGCGACGGGCGTTGACCCAGACCGCGATGCCCCCCGCGGAGGATGTGGCGGCCCTGCAGGTCGTGGCGACGCCTGCGGCGGTCATCCCGGCCCAGCTACCGCCGGACCTGCCTCTGTTCGTCGGCCGGGAGAGCGAACTGACCCTCCTCGCCGACTTGGTGTCCGGCGGACAGGCGGCTGGCCGAACCAGCCCTCTGGTTATCGCGATGGCTGGCATGGGCGGCGTCGGCAAGTCGACGCTGTCGGTGCATTTCGCGCATCTGAATGCCGGCAAGTTCACCGACGGGCAGCTCTACCTCGACCTCCAGGGCCACCTGGGTGAGGACGAGAACGTCGCGGCCGGCGACGCCTTGCGGTCCTTGCTGTACGCGTTAGGCGTCGCCGCGCCCGATGTTCCGGACACAGTCGACGCGCGTACCGGCCTGTATCGCAGTCTGACTGCCGGCAAACGGATCCTGGTCGTTCTGGACAACGTCCGGGACGTCGCGCAGGTGCGACCGCTGCTGCCGAACTCGGCGCAGAGCCTGGTGCTGGTCAGCAGCCGGCAGCCGCTGGTCGGGCTGGCGGTGCTGGACGGCGCGCACCTGCTGGGCGTCGATCTTCCCGACATGCCGACTGCCCGCCAGTTGTTGAAGCGCCGGTTGACCGGTCCGCCACGCCGAACGGATGCCTCCTCCTCCGCGACCATCGACGAGATCATCGAGCTCTGTGGTCGGCTGCCGCTGGCGTTGGCGATTCTGGCAGCGCGGCTGACCGCGCGCCCGCAACTCTCGTTCGCGACGGTTGCCACCGAATTGCGGGACGGCGCGCGCCGGTTGCAGGCGTTTCCCTGCGGGCGCGGTGTCAGCGACCCGCGGACCGCCTTTTCCTGGTCGTACCGTCAGTTGAGCCCAGCCGCGGCGCGGCTGTTCCGGTTGCTGTCGGTGACGCTGAGCTCCGGCGTGGCCCGGCCGGCCTGCATCAGCCTGTCCGGCCGGGAGCCCGCGGAAACCGAGGCCGCGCTGGACGAATTGGCCGAGATGGGGCTGGTCACCGAGCACGAGGATGGCCGGTTCACCTCACATGTGCTGGTCAAGGCCTACGCCGACGAGCTGTTCCGGCACACCGAGCCGCCGCCGGAACGTAAGTCCACGATCAGCCGACTGCTCCAGCACTACCTGCACAGCAGCTTCAACGCCCAGGTGATTCTCGAGCCGAACCGGACACCGATCCAACCCCCACCGCCGTTGCCAGGCGTGATGCCGGAGCGGCTGCGAAACTATGCCGAGGCGTTCCAGTGGTTCGCGGTCCGCCGGGAGATGCTGAAGGAGGCCGTCCAAGTCGCCGCCGACCTCGGCTACGGGATCGTGCCTTGGCAGTTGGCTCTGACGATGCAGCAGTATCTGCAGTGGGCCGGCTACTACCAGGACTGGGGAGAGATCATGCGGGCGGCTCTGCATGCCGCCCGGCAGTGTGGTGACGTGGTGGGGGAAGCCCATTCGCTGCGGAGCCTGGCTGGTGCGCGACACTCGTTCGGCGACTACAACGAGGCTCTTCGCCTGCTCTCGGAGGCTTTGCACATCTATGAGGAACGTGGCATGCGTCTCGAGCAAGCGTTGATCCACACCAATTCTCATCGGGTCTACAGCGCGTTGGGCCGGCACGACCTCGCCGTGGAGCACAGCAAGGAGGCGCAGTCGTTGTTCCGGGACCTCGGCAATCGGCGGTCCGAAAACCTCAGCCTCTTCTATCAGGGTAAGTCGTTGGTGGATATGGGCCATTTCGACCAGGCGATACCGGTTCTTCGGCAGGTGCTAGAAGTCAATCAACAAATCGGACGGGGGATCGAGGAAGGCGAGATTCGCAACGCGATCGCGTGCAACCTGGCCGAACTCGGCCGCCTCGACGAGGCGGTGGAGCAACTGGAGCTTTCGGCGCAGACGTCCGGCCAGGTGGGGCACCGGCCGAATCATTTCGACGCGCTGCGGCGGCTCACCGATCTGCTGATCACGACCGGTGATATGGACGGCGCTCGGCAGGCCCTCGAGCGAGCCCACGCGGTTCTCCGGGAATTTCAGGGTGGGGGCACCGAGAGCATGCGGGCTGAGCTGGCCGAGCTGGCTTTGAAACTTGGGCCCGACGCGACGGGGAATTAACGGGTCTACCCGGCTACGGCCTCGTGGACCACGACGACACGGGAGGCGCCCTGAGCCGGACCGGCGGCCTGGGCTTCGCCGGCAACGGGGCCGGGGTGACCTTCGACGACGTCACCGTCGTGGAGGTCTGGGGCCCGCCTCGCTGCGGCAGACGGCGTCGCCCGCCTCGAGGTGGCGCGGCTAACCTCGCGAGCTCGGCCCGGTAACCGGACATGACGGCAGCATCGGTTTGACCGCGGACATCAACCCCCCGGCCTGTCCCGGGTGTGCCGCTAACGTTCAGGAATGCTGTTGCGCTACCCGTTGTCCGGCGCCGGCGCTCAGACGGCGCAGATCGTCCACGCGGCCCAACAGGGCGACCAACAGAGCCTGGCTCTGCTCCTCGAGCACCACTACGCGGGCATGCTCGCCGTGGCCACCCACCTCCTGGGCCACCGCCCCGACGCCGAGGACGTCTGCCAGGACGCCGCCATCACCGCGCTCGCTCGCATCGGCGAGCTGCGCGACCCCAGCGCCGTCCGCTCCTGGCTCCACGCGGTCGTACGCAACAACTGCCGGACGATCCTGCGCGCCCGCAAGCCCGTCCCGGTTGGCACAGCGGGTGAACACCTGCACGCCTCCGAACTCGACGACCCGGCCGCGTACATCGAGCGCAGCGCCCTGCGCGACTGGATCTGGCACGGCCTGCGGCAACTGTCGCCGACCCTGCAGCCGGTGGCGATGCTGCGCTACTTCACCGAGAACAACTCCTACGAACACATAGCCGCGCTCTGCGGAATACCGGTCGGGACGGTACGCAGCCGGCTGAGCGAGGTGCGGCGGCAACTGACCGTCACGCTGCCCCGCGTACGCGACGACCGCCACCACGACGCCTCGACGCTCACCGCCGAGCGGCGCGAGGAAGCGGCCGCGATCCTGTCCGCGGTCGCCAACGGCGTGCCACAGCACAAGCTGGACGAACGCTGGGCCGACGACATGGCCATGCGATGGCCCAGCGGCATCCGATCGACCGGGCTCGGCTCCATCTTCGCCGCCATGGGGAACGACTACAACAGCGGCGTGCGGTACCGGCTGGTCAACGTCGTGGCCGGGCCGGGCATCACGATCTGGGAGAACGAGTTCATCAACCCCCCGGAGGACCCCGACCACTGCCCACCGGCCGCCACCTGGCTGCTGCGCGAGAAGGCCGGCCTGGTGGGGGAGGTGCGGCTCATCCACGCCGCCCGTCCGGGACAGTCGCGGGCGATGCCCGCCGCCCGATGACGCCCCGGCCACCACTGCCCACCATTTCCTACCCGTGCGGTCGGATCGGTCCATCGGAACGCCGCTCATAGCCGGCGGACCAGCCATGAGCGGCGTCGCGATCGGCGACCTACGAGCCGCCCTCACGCCCGGGCTGGACCGGCCGCCAGGACGCGTCGTCCCCCGCCAGACCGACGGTTTCGAACCGCTCGCTGAGCGCCTTCAGTTGGTCACTCGTCGCGGTGTGGCCGAGTTCGCCCATCTCGAGGAACATCTCCTCGTTGCCGGAGGGTGAGCGCACGAACAGCAGTTTGCCGCCCGTCGCGGTGGTGAAGGGCACACCGCCGAAGTCGGCTACCCAGGCCGCGACCGAGAATGTCGCCTCGGCAACCGAACTTTCGGGCCACGACTGCAGTCCTGAGGGTATGCAAACGAACGTGATCCACGACCTGCAGCCGCAACTGACCGCCAACCGGCGGTACTGGAGCGGCTGGGCCAGCAGCTCGCCCGACACCGACCTGCCCATCTATCGGACCGGAATCCAGCAGGGCCTCCTCAACGGGGTGCTGCGGATCCGCAACAGGGGGCTGGACGAGGCGATCGAGGAGGCCAGGCAGCAGTTGGCCGGCACGCGATGGAGCTGGTGGGTCGGCGCGGACAGCGACGAGGGCACCGCCGAGGGCCTGCTCGCACGCGGGGCGGAGCTGACCGGCGACATGCCGGTCATGGCGGTTGACGTGGCCACCGTCGCCGGCCCGGTGCCGCCGCCGACCGACCTGAAGATCCGCCTGGTCACCGACCGGGCCGAGATGTACGACTACGTGCGGGCATACGCCGAGCCGCTTGGATTCCCCGCCGACGACCTGGACACGGTTGTGGACCGCGAGATGCGCCACGCCGACTCCAGCGTGGTCCGGCTCGCCGGCATCGTCGACGGCAAGACCGTCGGCACCTGCACGCTTGCGCTCGCCACGGACGAGGGCGCTCTGTACTGCATCGCGACCGACCGGAACTACCGGCGACGGGGCATCGCGACCGCACTCACCATGGAGGCCCTGCGAATCACCCGGGAGTCGGGCCGGCGCATCGCCACACTCCAGGCGAGCAGCGAGGGCGAGCCGGTGTACCGGCGCATCGGCTTCGAGACCGTGGGCCGTTACCGGCTCTTCCGCCTGCCCGAATGAACGGCGGCAAAGGCGGCCGGACTGGCCGCTGTCGTGCCGCGGTACGGCCGGACCGTGTTTGAGAAGTTTCCGGGTTCCGATGGGTGGGCCTGGAACGCATGAACCCGGGCGGTCGGCCGACGCCGACCGCCCGGCCAGTCCTGTCGACACGAACCATCCCGCTGGATGACGCGTACAGCCATCGCCATGGGTACCGAGCTGTTCATCGAGTCGCCCGAGACCGAGGACGAGATGCGGCGCATCTGTGCAGCGTTCCGTGGCGTCGTCCGCCAAGGGCGACACCCGTGCGGCCCTCCACGGCTTGGTGCTCTTCGACGATTTCAACAAGCTGATCGGTCTGGACGAACACGGCGAGCTCGAGAAGCGCTACCAAGGCGTGGACTGACGGCCGGCCGTCCCTATCCCAATCGCGCGGCACCGGAACAACCCACCCTTGGTAGGCAAGAGGCCCGGATCGAGTAGGTGAGGTCGGCCGGAGCCGGAGCGAGCTAGCGTCTGAGCTGCTTGCGTTTGAAGGGATTTCGCCATGTCATCGACTGAAGCCCTGCTCGCCATCGTCCTGCTACTGCTGATCCTCGCCGGTGTCGCGGCTGCGGCATTCGGCCGATTCCGCCGTTCGTCGCGGCGGCGTGGATGGCGGCCCCGCGGCGCCAGCAGGACCGGCGGAATCGCGATGCATGACGGCAGCTCGATCGATCCGGCGGCGGCCGGCACGGCACCACCGCCCTCCCAAGAGCCGCCGTCGCCACCCACGGATGTCGATGCCGCAGGCGGCCCGGTCTATGCGACACCGGCCGGCGGCGACGTCTACGGGACGGATAACACGGACGCGCAACAGCCGGCCCACCAGCCGCGGGCGGCCTCTGACCCGCAGTCGCAGTACCCCGCCGCGAAGCAGCCGGGGATCTGGGACACCACGCAGACCGAGGACTTCCGGCGGCGCTGGCACAAGGTGGAGAGCCGGTTCGTCCAGGACCCGCCGGGCAGCGTCACCGAGGCTCGGCAGCTGGTGGACGAGGCGGTGAAGGCGCTCGCCGAAAGCGTACACAGCCGCGAAGAGCAGCTCCAGCGCGGCAGCGCGCCGGCGTCCGACAGCATCGCGGACATGCGCAACTCCGTGCTGCAGTACCACCGCCTGCTCGATCGGTTGTTGTCCGTCTGAGCTGTCAGGCCTTATGCGGATCACTCATCGGCGTGCGTCCTCCACACGATCACCGCGACGGAGCTGGCGGCCATGGTCTTGCCATCGGGGCTGAACGCCACTGCGAAGACCGCGCCCGTGTGGTCAGTAAGGGTGGCCAGGCGGTGGGGTGTGGCCGGGGCGCTTGCATCCCACACAATCACCGTCTTGTCCGCACCGCCAGCCGCCATGGTTTTGCCGTCCGGGCTGAACGCCACCGCGTACACCGAGCCCGTGGGGTCGGTAAGGGTGGCCAGGCGGCGGGGTGTGGCCGGGGCGCTCACGTCCCACACGATCACCGTTTTGTCCTCACTACCAGTGACCATGGTTTTGCCGTCCGGGCTGAACGCCACCCCGTCCACCGAGCCCGTGTGGTCAGTAAGGGTGGCCAGGCGGCGAGGTGCGGCCGGGGCGCTCACGTCCCACACGATCACCGTCTTGTCGGAGCTGCCAGTGGCAATGGTCTTGCCGTCCGGGCTGAACGCCACCGCCTCCAACGAGCCCGTGTGGTCAGTAAGGGTGGCCAGGCGGCGAGGTGCGGCCGCGACGCTCACGTCCCACACAATCACCGTCTTGTCGGAGCTGCCGGCGGCAATGGTCTTACCATCCGGGCTAAGCGCCATCACGTTCAGCCCGCCCAGGCTGCCGGCGATGGTGGCCAGGCTGCGGGGCGCGGCCGGGACGCTCACATCCCACACGATCACCGTGTCGTAGCTGCCGGTGGCCATGGTCTTGCCGTCCTCACTGAACGCCACCGCTTTCACTGTGCTCGTGTGGTCCCTGAGGGTGGTCAAACGGCGGGGTGTGGCCGGGGTGGTCACGTCCCACATGATCGCCGTATTGTCACGGCTGCCGGTGGCCATGGTTTTGCCGTCCGGACTGAACGCCACCGCATTCACCGTGCTCGTGTGGTCAGTGAGGGTGGCCACCCGGACAGGCGCGACAATCGATGTCACGGATCGGGTAGGGCTGAGCTTCACCGACTGGGTAGGACCGGGTACTGGTCCTGAGCCCGTGCCAAATGGATCACCCTGTAAGGCCATCACTGCGACCACGGCAACAATGGCCACACCAACCGCGCCGGCGAGCCAGCCCCGGTAGCGGCGCACCCGCCGCCCGAACATACCGACGGTCGGAGTCACGGCCTCGGCCGTCGTGTCCGGCAGGCCGTTGCCCGCGTGTGGGGGCTCGATCGATTCGGCCGGAGACTCAGGCAGCTCCGAAGCCTCGAGTATCTGGGCCTGCACAGCGGCCTGGACCGGCCGGCCAGCACCTAGCTCAGCCTCACCACCCTGCCCATGCTCGTCATGCCCAGTCAGGTCACGAAGCTGGGAAACCTGCGAAACGGGGTCCGGCAGACCGGGCGCCGGTGTGTGCGGCGCCGGCTGTTGTGCCTCCGTACGTGGCGAAGCAGCCAGCGGTACCGGCGCCGGCACTTCGTCCTTCGACGATGGTTCCGCGGTGAGCGTCTCGGCGCGGTCGATGCGCAAGGTGCCGCTGGCCACGATGAGCTCGGGTTGTTCGATCACCGTGGGTGCGACACCCAGCGATTGGTGGAGCAACGTGGCGGCCAGTGACATGCGGCTGGAGCCGCCGACGAGGAACACCGCGGCGATGTCCTCGACGCGGATCCCGGCGCTGCGAATGGCGAGCCGGGTCGCCGCGACCGTGCGATCCAGCAGCGGCCGGGCGAGGTGATCCAGCTGTTCCCGCCCGAGGACCGCCTCCAGTTCGAGGATCGGCACGAAGATCGTCGTCATCGAGGTGCGGGAGAGTTCCTCCTTGCCGGTTCGCACATCGTCCCAGAAGGCGCGCGACATCCGCTGGTCGACCGGCGCAGCCGGTGCGGTGAGCCGGCGCCAGCCCTCGGGGTTGTCGGCGCCGTGGATGGCGCCGAGGTACGCGACGATCGCCGCGTCGAGGTCCAGGCCGCCGGCGTCGAGGATGCCCTCCTCGGACAGCACCTCGAACCCGTCGGCGGTGCGCCGTACCACGGACGCGTCGAACGTCCCCGCGCCGAAGTCGTACACCATCAGGCAACGACCCGGCGATACCGCGTGACCGAGAAAGTTTACGTAGTAGGCCGCGGCGGCGACGGGCTCGGCGACGAGCCCTACCTGCGGCAGGCCTGCGATGGCGGCTGCCTCCAGCAGCGTTTGGCGGCGGCGGGCGCCCCAGCCCGCCGGGTGGGTCAGCACCAGCCGGTCGACCGCAACGCCCGCCACCCGGACCGCCTCGTCGTGCACCCGCCGCAGCACCGCGCCGATGAGCTCGGCGACCGGCACCGCCCGGTCACCGAGCAGCACCTCGCCATCGTCGATGCGGGACTTCGGGTACTGCTCGAACGCCTCCGGGCGGCTCCGGGACGCCCGCACCGCGTCGCGACCGACGAGCAGCTCACCACCCTGCGTGACGCAGACCGCCGAGGGCAGCAGCGGTGTCTCACCGAACAGCAGCGGCACCGCCCGCCCGTCGTCCAGCCCGACGACCGCGACGGTGTTCGAGGTCCCGAAGTCGATGCCGAGCGTCACCATGGCCAGATCAATACCACAGCCGGACCGCCAAGATCGATACGTTGCACCGCCTGACATCAACACCGCATCCATTCGGCCGAGGCGGCCTCCGCCGAGCGGGGGGCACATTCCATGTCCATGCCGAGGCTTCGCCCGAGCAGCCGCCCGGTGCCGCGCTGCCGGGTTCGCCCGGCAAGGACACCATCAACAAGATCGTTGTTGGGGGCGGGTTGGCGGCGGAGCAGGACGTGGTCAGCGTCTGCGTCGCGCCGGCCCGCGCGGCCGACCGACCTGACCTTGCGTCCGTCGTTGATCGTGTTCGGCAGCGGCGGACAGCGGCGTGGACGGCGCCATCGCCGCCGGAGCCTGCCCGGCTGGGCCGGCCGATCGGTGAGTGGCGCCCGATCGACCTGGAGGTGCACCGGGCCATCACTGAGCCCGGCTAGGGGCGCCCCGTCCGGATCATCTACAAACACTAATGGCTTGAGCCTGTTTTCCCAGCTCAAGCCATTTCCGTCGGGACAGCGGGATTCGAACCCACGACCCCTTGTTATGGGTCACCTCCCTTTCAGTCCTTTCATCGTTTGTTGCATCTTGGCGTTGAGCTGGTCAAACGCTGATGGCAAGGGCTGCTTCGTTGTCACCGGTTGGCGTCCGTTCGCAGGGTTTTCGGGGGGTAAACGAGGGGTGCGATCTTGCCGCGAACAGCGACGAACGTCGCTGTCTTCGCGAGCCGCAGCAGTGGTCGAAGGCCATTGCGCCCATCTGCCAGCTATGCCCGTCGTCGCCGACGTACTGAGTAAAGGCTTCAATGTTGCATCAGATGCAACAGGTAAACGCTAATCGTCAGTCTTTTGACCTGGCCTAACCGTAAGTCCGCCCACGGCGGACATGCACTCCCACCTGCGGATGCATCAGACGCAACAATGCCCAGCCGGCGATGCCAGATCAGGTGCAGCGCGTGCGCGCGGGCCACCATCGGCAGCCGTGTCGCCGCGACCAGCCCACCGAACGGCAGCGGACCGCCCGACGCCGCGGCGAGCAGTTGCGGCTCGAGGCCAGTCGGGTCCTGCAGCGGGCGCCGCGCGGACGACAGCGTGTCCAAGGTCGCGGTCACGTGCGCCCGCCAGCCCGTGACGACCAGGTAGCGCCAGCCGGCCACCAGCGCCGCCTCCGCCGCCTCCGCCGTCGCCGCGAACGCCACCCGGTCCTCGCCACCGATCCGCCCGGCCGGGCGCACGTCAACAAGCAGCGGCCCGGTTGTGGTGGCCGCGAGGAAGTCGGGGATGTGCTCCCGCCATCCCGCTTGGGTCGTGGTGTACCGCAGCCGGAACGGCTGCGAGAACAGCTCCACCACCGCGGCGGCGAAGTCCAGCGCGAGGAGCAGCCGCTGCTCCGCGATCCTCTCGAACCCGTGGTGCCGACCGGTGCTCACCAGGTACTGCAGCCCCGGCCGGTGCCGCTGCCCGGCCCGCCACGCAAACCGGCGCACCGGCTCCCACCCCTGCAAAGGCACCGACCCGAGGTCCCGCACCGGCGACACCACATCCACCCCGGCCCGCCGCCACGTCGCGGTCCACCGCGCCGACCAGCTCGCGCCGAACGCGACGTCGTCGCGGGCCGCGGCCAGATCCGGGCCGGTCGTGCACAGATCCCACAGGTCGGCCGAGCCGGAGGGCAGCTGCGCAACCGGCGGCCCAGCAATCCGCATCCGTCAATCAGACACGCTGCGACGCCCAAGTGCGGCCGCGTGCGGTCCTCCCGCAGCACAACCGGCGTGTCGAGCCCGACGGCTACCGCGGCACCGCCGCGCCGCGGTGGGTCGGGCCGTGCGCGTCCTCGCAAGGCGTGCTGCCGGGCGCCGGTGCAGCATGGTTGGCCGTGACGGACCAACACTGGCCCAACGGGACGGGGCGTATTTGGCCCCAAGCATGATCGAACCCACCCGTGCCGCAGTCACGCTGCGTAGAGGGCGCTCGGCCACCTGGCCGGCGCGCACTCATGCCGAGAAGAGCGCGTCACTGCGAGACGCAGCTGTTGGAGCTTCCGGCCATGCGGGCGTCGTGACGGCCAGGGCGCCGGATGACGGCGGGTCTGCCGGTCAGCGCAGTGCGTCGATGATCGCCTCGGCGGGGGTTGTGGTCGGCCGTCCGATCAGACGCCGCAGGTCGCCGGAGTCGGTGAACATCTCGTCACGGCTCATGGCCAGGTCGGCGCTGACGAGAACGTTCGCCAGTTCCGGGGGTACGCCCGCGTCGAGCAGCGCCCGGGTGAACGTGTCGGCCGGGAGGTCGGTGTACTGGATGCGCCGGCCGGTGACGACCGAGATGGCCGTGGCCAGCTCGGCCAGTGTGAAGGCGTGGTCCCCGCCCAGTTCGTAAACCTCGCCGGTGTGGCCGTCGGTGGACAGCACGACCGCGGCGGCGGCGGCGTAGTCGGCGCGCGTCGCGGCGCTGATCCTTCCCCGGCCGGCGGCCCCGATCAGGGCTCCGCCCTGCATCACCCGGGGCAGCTGGGAAGTGTAGTTCTCCAGGTACCAGCCGTTGCGCAGCAATACGCTGGGCAGGCGCTCGCGTAGGTACTTCTCTGTGGCACTGTGGGTCGGGGCGAGGCTTGCCGTGGACGTGTCCGCGTGAAGCATGCTCGTGTACGCGACCAGGGAGATGCTCGCCGCGACGGCCGCGTCGATGGCGCGTCGGTGGTTGGCGACACGCTCGCTCGGAGTCGTGGTGGAGATCAGCAGAAGTTTCTCCGCGCCCTCGAAGGCCGCCGCAAGGCTGGCAGGCTCGGCGAAGTCGGCCCGGCGGACCGTGACACCGCGGTCAACAAGGTCCTTGATCTTCGTGACGTCACGGCTGGTCGCGACGATCCGGGAAGCTGGGACACCGCGGTTCAGAAGCGCTTCAATGGTGTGCCGGCCCAGCTGTCCAGAGGCGGCGGTAACAACGATCGACATGGTGATGGCCCCTTCCGCCGCGGAACATCCGCAGCGCTGCCCCCACGATGACCTGCTCGCTCTCTTTTGGTAAGGACGCACTTGCGGGTAAGGTGACCACCTCGACGTAAGGATCGGGGTGGGGTTGGTGACGACATACCGGGATGTGAACGAGCACACATCCTCGTGGGACCCCTACGTCCGTGGCTGTCCGTCGCGTGACGTGCTCGACCAGATCGGCAGCAAGTGGGCGGTTCTCGTGCTGGGGGAGCTCGGCCGGCATGGGGCGTGCCGTTTTACGCAGCTGCGGCAGCGGCTTTCAGGGATCAGCGAGAAGATGCTCGCCCAGACGCTGCGTACGCTAGAACGCGACGGCCTGCTGCTCCGGACGGTGTACCCGGAGACGCCGATCCGCGTGGAGTACGAGCTGACACCGCTCGGCGAGACCCTGCGAGGCCCCCTGAAGGCGCTCACGGACTGGTCGGTGCAGCACATCAGGGAAGTTCTTGAAGCTCGTGAGGAGTATGACGAGCGCGCCGGGAAGCGATAGAGGGTGCGCTTCTGTCTGAGTGACTTTTCTCGGGATCTGCAACGACAGGGGCGAAGACGCCGAGATCGGTCGGTGCTGGAAAGGGGCGCGGAGCCCTCTGTAGGTAAAGCTCCCCCGATCGGCGCCGCGGGCAGGGGACCGGAGGATTTGCCAATCAGGAGCCGCGGTCTGTTCAGCAGCGCCCCGGTGCCGTTCGTCGGCGCCGCGCGATGCGTTGCCCTTCAGCGCCGCCGGCCATGGCGACCCAGCCCTGCCAGAGCCCGTCGAACCACTGCGGCCCAAGCCCGAAAGCCAATGCGTAGTGGCATACAAGCAGACGAGCGAGACGCTCGCTGCCAACCCGCCCCAGGCGAACGGCGCCCAGCCCGACTTGGTGGAAGGCCAGTCCGGGTAAGTCGTCGGCACGGCAAGATCTTGTCAGAGCCACGCGGTTGCCGCCATCGGCCGCAGGGACACGGCCGGTATCCGGATTTGCCGCACCCGGTGCGGTCGCCGGGTCGCCGTGTCCGTTACGCAGGGTCGCACGCCAGGCGGTGCGGCGTCGGCGTTTCGCTGCCTTCCCGAGGGCGGGCTTCGACCGCAGCGGCTTCATTGTCGACTGGCCGTGGCACCCGCGGTAGCCGCTAGTCCTTTGTGGATGGCAGATCGGCGACCTCGATCTCGTACGCGGCCCAGAGCTCACGGCTGACCTCCTCTGGATAGGCGCGCACGCCACCGTCCGGGTCGCGGTCGAAGACGCGGGTCAACCGTTGCCGCTCGTCGTAGGTTGGCCAGCCGGGGTCCCCGTCGCGGGCGAACGCGACCCAGGCCCCGCGCATCTGGGCCGAGATCTCGATCGCGCCGGGGTCGGGCGGGCTGCCGACGAGGAACTCGGCCAGGCCATCGGTGAGCGCGCCGAAGACGAGCGGTACGTCGAGTCCGTGGCAGGCGCGCAGGACGCCACCGGCGGCCGGGCTCGGCCAGGTCAGCTCGTAGAGGTAGGCCCGCCCGCCACCGGCGGTCTGCGCGGCGGCGAGGCGCTGGCTCGGCACACGGAACAGGCGGTCGGACAGCACGATGACGGACAGTTCCTCCGGGCTCGCCCCTGCATAGGCGGCGCGGAGGCGCGCCGGGGCGTCGGGGCCGGGGCCGAATGCCTCCATCGTCGCCGTCGCCATCTCGTCGGTGACCTTGCCCAGCTGGCCGTCCATGACGTGGAAGAGCTGCCACTCGTCTCGGTTATGCCCGACCATCAGGGGCACGTCGCGTCCGGCGCCGGACGCGAGACCCCGCCACGGATCGACGGGCAGGACCGTACCGTCGATGAGCGGGGAGAACGGCGTGGACGAGTGCGCGATCCTTCCCCAGCGCCCGATCGTGGGCATCCGGGCGTCGAGCTGCCTCAGCGCGGCCAGCAGGCGGTCTGGCTCGACGTCGGCGAGCGCGGCCGCCGACGGTTCGAGCCCCAGCGGCGCGACCAGTTCGGCGCTGATATCACGGGCGAGTGCCGTGGTGAAGAAGGTGCCGGGAACGCTCTGCGCGACGGCGCCGGCGAAGAGTCCAACAGCGGAGGGCATCACCGACAGCGCCGCGACCGCGCCGGCCCCGGACGACTCGCCGAAGATGGTGACTTGCGACGGGTCCCCACCGAAGGCCGCGATCTCGGCCTGGACCCAGCGCAGGATCGCCATTTGGTCGAGCAGGCCACGGTTCGCGGGCGCGCCGTCGAGTTGGGCATAACCTTCGACGCCGACGCGGTGGTTGCCGGTCACGATCACCACGCCAGAGCCCGCGAGCGGGCGGCCGTTGTAGTCACCACCTGACCCGAACCGGTAGGCGCCGCCGTAGATCCAGACCAGGACGGGGAGGTTCGTGGCGCCCAGATCGGGCGTCCAGACGTTGAGGGTCAGCCAGTCGGTCGGGTCGTGCCGGATAGGCCCCGCCGGCACGGCGTTGGGCGGCAGACCCATCCGCGACTGGGGCGGCGGCGGTCCGAAGACGTCGGCCTCGCGTACCCCGTCCCAGGGCTGCGCCGACTCGGGCGCCTGAAATCGGCGCGGTCCCACCGGTGGGGCGGCGAACGGGATGCCGCGGAAGACCGAGATCCCGTCCTCCGTCACGCCTCGTACCCCACCCGCTCGGGTCTGCACTATCACGGACATGGCTCTCCTTAGCCGTACGGATCGATCAGACGGTAAGGTCGCCGGCTCTCACCGACGCCTTCCAACCGGCTAAACGGTGTCTGGCCGGGCTCGGGAAAACGCCGAGATTGCCGATGCCGCCGGCGTACCGGTGAAGATGAGGCCGCCAGCCAGGAGCGGGCCACACCCTCGGACAGGCGAGATAAGAATTCGTCGATGGCGAAAATCATATCTAGCCTAAGAACCGCATGAACGACCTCGGAATCGTCGTGGTCCGAGGTCACCAGAGCCCTGGATCCCCAAGGTCCGGCAGACCGACATCCTGCCGATGAACGGGGACGACGCCCCGTATCTGTGCCCGTGGATGCCACAGTCCGGGCTGACCGACCTCCTGCCGTCACTGCACGACACGGTCTGGGTCGGGTTCAGCGCCGACAGCATGGTGATGACCCCTGTCGTAGCGCAGCCTGTCGGCGTAGTTCGCTGGCAGGCGCACCGAACCCCGCCCGTCGGACGTCCCGCCTGGGCGAATCTGGCGCCGGTTCGCTGCTGTCTCGGCGCGCCCGACCGACGACGTCGCGGAGTTGGATTGCGGTCGCCGATTGACGGCGTCATCGGGTCCACGCCACCATGATCACGTTTACGGATTTGCCGCCGACAACGCGCGGCCAGCACCAACTGCGACGCTTCTGGCGACGCGGAGACTACGTTCGGTCACGGGTGGCGATGGCAGGCCGGTCAGAAACGCCGCCGAACCGGCCAGTTTGGCCAACTAACTGCGGCATCCGTGGCCAACTAAGCCTTTCAAGGCCGTATCGCCCTGCAGGTTCCAGCCGTCAGCGTGTGGGGAGCCATAATTCCAGCACGGTCGTTAAGCAGGGAGAAACGGTGACCTTCACTGCCCTCCTGGAGCGTGATCGACGGTGTCGGCGCGGCTGGCATACCTTGTGTTCTGCCGGATCGTGGCCTGCCTGGCCCTCCTCGCTCGCAGCCGCGCGAGCCTGCACGCGGAACTGCTCGTACTGCGCCACGAGAACCAGGTGCTACGCCGGGCTAACCCGAAACCGAGGCTGGACTGGACCGATCGGTTCCTGCTCGCCGGCATGATCCGCCGGCTTCCCGCCCTGCTGCGCCGACACCGGCTGGTCACCCCGGCGACCGTGCTGGCCTGGCACCGCCGCCTACTCGCCAAACACTGGACCTACCCGAACCGGCCCGGCCGTCCGCCGATCGACCCTGACGTCGTGAGGTTGATCGAACGGATGGCCCGGGACAACCCCGGCTGGGGCTGCGTGCGCATCCGCGGCGAGCTGCTGCAACTCGGGCACCGGGTCGGCGTCTCGACGATCCGCCGGGTCCTCCGACGCGCGGGGATCCCGCCAGCGCCGACCCGACGCGACCACACCACCTGGCGGCGATTCCTGCACACCCAGGCGTCGACCCTGCTGGCCTGCGACTTCTTCCACGTCGACGCCGCAGTCACACTGCGACGCTACTACGTGTTCTTCGTCATGGAGGTCGCCACCCGCACCGTACACATCCTCGGCGTCACCACCAACCCCGACGGACCGTGGACCACGCAGCAGATCCGCAACCTGCTCATGGACCTCGGCGAGCGCGCCGATCAGTTCAAGGTGCTCATCCGCGATCGGGCCGGACAGTTCACCGACACGTTCGACGCCGTGCTCGCCGACGCCGGGATCATGGTCGCGAAGATCCCGCCGCGCAGTCCCCGGGCGAACGCCTACGCGGAGCGGTTCGTGCTCACCGCCAGGTCCGAACTCACCGACCGGATGCTCATCGCCGGCGAACGCCACCTTCGCCACGTGCTGGACGTGTACGCCCGCCACTACAACGGCTGGCGACCGCATCGTTCCCTCGAACTGGCCCCGCCCCGCACCAACGTCCTGCCGTCGATCTCAACCAGGAGCGGATCACCCGTCGGCCGATTCTCGGAGGCCTGCTCAGCGAGTATGAGCGCGCCGCATAAAGCCGCAGCTCAGCGACCTTAGCGGTGTTTCGGACTCCCACAGGGCCGGCCGAGGCGGCTAGTACGGCGGCCAGCATCTGGTACTGGTCGTCGACGCGGTCGCCACCGGCACCGGCGAGAAGGCGCTCGGCGGTGATGCGGCGGGTTCGGCGGTTGCTCATGTCATCTGTTCCGGCGCCGGGGCCGGGCCGGGTGTTACACCCCGCCGGCCAGAGTGATCGGGACGTTGGTCGAGGAGTGCGGCGAGGCGGCGCAGGCCCCGGTGGGCCGCAACCCGGACCGCGCCGGCGCGTTTGCCCAACACCCGGGCCGCGCTTTCGACGTCGAGGCCCACCACGGCCCGAAGCAGGACCGCCTCGGCCTGGTCGCGGGGCAGACTGGCGATCAACGCCACCGCCTGGTCGGTGGAGATGGCCTCGACGGCCTGGTCGGCGGGGTCGGGCTGGCCGCCGGGCAGCTCGGCCAGCTCCTCGATCGGGGTGGCCACGGCCGGTCGGCGGCGGTGATGGCGCAGATGGTCAAGGGCACGATGCCGGGCGATCGCCGCCGCCCAGCCGCGAAACCCGGCGGCGTCGCGCAGGCCGGGCAGGTCGCGGGCGATGTGCAGCCACGCCTCCGAGGCGACGTCTTCGGCATCGTCACCGACCAACGCCCGCAGATAGCGCAACAGACCTGGCTGTACCGCCACGTACAGCGTCGCAAACGCCGCGTCGTCGCCATGCTGCGCCGCGATCACCGATGCGGCCAGCTCGTCCGGTGCGCCCGATGGCGGTCGCGGTCGTGTCACCGGCGCTCCCGACGCCCGGGCCTCGGAGCCGGATCCGCCTGCGGTGTCAGCGCGCGCATGCGCCCGGACGGATACCCCAGATGACAGCAATGACACATCCACCCCATCCGCACGCAAACGGTTCCAGGCTCCGGTGGTTACGGCGTCGCCGCCGCTGCGCGCGTTACACGTCCCTGCCGGCAAGGCGGCCCAGGTGGTGGCGACCGATGGAGGATGGCAGATCGCTGTCACGATCTATTCGGAGAGTGAGCGGTGAGTAGGCAGGCGGCACCTGGCGAAGGCGGCGCCGGTGCCGGCACGCCGACAGGGCCGAACGGCCGCAAGCCAAGCGCCAGGGTGCAATGGTGCCGCTCCTGCCGGGCACCGTCGAGTCGCAGCTACGGTCCCCGGGCAGGAGCGGCACGTTGGTCGTTCGCTCAAGTCGAAATTGAAATCACGATGCGTTGCCGCCCGTGATGGGGGTCAGCCGGTGAAGCCGGCCGTGATCTGGGTGAAGGCCCAGTCGGACTGGGAGATGCCGGAGCAGGACTCTTGCACGCCGCCGCCGGCGCACCCGCGGTCGCGGTTGATCGACCAGAACGCGAGCCGGGCGATGTGGTTCGTGTTCGCCCAGTTGCGGATGCTGGTCCAGATCGCCGTGGTGGTGACTTCGGACTGGTCGGAGTAGCCGTTCATGCCGGAGATGCCGACGTGGGCGTACGCCTGGGCGTCGCTCCAGCCGAACGCCGTCTTCAGCTGGTTCTTCAGGCCGTTGGCGGCGTTGACGGTGTTGCCGTACATGTCGGCACCGCCGCCGAAGTCGAACGGCATGATGGTGAAGACGTCGACGTTCGCGCCGAGCGCGGCGGCCTGGTTGATGAGCCGGGTGCCCCAGTAGGTCGGGCCGGTCGTGGATGTGCCGAACGTGAGGATCGTCTTGATGCCGGGGTTGTTCTGCTTGACGATCTTCAGCGCGCCGAGGATCCGGTCCTGCACGGTCGCATTCTCGAACTCGTCGGTGTTCTCCACGTCGATGTCGATGTACTTCAGCCCGTACGCGTTGATCACCTGCTGGTAGGCGCCGGCCAGCGCGCTCGCCGACGAGCAGTTCGGGCCGAGCTTGTTGCCGCTGTACCCGCCGAAGGAGATCTCGACGTCACCACCGTTGGACCGCACCGTGTTGATGGTGGCCTGGTCCGCGCCGCCGGTCAGCGGACGGGAGCCGTCCCACATCGGCACGCAGCCACCGCCGGAGAGCATGAACGCCATCGTGACCTGCTTGATTCCGGTCGCGCTCATCACCGTGCCGATGCTGGGCGGGTTGCCCCAGCCGGTGTAGTAGTACGGCGCGGCCATCACGCCCGAACCGCCACCGCCGCTGGTGCCGCCGGGGACGTTCCACTTCTGGTTGGCGCCGCCGCTGCAGGTCCAGATCTGCAGCGGCGTGCCGTCGGCAGAGCTCACGCCGGTAGCGTCGAGGCATTTGTTGGCCTGCGGGTTGACGATGTCGTGGGCCGCGGTGGCGACCCACTGCTGGGCGCCGGTGCCGTTGCAGTCCCAGATCTGCACCTTGGCGCCGTCGGACGTCGAGCCGCCGGAGACGTCGAGACACTTGCCGAGGGCGCGGATGGTGCCGTCGGTGCCCACGGTCCAGTTCTGGGCGTTGGTGCCGTTGCAGGTCCACAACTGGACCTTGGTGCCGTTGGCGGTGTTGGCGCCGGACACGTCGACGCACTTGCCGCCGTAGCCGGTGATCGCGCCCGTGCCCGCGGCGGCCGCGGTACCCGGGACGAGGAGGACGATGCCGAGCACCGCGGTGGCGGCCGCGGCCAGCATCCGGCGCAGATACGCCGATGGTCGACTGTCCATGATCGTGCTCCTGAGGGGTGAACGAGCAGAGGGCAAACATGGATATAGACGAACTGCGACTTATTTGATATCGCGAATTTTCGAAACTGTAAAGACTCCTACCATTAAGGTGCGTGCAACCCGTCCGGCCGGCGGCGCCAAGCGCCGCCGGCCGGTTTCGGTGCGGCCCGATCAGTACGGCGTCAGCCCGTACCCGAGGGGGAACAGCGGCGTCTTGCCGTCACCGCTGTTGATCGGCTCGTCGGTGACGGCGTTGGGCCAGCTGACCGGCAGCTTGCCGGTGAACCCGGCGCCGAAGAGCACGTCGGTGATGCCCTGTGCCTCGGTACCGGGCAGCCAGCCGGCCACGAACGCGCCGACCTTCGGCAGTTGGTCCTTGATGACCAGCGGTCGGCCCGAGTACAGGATCGCGATGCAGACCGTGACCCGAGAGCAGATATCGCTCAACTGGCTGCTGTTGTCGTTGCCGAACGCGAGCGTCGACGAGTCGCCCTGGCCCTCCGCGTACGGCGTCTCACCGCCGACCCAGATGCCGACGTCCGCGGTGTAGCGACCCTTGGTGCGCGTACCGACGTTCTGCACCGTGATACCGGTGCCCGCGGTCGCCTGCTGCAGTGCCTGCCAGAACGTGGTCCCGGTCGTCGTGGCACCGCTGCCGCCCTGCCAGCTGATCGACCACCCGCCGAGCTGGTAGCCCAGGTTGTCGACCGACTTGCCGCCCACCACGATCTTGTACGCGCCGGTCTTCGACAGCGGCAGCACGCCGTTGTTCTTGAGCAGCACCAATGACTCGCGCACGGCCTGGCGGGCCACCGTCCGGTGCGCGGCCGACCCGACCTGCGCCGTGTACGTGCGGTCGGTGTACGGGTGGTTGAACAGGTCGAGCGCGAACTTGGCGTTGAGGATCCGGGTGACGGCGTCGTCGACCCGAGCCAGCGGGATCTTGCCGCTGTTCACGCCGTTGACAATCGCGTTGATCGTGCCGACGTAGTCGTCCGGCACCATGATCATGTCGATGCCGGCGTTGACCGCGTGAGCGACCTGGTCGGCGTACGTGGCGTCCGGCAACTGCTTGACGCCGGCCCAGTCGCTGACCACGAAGCCCTTGAAGCCCAGCTCGCCCTTGAGGATGTCGGTGATGAGGTGGGCGTTGCCGTGGTCCTTCACGCCGTTCCAGCTGCTGTACGAGATCATCACGGAGCCGACGCCGCCGTTGACCGCGGTGGTGTACGGCGGCAGGTGCACCGTGCGCAGTTCGCTCTCGCTGATGCGAGCGTCGCCCTGGTCGATGAGGTAGCCGCTGTCGCCGGTGCCGTACGTTGTGCCGCCGTCGGCGATGAAGTGCTTGGCGGTAGCCAGCACCGAGTTCGTACCGAGCACCGGGCCCTGGAAGCCGGCCACCGCGGCCTGTGCCAGTGGGCCGACGACCGACGGATCCTCGCCGTACCCCTCGTAGGTGCGGCCCCAACGGTCGTCGCGCGCCACGCAGACGCACGGCGCGAACGTCCAGTGGATCCCCGTGCCGAGAACCTCCTGGCGGGTGACGTCCTCGACCTGCTGCACCAGCGCGGCGTCACGCGTGGCGCCCATGCCGATATGATGCGGCAACAGCACCGCACCCTGCACGTTGTTGTGCCCGTGCACGGCGTCGACGCCGTAGATCAGTGGGATGCCGAGCCGACTCTTGAGCGCGTAGCTCTGGTAGTCGTCGACCATGTCGGCCCACTGCGCCGCGGTCCCGCCCGCGCCGTTGGGACCGCCGCCACCACCGCTGAGCACCGAGCCCAGGCCATAGGTGGCGATGTCATTCTTGTTGCTGACATTGGAGTTGGCGACCTGGGTCATCTGGCCGGCCTTCTCGGCGAGCGTCATCCTCGCCAGGCAGTCGGCGGTGGAGATGCACCCGGCCGCGGCCGCCGCCTGCGGTGTCGGCGGCAGCAGCGACGCGGTGAGCACGCTCGCCGCGGTCACGGCGAGGGTGAGCAGGCTGCGGCGCACCCGGCCCAAGGCGGGCGACGCGGCGGAAGTTGGGAGATCGACGGGGGTGAAGGGGACGTGGCGCATGGCTGCCTCCCGGGCCATCGAACCTGCCGTGCTGGTGGCGGCGTCACGGCGGCGAGCCCAGATCGATTATTCGACCGCCTTTGATGCCCGGTCAAGCGCTTGGGCGAGGGGTGCCGCGGCGTGGCGCGTGGTCGGCCCGAAACCGCAACAGTGCGTGCACGTCCTTGGTCCGCTCTTGGGCACCGTCGCGTACCCCTGCGCGCGTGTGAGTGGAAGGTGCCCCTGTCGCTGGCACTGGAGCGCCGCACCTTCCAGCCGTCAGCGCTTCGGCGAGTCCGGCGCCCAGATCAAACGGCATTCTCCTACACCACAAGCCACCCGGCGGTGTGGTTATGGTGCACGCCGCCCCGGTCGACCGGCGTGGCGCGAGGCGCGACCGGCCTGCCAGAGTCTCGCCGGGCGGCCGCCACCCGGCGCTGCCGGCGCTCTGCTGGCCGCCGATGACGCCCAGGACATCCCCGCGTTCGTCCGGCATGGCACTCTGGGCCGTTGCGGTGGGTCCAGCGGTTCACGCCGCTGATGGCCGACGCCGCCCGGTCCTGCCGGCTTCTTTCGGCGAGCTGCGTGGCGGTCGCACCCCCGGCGGCCTGCTGCGCGTCGATCAGGCCGCGATCGCCCGCGAGACCAATCTCGACGGCAAGTACCTGCTGCGCACGTCCGACCTCACACTGTCCACTGAGGACATCGCGCTGGGCTACAAGCAGTTGCTGGAGGTCGTACGCGGCTGGCGGACCATGAACCAGGTCATCGACATGCGCCCGGTCTACCACCGCAAGGAAGACCGCATCCGCGCCCCTACCTGAATAGCCACCCTCGCGTTTGCCAGATCATCGGTTGGCTGGTACTCCTGACTCGTAGCCGGGACGCCTTGAGGTGGAGATCTCATCCTCCGGCACGAGAACCAGGTCCTGCGTCGGGGTAACCCGCGGCCACATCTGCAGTGGGCCGATCGTGCGGTGCTTGCCGCGTTCATCCGACGCCTGCCGCGGGCATTGCGGTCGCACCGCCTGGTCGCACCGACCACCGTCCTGGCGTGACATCGTCAACTGGTCGCCAGACACTGGACCTACCCGCCACCGGCGGGCGGGCACCGCAGCGGTGGGCCTGCCTGGCTAGCGTGTGGCGGCGGCCTGCGGTGGAACGATGCGGATGGTGGGGCCGGCCGGGTCGAGGTAGTCCACGACGAGGTCCGGCCGGCGTTCGTCTAGCTGGCCGCCGTCGCGGCGGCCCGGGCCGGTCATGCCGGTGGTGAGCTGAGAGCCGGATTGCTCGGCGGGGCCGAGCACCCGGATGTGGATACGCAACGGGTCGCTGTCGTCCAGGCCCGATCGTCCCTCGATGATCACCGCCGGTGCTGAGCCGGCGCCGCGCGGGCGGGCCGTGGGGTCACCGGTCGGGTTCGTGTCCGGACGGGGCAGCAGGCAGCGGCGGCAGCGCCCGCGAGCGTGCAGTGCCTGGGTCAGCTGGTCGGCGAAGGTGGCGTCATCGGGGTGCCCGCCGTCGACCACGACCCGGAGACTGCCGCCCGCAGCGGCTGTCACGGTCATGTCGGCGACGGTCACGATGACCCGCCGGTGCCGGGCGATGGTCGCGAGTGGGTCCATGGTGAGCGATTCACCTGCCTTATGTGTTGCCTGACCCATCGCGGGGCGACGCGCGCCTCGCATCGGGAAGGAGCGACCAATCGCCGCTCGGACGGTGACAACATCGGGCACGCGCAACATCGCCGCTGGCGGCGCACTATGCAAACTCCGCCCGCCGCCGCCGATACCTGCGCCGTGGCCGGGACTTCCACTGGTCAAGGGCTTGATCGTGCTGCGCGCTCGAAGGGATCGAACCGCGACCTTCTGGCCGGCAGTCAGCGATCGCGCCGCAGCAGGTCAGCGGGGGTGTCGTGCGCCTGTGCGAGTGGGGGCGGGCCTGGGCCGGCCCGCCCCGGGCGGAGTGTGCGTCAGTGGCTCGGCTGCGGGCTGGGTCGGCCGGTGGAGTGGTTGGTCGGCGCGCTGGTGGGAGCGCCGGTCGGGTGGTTCGTGGGGGCACCGGTCGGGTGCTCACTGGGCTGGCCGCCGGGACGGGCGGATTCGCTCGCGGAGGTGGCGAGGAGCTTGGCGCAGTACGCGTCGACCTTGTCCTTGCCGCCGGCGGCGGTGATCAGGGCGCCGAAGGCCGGGTTCTCGAGGGCCTTGCCGTGCTCGGCGCCGGCACCGGCCGTGTAGGCGTGGCAGAGCCCGACCAGCGAGGGTGACGGGTTGGCGTTGCCGGGGCCGTGCTCCGACGCCGATGGGCGGGCCGACAGGTGGGAGTCACCGGCCGATGCGGCGGGGTTGGCGTGGCTGTTCAGCGGGTTGGGCAGGGCGCCGGTGGTGGCGGCCAGGGCCACCCCGCCGGCGCCGACCGCGAGCACGGCGACGGTGGCGGCCTTGACGGTGAGGAGCTTGACGAGTGCAGTCTTGATCACTGATTGTCTCCGTTGAGGTGGGGCGGGATGTAGCTGAGCCGTCCGGAACCCGGCCACGGCCTGTCGGCGACCGATGAGCTCGGCCGGCTGGGCTGGGCCGGCCGAGGCGGCGAGTACGGCGGCCAGTAGGTGGTGCTGGTCGTCGATGCGGTCGCTACCGGCATCGGCGAGAAGGCGCTCGGCGGTGGCGGCGGTGATGCGGCGGGTTCGGCGGATGCTCATGTCACCTGCTTCGGCGCCGGGGCCAGTCCGGGTGTTACACCCGGCCGGCGAGCGTGATCGGCATGTTGGTCGAGCAGCGCGGCGAGCCGGCGCAGGCCCCGGTGGGCCGCGACCCGGACCGCGCCGGCGCGTTTGCCCAACACCCGGCCCGCGCCCTCGGCGTCGAGGCCCACGACGACCCGGAGCAGGACCGCCTCGGCCTGCTCACGGGGCAACGTGGCGATCAACGCCACCGCCCGATCGGTGGAGATCGCCTCGACGGCCTGCTCGCCGGCGTCGGGCTGGCCGGCGGGCAGCTCCGCCAGTTCCTCGATCGGGGTGGCCACGGCCGGCCGGCGGCGGTGATGGCGCAGATGGTCAAGGGCACGATGCCGCGCGATCGCCGCCGCCCACCCGCGAAACCCGGCAATGGGGCGCCGCGGCCGCCGCACGCGTTACACATCCCCGGCGGCAAGGCGTTCCAGCTGACCAACCATCGCCGCCGCCGCTGGTGACGCGCTGTCGCAGCGCGGCCCCAGGATCGACCACCGACCTGTACGCGAAGGCGTCCGACGCTCGGACAATTCGACGTCAGTAGGTCGAACCCGCCGCCCACCCCTTTCCGCGGCACCACCTCGGGTCGATCAGGCCCGCTGGTTGGTGGGGCTTGCGCCGGCCGCCGCCGAGCCACCAGCCGTACCGGTGCGTCCGGTCGAGAAGCACTGTGCGGCGGACACTGACGCATGGTGCGCCGTGGACCTCGGTGCGGGGCCGCTGTGGATGTCGCCGACCTGGCGCCGGGTGGTGGTCGGCCGACGGCCCGGTACCGCGAGATGTTCGATATCGGTCTGGTGCTTGCCGCGCTGGCGGCACGCACCACCGGGTCGACGCGCGTGCCTCGCGAACCGGTCGCGGCCACGCGGCACTGCGAGACCCGACAGTGACACGTGTCATTTCGTGCCAGACATCGACGAACGTGTAACGCCTCTGGGGAGGGCGGCGCCTATTCAGGCATCCGTACCCTCTTGGAGGTTTCATGCGCACCACCTCCCGTCTGACCGTCCTCGCGGCGGCGTTGCTGACCGCAACGCTCGCCGCCCCGGTCAGCATGGCCGCCGCGGCGGCCCCCGCGCCCACCGGCACCGCCAATCACGCGGTCCGCGTGTGCGCCCTGCCCGTCCCCGGCACCGCCGCGTGTCACGCGCTGCTGCGCACCGACGTCACGGCCCTGGCCGCACCGGCCGGCTACGGCCCGGCAGACCTGCGCTCGGCGTACAACCTGACGTCCACCGGCTCGGCCACCCAGACCATCGCCATCGTCGACGCCTACGACGACCCGACCGCCGAGGCCGACCTCGGCGTGTACCGCTCGCAGTTCGGACTGCCAGCGTGCACAACGGCCAACGGCTGCTTCCGCAAGGTCGACCAGAACGGCGGCACAGCGTACCCGCGCAAGAACGGCGGCTGGGCCCAGGAGATCTCCCTGGACCTCGACATGGCCTCGGCCATCTGCCCCGCCTGCCACATCCTGCTGGTCGAGGCGGACAGCAATTCGTTCGCCAACCTCGGCGCGGCGGAGAACCGCGCCGCGGCGATGGGCGCGACCGTCATCAGCAACAGCTGGGGCGGCTCGGACGTCTCCGACGCCACCTACGGCTCCTACTTCAACCACCCAAACATCGCCATCACCGTCAGCTCCGGCGACAACGGCTACGGTGCGGAGTACCCCGCGTCGTCGCACTACGTCACCGCGGTCGGCGGCACCACCCTCAGGTCCGGCGGCGGCAGCCGCGGCTGGACCGAGACGGTGTGGAGCGGCGCCGGCAGCGGCTGCAGCGCCTACAACACCGCGCTCAGCGGCCAGGCCAGCGTGGGCACGGGCTGCAGCCGGCGCGCGGTCGCCGACGTGTCCGCGGTGGCCGACCCAAACACCGGCGTCGCGGTCTACGACAGCACCGCGTACCAGGGCCGTTCCGGCTGGCTGGTGTTCGGCGGCACCAGCGTCTCCGCGCCGATCATCGCCGGTGTGTACGCGCTGGCGGGCAACGCCGCCTCGGTCGACAACAACTACCCGTACGCCCACGCCGGCTCGTTCTACGACGTGACGTCCGGCAGCAACGGCAGCTGCCCCACCAGCCAGTGGTGCACCGCCCACGCCGGGTGGGACGGACCGACCGGCCTGGGCACCCCGAACGGCACGAGCGGCTTCTGACCTCCTCTGTAACGGACATCAGCAGCCGGCACCCGGCAGGCGCTCACCCAGCGCCTGCCGGGTGCGGAACGGATGCGTCAACTTCCGATCCAGTCTCATGCGCCGCGAACATCGGCGAGGCCCGACCGCAGTCGTCCGAGGTCCTGCAGTACCACCGCAAACCTCGATGTCGTCGATGGCGCACAGTCGTGCGGGCAGCGCGGGCCCGCCAGCCTGGCGCCGTCGCCGCAGCAGCGTGTCCGTGAACGCGGTGCCGGCTCGCTCCACGATGCTGCCCACGCCGCGGCTCCTCGAGGGAGGCTGGCTGATCCCGGGCGAGACCGGCAGCGTGGTACTCGACCAGGTCACCCGGGGAGAACACCGTGCCGGGCGTGCACGTCGGCGACGTTGTCCAGTGGTTCATTGACGGCCGGCCGACGTCGTGGAAGGTTGTCGGCCTCGCCGAGGAACGCGGGGTCGGCAGCGGCGGCGCCTACGTCACGGCGGAGGGGCTCGCCGCCGTCCTCGGCCGGCCGATCCAGGTACGGCAGCTGCGCATCGCCACCGACCGGCACGACGAGCAGACCCGTACCCGCGTCGTGACGCGGTGCACCCAGGCGCTGGATGGCGCCGGCGTGAGTGTCGCGACCGCCGCGTCGGTCAGCCGCAGCGACGCGGTCTCCGCCGGGCACCTCGGCCCGGTCCTGTTGATTCTGCTCGGCGTCGCCGTCCCGCTCGGCGTCATCGGCCTGGCATCGATGGAGGTTGCGGTCAAGGTCACCGCCGGCCGGTGGGACCGGGCCGTGCCGGCGACCGTCATGACCACGCCCCGTGCCGCCGTTGCTGCCCAATACCGGCGAGAACGGTCACGCGTTGTTTCGCCAGGCCGAGATCCGCCGCAGGCATTGGCCGGCTTGGCCACCACCTGACTGGGCTTCGTGGCTAACCCTGGCCAACTATCGTCAAACCTTTCCGCGCGCGAAGCTGAGTCGGTGATTGCGCAGTGGTTGGTGGTCGGTCGAAACGCCCGGACCGGCGCACGATGACGGTCGCCGACATCCGCCAACTGGCGGCCGGGTTACCCGACGCTTGGGCGGGGCTGCTTCGGGACTGGGATCGCTCGCTGCGTGCGGGCAACTACCCGGCGACGACGAGGTACAACTACCTGCTGGCGGCGGCACAGCTGGGCCGGTATCTGAACGATCCGCAGAGCGCGACCAACGACGGCAGCTGCGCCGACGTGTCGGCGGTAACGAAGCTGCAGGTCGAGGACTTCCAGGCCTGGATGATTGTGACCCGGTCGGCGTCAACGGCGCTGAACAAGCACAAAGCCCTGCAGCAGTTCTTCCGGTGGTTGCTCGACGAGGAGGAAATCGCCCAGGACCCGATGGCTCGCGTGCGCCAGCCCAAGACGGCCAAGAAGCTTGTCCCCGTTATCGGCGATGGGGAGACGAAGCTGGTCCTGCAGACGTGCGAGGGCAAGCACTTCATCGACCTGCGCGACGAGGCGATCATCCGGATGCTGTCCAACACCGGTGCGCGGCTGTCGGAGATCGCGGACCTCGGGGTCGACGACGTTGATCTCGACACCGATGTTGTGCACATCCACGGAAAGGGCGCCAAGGATCGGCGGGTGCGACTCGGCCCGAAGACGGCCCGGGCGGTGAGTCGGTACGTGCGCGCTCGGTCTCGTCGCAAAGGCGCGGACCTGCCGGAGCTGTGGCTGGCCGAACGCGGCGGCGTCCCGCTCGCCGCGAACGGTGTGAAGATCATGCTGGCGCCGTCGCGGTCACAGGGCCGGCGTGGCGAACGTGCACGCGCACCGGTGGCGGCATACGTACGCCCACGAGTGGAAGCTCGCCGGCGGTGACACCGGCGACCTGATGCTGCTGCTCGGCTGGGCGTCGGATGACATGCCGCGCCACTACGGCGCCAGCGCCGCCGCTGAGCGTGCTCAGGTTGTCCAAGCGCGAATGAGGATCGGTGAGCGTGTCTGAACGATTGACCGCCGAGCAGCGAACGCGCCGCGCTCGCATCGCCGCGCACGCGTCATGGGCCAACACGACCGACCCTGCGGCGCGTACGGCCCCGGCGACCTCCGCATTTCTGGCCCGCTTCGAATGCCAGGTCGATCCGTACGGCGTACTGTCCGACGACGTGCGTCTCGTCATGGCGGTCCATGCCAGGAAGGCCTACATGCTGCAGCTTGCTGAGCGGTCCGCAGCTGCTCGCCGCCGGAAGAGCAAAGGCGGGGGAGGGGAGCGGCGTTCCGGATGAGGAACGGTTGATCATCCAACTTGTAATCGGAAGGTTGCGGTTCGGATCCCCTGAACTTCTGTCTACGGATCAGAAGATTTGGGGTTCCGAGCGACTGGCCTCAAAGCAGGCGATCATGATCCGCAGCGGCCTGGTCCCGCACTGCCAGGTCGAAGGACGTATCGGCGTCGTCATCCTCCGTGGCTTCTGCTTCGTAGAGCAGCCAGCAGCCGCGAATGCCGGCGAGGAGATCTTCGAGGAGGTCGCGAGCCGGTCGTTTCGGGTCGATGGTGGTGAGCCGGATCGGCGCGAATGGTTCGCCGGTGGCGTCGATGATGTCGTCGACAGCGGCGCTTTGCGGGGAGAGTTCGCCGTCTGCGACGAGCATGGCCTCTTGGATGAGGGTCATGACAGCGTCGGCTGGCGTGCGACCGTCGGTGGTCATCTCGAGGACGAGAGTGGGCGTGGTGTGGGGGAGCGCCTCGATGTCGTCGGCCCGTTCGACCACCTTGGCGGCCGGGATGCCGCTGAGGTCTTCGACGACCTGGGCTGCGGCGGTGAGCCAGTGTGCAGCGGCGACGGCGGCCGCGGTCGGGTCGTAGTGCAGGAAGAGGTCGTCGGTGCCAAGGGTGTGGTTGGCGAACAGTTGATCGGCGGCGGCGACCTGGACCGGCGAGACGTCCTCGCGGGTCAGCGTGACAGCCTGCTGGGCACGGCCGGTGAGGTCGCCAAGTTCGGCCTGTTCGACTGCAGCGAGTTCAGCCTCGACATCGGCGAGGACCGACGCGGTGACGTCGGGCGCAGCCAGTGTGTGGAGTGAGCGACCGATGCGATGCGCGGCCTCCTCGACCGAATCGTAGGAGACGATGAGCGTGCCGTTCTCGTACGGCAGGTTCGGCTTGCGGATCGCGTCGAGGACGAGGCCAAACGATGCTCGGGTCTGTTCGCGCTGCCAGCCCTCACTGTTCGGGGAGGTGTCGGCCATCGCGGATGCCGGGTGCGTGTAGCAGCGCCAGAGGGCCGACGACAGCCGGGTCATGCTTTCGGCCAACACGAGGCGGTCGAATGGGCTCATGGTCGTCGGCAGTGCCGTGACCGTTACGGCTTTCTCGCCGTAGCCGGCCGACCAGCAGGCGATGAGTTCGTTGCGGTCGTCGTGGATGGCGTAGCGGGTCACTGTCATCGACTCCTTCGGATGCGACGCTACCGGGCCGCAGGTTCGCATGCCGCCCGCCGTGCTGTGTAGTTGGCCAGGGTTAGCCACCGTTCAGACCCGCTCGCCGATGCCCAGGCGGACCTGGACCTCCTGGGCGCGTTCGGCGGCGGCGCTGGCACCGTAGTGGCGGGGCATGTCGTCAGACGCCCAGCCGAGTAGCAGCATGAGGTCGCCTGTGTCGCCGCCGGCGAGTTTCCACTCATGGGCGTAGTTGTGCCGCCACCGGTGCGCGTGCAGGCCGTCGATCCCGGCCGCCGTGCCGAGCCGCTTCAGCGGGATCTTGATGCCGTTCGGGCGGAGCGGGTTCAGGCCGCGCTCGGCGAGCCACAGCTCGGGCACCTCGTCGGCGCCCTGCCGCTTGGCGCGGGCGCGGAGGTACTTGGACACGGCCCGGGAGGTCTTCGGGCCGATCCGGACGCGGCGGTCCTTCGCGCCTTTGCCGTGGATGTGGACCGACTCGGTGTTGAGATCGACGTCGGCGACGAGGAGGTTGCCGATCTCGGACAGCCGCGCGCCGGTGTTGCAGTACAGCCGGACGATCGCCTCGTTGCGGAGGCTGGCGAAGCCCTTGCCGCGGCAGGCGTCCAGGACGCGGCGGGTGTCGTCGTCGCGGATGACCGGGATGAGCTTCTGCGGCGTCTTGGGCTGGCGGATGCGGTCCATGGGGGAGCGGGTGATCTCGTCCTCGTCGAGCAGCCACCGGAAGAACTGCTGCAGCCCCTTGTGCTTGTTCAACGCGGTCGACGCGGACCGAGTGTCGATCATCCAGGCCTGGAACGCCTCGATGTGCTTCTTGGTGACGGCGGTCGGGTCTTCGGCGGCGTCGTCGGCGTCCGGGTCGGGGAGTACTCGGCGAGGTACCGGGCGAGCTGCGCCGCGGCGAGGAGGTAGTTGTACCGGGTGGTCTCCGGGTAGTTCCCCGCCCGGAGGGAGCGGTCCCAGTCGCGGAGGAACCCGGACCAGTCCGGGGCGAGGCCTTCGGTGATCTTGTTGATCTTCAGGAGCGGCATCGGCAACCTGCCTAGTCAAGGGGTCCAATAGCGGCGTGCTAGACCTGGCAGTGATGCCGAGCAATGAATAAGGGGCTTCCGCAAGTCGCTGACCTGCGGAAACCCCTAGCTGGTCGGGACAGCGGGATGCGAACCCACGACCCCTTGACCCCCAGCATGGTCAGAGGTGCTTCCAAGCCTGCGCTTGGAGAATTAACTCCTGCTCAGGGCGTTGGTCTCTGTTGGTTTACGAGAGTGAAGAACAGCTCCGCAAGCAAGATCGTCTCCCAGTATTCTCCCGGCAAAGCGAGGTGGGGCGATGCTCGTCAACGCGAAGGCCGGTACCGGCCATTGCGCTTCGACTGGTAGCTGTCGGCGAGGTTGCTGCGGGATTCGAGGGTGCGGGGGTGGTCGGGGCCGAGGACCCGCTCCCGGTCGGCGAGGGTCCGTTCGTGCAGGGCGATCGCCTCGTTCAGCCGCCCCGCTTCCTGGTAGGCGATGGCGAGGTTGTTGCGGGAGTGGAGGGTGTCGGGGTGGTCGGGGCCGAGGACCCGCTCCCGGTCGGCGATGGTCCGTTCGTGCAGGGCGATCGCCTCGTTCAGCCGCCCCGCTTCCTGGTAGGCGACGGCGAGGTTGCTGCGGGATTCGAGGGTGCGGGGGTGGTCGGGGCCGAGGACCCGCTCCCGGTCGGCGAGGGTCCGTTCGTGCAGGGCGATCGCCTCGTTCAGCCGCCCCGCTTTCTCGTAGGCGATGGCGAGGTTGCTGCGGCAGATGAGGGTGTCGGGGTGGTCGGGGCCGAGGACCCGCTCCCGGTCGGCGATGGTCCGTTCGTACAGGGCGATCGCCTCGTTCAGCCGCCCCGCTTCCTGGTAGGCGGCGGCGAGGTTGTTGCGGGAGTCGAGGGTGTCGGGGTGGTCGGGGCCGAGGACCCGCTCCCGGTCGGCGAGGGTCCGTTCGTGCAGGGCGATCGCCTCGTCCGGCCGCCCCACTCGCCGGTAGACGGTGGCGAGGTTGTAGCGCCAGTTGAGGGTGTGGGGGTGGTCGGGACCGAGGACCCGTCCCGACTCGGCGACGAGTTGGGTACCGACGGCTATGGCGGTGCTGTAGTTGTGCACTTCGGACAGCCAATGCTGCAAGGCGCCGTGCAGCGTAAGCAGAGTTCGTTGGGTGGCGGTACCGGCCGGGAGCGCGGCGAGCGCGCGGGCGTGTTCGGTGTAGTCAGCGATCAGATCGCGGGTATCCCACCGGCCGCCTTGCTCGTTTGCAGCGGCGCCGATCGCGTCGGCTGCGTCGGTAATGGTTCGGTCGAGGGTTTGACGATGTTGGAGTCGTTCCCGCACTACCCGCTGGACGAGGCGGTGCACGACGACACGGTCGGCATCGAGCGCGGGCAGAATCAGGGAGCGTTGCGCGAGTACGGCGACGAGTGCGTTAAGGTCCGGCGCTGCGCCACGGCGCCAACGGGGCAGGAAACAACGGCGGTGATGGGTAGCGGCGAGGTGGCGCAGCAGTGTTTGATCGGCGCCTGTCGGGGCCAGCACGGCGAGGCGGTCGAGCAGGTGGCGGGCAGACCGCGCGTGCTCAACGGCGCGCAGGTCCTCCACGGCGAGCAGGATGGCCTCAGCGGCGCCATGCGGGTACGGGTCACCGCACGCCGGCGGCAGCAGGTCATCGAGGGTAAGCCGGTCCAGTGCGTTGAGGTATGCGTGGTGGGTGGGGTAGCGGCGGTGCGGGCCGATGATTGCACCTGCCTGGGCAAGCGCGAGCGGCAACCGGCCCAACTGCTCGGCCACGTGAGCTGCGCCGGTCGGATCGCGCAGGCCGGTGCGGGTCTGCAGATAGGTGCTCGCCTCGTCTGCTGTGAACGGCCGCACCATCAGTTGCACGCCAAGCGCGTCGAAGTCACCCCGTGTGGTCGTTACGAGCGTGTGCACCGCGCCGACGCTCGGGGTGTACCGACGGATCAGTCCTGGGTCGACTGCGTTGTCGTACACGAGCAGGCACGGGCCGCGATGCGCTCGGAGCCAGCCCAGCGCTGCCCGCGCGGCGTCAGCCGGATCCGTATCGGCCTGCCGCAGCCCTGCCACGCCGGCCAGAGCGTCGAGCCCAGCGATAATTCCGGCTTCGGTCTCGGCGACCGCCCATACGATCACCGGCCACAGTCTCGCCTTGCAAGCCCGGGCGTACGCCGCCGCAAGCTGCGTCTTACCGATCCCGCGTTGACCGGTCAAGGCACAGACCACCGTGGTCTGCCCAGGCCCGCTCATTGTCGTCAACCGGTCCAGCAGATCAACCCGATCCTGCCAGCCGACAGCCTGTCCTGGCACATCACCAACAACCAACTGCTCCCCGCCGTCGGCCCAACCAAGCGGCTGCGCTGGAACCAGACTCATCGCAGCGGTCGGTCCACCGCGAGCGCCCGTGCGTTGCGCCCAGACACCCATGACCGCGAAAATCACCGGGGCGACCACACCGACGACACTTGCTGCGGATTGGGTATCGAGATGCCCAGGCCACGCGGCTACAGCCGTCCAGGTTGCGGCCGATCCGAGAACGGTCACGAGCACTCCGAACGTCCACCGCTGCGCCAAACTCACCAGCTGCCCGCCATCCTCTCGGCTACCGACCGTCAAAACCCCATCACACACAACTGCGAATGGCCCATCCTTAAATCGGCCACCGTCCGCCGATGCGCGGCGGATGAAGTACATCCAACAGCGGTCAGACCTGGATCGACGGACTCTTCGTCCCGAATTAAGTCCAAGGTCGCCGCGGACCTGCGGACTCGTCTATACGCCCTGGTCGTAGCGGGGGTTGCCGTTGGTCTGAAGTGGTGCACGGCGGTCGGTGGTCGAGCGTTTGCCCCCGACCTGCCCCCACGCGAGCTCCGGGTCCAGGGCCGGAGGTCCTGGCCGCCGAAGGCGGAACCCTGGCCTCATATACAGCTGCTACTGCAAGGTCGTTCTTCCCGTCGCGCGGGCTTTGCCCTGCCGTGCCGCGCCTGCCCGGTCACGGTGGAGCGCCCCGCTGGACGAACGACCGTGACCGGGCAGGCGCGGTGTGGTTGCCTTCGGCGCGTGACGGGAAGGGCGGCCGTACGCCGGGTCGACCTCTTCCCAGAGCGTCGGGTCCAGGTGCCGGAGGCCCTGGCCGCCGGAGGCCGGATCCGGGTCGTAGGGCCGGAGGCCCTACCCGCCGGAGGCGTTCAGGCCACGCAGCCACTGAGCGCAAGCCAGGCCGAGCCTTGTGAGATGGTCGAATTCTTTGTTGCCGTCGGCGGCCTTGATGAACTTCCACGCCTGCAACTCTTCGCGAAGGATGGGCGTGGCCAAACCCAGGCCGGGGTCTTGTTCTCGCAGCTGCTCCGGGCCGACTGCAACCGTTGGCTCCTCCCCGGGTACTGCCTGGGCTACCGAGCTTGCGTGCAGACAGAGGGCCGCAAGGTAGCGTGCATGCCCGGCCTCCATGTCGCGTACGAGCTTGATAAACATGAGAGTCTCGTCGATGCGGTCCCCATCACGAGCGCCTTGAACGAACGCCCGCGCCAGCATCTTGATCTTCCACGCCGTTCTGGCCGTAGTGGCCGCGTCCACCACGTGTCCGAAGAGTTCCCGCTCGCCGCCGAGGCCTGTACCGCCGTCGAGAAGGTCGTCGATCGGTGCACCAGTCTCGTCTTCGACGGTCCTGATGAGCAGCCCTACGCGTTGGGTCCGATCGCGCAGGATCGCTGCAACCGCTTTGAATCCTTGTTCGACGACTGCACCGCCTGCGGCACCGAGTGGGACAGAAAGCATCGCCAACTCAGGGTTTTTGGTTACGAGGGCCGCAGTGGTAAGCGCAGCAGTCACCGCGGGGGCCACCGTTCCACCAGCGGTATTGGCCACGATTTCCGTGGTGTGTGTGATCAGGTCGTCGGCCACCCGCTCATGATGGCCGATGGTGGCAAGCCGGTCTCATCGCCACGACGGCGACGTAGCTCGGTTCATCCCGAGCATCCATGAGTGTCTAGTTCGCAAGAGCGATGCCCAGTGTCCGGCCGGCCGCCGAACGCTGGGCATCGTCGTGTGCGGCCGTGGGCGCGCGTCCGCCGGGGGCCGCCGCGCCGGGAGCGAAGCGGCAAGGCGCGGCGAGTTCCCGAGCGGGCGCGGAGCGGCCGAAGGCCGCCTTGAAGACGTATGGAAAGTTTGCGCCCGATCCGGGTGGAACGGCCGGTACAGGCGGCTGGCGCGCCGCGACCTGTGGCTGACAGAGGTGGTTGGCTGCTGGACGGGGTCGAGGTCGCCGAGGGCGGGGTAGAGGCCGGATAGCGTCGTGGGACTCGATGCCGAGGCGGAGGCGCGGGAGCAGGTCAGGCGGTGTCTGGAGACCGGCGGCGACGGCTGGCGACGACTGCGTGTGTGAGGTCGGGCGGGAAGCTCGGCCTGCTTGTGACGTGCTCGGGCTGCTGTTGTGGGTCCGATTCTCCGCCGAGGAGGGTCTGGTGTTGCCGACCAATCGGGGGAAGCGGCGCTTGCGGGGCATCGATGCAATGGACTCCATGGAGACAAGGCGTCGACCAGATGTGCGCGTGCGTGCGATGAACGCGATTAGCAAGTTGTTGCCGTTACTGCGGTGGTTCCTGTCGCGAGAGTGGCATGCCGTGCTGCTGCCGTGGGGCGTCTTCATACTGGTTTACGCGGTGTACTCCGTCGATCCGGGTTGGTGGGATCGCCAGGTGTCGACGGCCGTCGCCGGGGCAGGGCGGCACTCGTCGCCAGTTGTGCTGTTCGTCCTAGGCGGCGCTGCTGTGGCGGCGTGGGTCGTGCGGCGGCGTCGGCTGCGGCGGGGTCGGCGGAAGCCGGTCGCGGTGTGGCTGCCATTGTCGGCACACGTCGGTGGGCTGCTGGTCTTGGCGGTCGGGGTCGCGTCCGGCATGGGCTCGCTGTTGTGGTGGGCACTGGGGAGGCCGGCGATTGGTCTGGTGCCGTCCACGCCAACGCCCGGGCAGGCTGCGCCGTCGTGGACGGTGTCCAACACATTCGACGCGATGAAAATCGTGTTGTCAGTGGTGGCAGGGATCGGCGCGGTGGTGGCCTTGACGGTCGCATATCGAAAGCAGGACCAGGGCGAGGCGGCCGAGCACCGGGAAGAGAGCAAGCTGTTCAACGACCGCTTCGGTAAGGCCGCCGACCAGCTGGGCTCGGACAAGGCCGCGGTCCGGCTGGCCGGGGTGTACGCGATGGCGGGGCTGGCCGACGATTGGCGGGAGGGCCGTCAGACCTGCATTGACGTGCTGTGCGCCTATGTCCGGATGCCCTGGCCTGATCAGGAGCCTACGCCGCGGGCTGTGGGTGACGCCGTTCCGGCTGAGGGTGAAAAGCCGGGCGAGGTGCAGGTGGTGACGCCACGAGAGCTCGCGGAAGAACGTCAGGTTCGCCACGCCGTCATCCGGGTCATCCGTGAGCATCTACGCCCGGCCTGGCGGGGCGGCGACGTTGACCGGTGGCAGGGATGCCACTTCGACTTCTCCGATGCCGAGTTCCACGGCGGCAACCTCGGCCAAATCGAGGTCGGCCAGGCTACAACGTTCGACTTCAGCGGCGCGACGTTCTCACACGACATGCTCTACTTCGCCGACGCGACGTTCTCTGGCGGCATGGTCCACTTTGGCCACGCGAAGTTCTCCGGCGGCATGGTCCACTTTGGCCACGCGAAGTTCTCCGGCAGCAGGGTCTACTTTGGCGGCGCGGTATTCTCCAGCGGCCTGGTCATCTTCGGCGGCGCGACGTTCTCCGACGCCCTTGTCGAGTTCGCTGACGCGAAGTTCTCCGGCGGCAGGGTCGATTTTTCCGGCGCGACGTTCTCCGGCGGGACGGTCAACCTCGTCGGCGCAACGTTCTCCGGAGGCTCGGTCCAGTTCACCGGCGTGGAGATCCCCGGCGGCAGGGTCGACTTGAACGGCGCGACGTTCTCCGGCGGCAGGGTCGCCTTGAACCGCGCGACGTTCTCCGGCGGCACGGTCAACCTCGGCGACGCGACGTTCTCCGGAGGCTCGGTCGACTTCGGCAGCTCAACGTTCTCCGGAGGCGCGGTCGACTTCGGCAGCTCAACGTTCTCCGGCGGCAAGGTCGACTTTTCCGGCGCGACGTTCTCCGGCAGCAGCGTCTACCTCGGCGGCGCGACGTTTTCCGGCAGCGCACTCAATTTCAGCGACGCGAAGTTCTCCAGCGGTACGGTCAACTTCAGCGGCGCGACGTTCTCCGGCGGCACGGTCGACTTCCACCAAGTATCAATTTGGTCTGCTCCGCCGCTCGGACTTCCTGCTGAAAGCGCTGTTGTGGTCCTTCCTCCCGGTGCTGCCCGTGGTGCGAGCGCGTCAGCACTTGAGGTAGCCGGTGGTGGTGCCGTCGCCGTTGAGGGTGCCGCACCAGGGCGGCATGGTGAGTGAGGCGAGGCGCCATCCGTCGCGTTCGTGGTCGGCTGTGGCGGTCCAAGGCTTGCCGTCGGTTTGGTAGCCGATGGCCCCGCCGATCTTCGGATTGGCGAAGTCGACTTGGGCTTGCCAGTACATGCTGACGTTGGCGTGGTCACCGTGGATATCGATCGTGGCTGGGTAAGTCGCGCCGGATGCCTCGGCGAGGCGTGCGGCCTGGCCCTGGGCCTGAATCTTGGCGTTGGTGGCCTCGATCGCGGCGATATAGTCGGCGCGCTGCCTCAGCATGGTCTTGCGGTGGGAGCGGACGATGTATCGCTCCGCGGTCAGCGTGTCGTTCGCAGGCGAGTCGAAAGTGAAGGTGAAGCTCAGTAGGGCTTCCTGCGGTGAGTTGCTGCCTCGGCTGGCCGCAAGGGTGTCACGGATGACCGGCACAGCAACGAAGCCGAGCGGTACGCCGAGGCAGAGCGCCACTACGCCGCGAGGGTATCGAGGACCCACGGCCGTCGTTGGCGCCGGCGACCAGGCCGACGCCCGGCGGCTGGCGCGGATCGCGGTTCATCGGGCCGCTCCTCCGAGGTCAAGGGCGCTCCGCGTCGCTAGCGACGGCCCTACGGGCCGCCCTTGACCTCAGAGCCTCTGCCACCCTTCAGGCAGGTGGTCGCGGGCAGGCCGGTGGCCTGCCCGCACAAGGCAGCGCGCCGCCCCGCCCGCCGCCGCAGCGTTACCGGGTGCCAACAGACGTTTCACCAACTGAGCGTCAAGGCCGCCTTGACAGTGTGCCGACCTTCGCTGTGGCACGCGTATGACACCCTGTCTATGTGGCAGCGTTCTGGGCTGGAGTTGTCAGTGCTCTCATTGGCGCCGTAGTTGGTGGAATCTTCACGGCAATAGGGGTTCGAACGCAAGTCAAGGCAGCTTTGCAAGCAGCCGAAATACAGGTTTCCGCCATGGCAGATCAGCAGGTGGAAAAGGTCCGTATAGAAGCTGAGAGGCGCGCCGTTGCAGAGGTAACAAGAACACTTGGGGACGTACTTCTTGAGGCTTTCAAAATCGAGGACAGCCACTTTTTTACACATCACGACAAAGAGCCTGACAGCAAATGCCCCGAACCCGACGCTGCAATCATTCGGCAGGCGAATCAATGGCGTCAGAAATTTGACCATACCCAGATAGTCTATGGCCCATACTTGTCTCCAGGCGCAAACGAGCGCCTAGATAGCATTTTTGAACTCGTCCCTTTCGGCAACAATTGGTACAGGCTCCTCAAGAAGCATTCAGGGAAGACGTGTCCCGTTGGGGCTTGGCTCGAAGAACTTTCGTCAGCCCTGATGCATGTAATCAAGGACATTCCTCTTGAAATGGGAATTCAAAGAGGTGGCCGTGGCACATGAAGGCCGGCATCCGCTGACGCGACGGACGACGCTACTGGCTCACTCGCGATCCGGTCGCTGCGACGCAGCCCATCTGGCAAGCGCGAAGGTCGCCTGGATCCGAAGGTCCATCGCCGGAGCGAATGCTGCGTACGCCGTCTCCAAATCCAGAACGATTTCTGTCGGCACATCGGTGATGCCGTCACGGCGCGCGTTCTCGATCGTGAGCAAGAGTCCAACGGCCGACCGCCCGAAGTTGTCAATACATGCTTGCAGGTTCTTGGAATTCCAATAGAACCGCTGCTGGTCCTTGGCTCCCGGCGGCTCGTTCGTTACCCACGCCGCTGGGCCTTGGATCCAGTGCATGCCAGCATGGTTGTTCACAATGTTCTGGCGGTCCAGCTCGATCCAGTGCCGCATGACGGCGCCGACACGACCCGCAGCGTCGCCCACTGACTCCTGTGCGGTCAAGCTAACAACTGGTGGTCCGAGCGGAACGCGTAGAACCTGGTCATCGCCCAACATGGGCTGCGCAAGCGGCTCGTCCGGAAGTAACTCGGTTGCGAGGCGACCATGTTGAGTAAAGGCGTTTAGCCGGTTCCACGTCGAGTACACGTCGCACCGTAGGTTCTTCCTGTCGGCTACGCACAGGAAGAACGGATTTTCCTGGTCGACAATCCAATCAATTTCGTAGCTTTTGGAATACCGCACCGGCTCCGGGGTGGACTTGACCTGCACGCTGAAGGATGGGCCCGCTCGCAGCATGCGGGCCTCCGAGTCCCGTACCGTCAGTACGCAATGGAAGTCGTGCCCGACATCCTCCTGACGAAGCACAGCCGTGGTGAACGCGAAGCTTCCAAGGATGAACTCCGCCAACCGCTCGGCGCTGTCACCGTGACGGAAGCTTTCGAGACGAGCTCCGGTCAACGCATCGTCCTCTCTCGGGCGGAAGTGCAAGGCGAGCGATGTCTATCCTGTCTTATGCCCGCCATGGCTCAGACCGATGCTCGCGCCAGCGGCTGTCGCGTGGCCTGGTGAGTTGGGGGTACGGCCCGGACGTCGCGGCGAGGTCCCCGGCAAATCGGCGGCAACGGACCCCGACGGAGAGGTGTTGCCGCTGCTAGCGTTGCGTGCGACGTCCGGTCTTCAACACCGGGAAGTACCGGGTTCGCCGAATAGGTGCCGAAGTTCTCATCCAGGAGGATCGAGGGTTCAGGTACGCGCAGGTCACCGGGCTCGGGTCACGCGGTCGGTGGGCTCCCTCTGGAGGTGGGAAAGCCTGCATCGTCGGCTCCCGTTTCGCCTGATCGGTGGTGGAGACGTCACGCAAGCAAGATCAAGGCTGCAAGGCTTCCGGCGTGGGCGGCGGCGTAAGGTGCGATCGTGGAATCTCTCGTTGAGCGCGCGCGCGGGATCGCTGCGGTGTGCCTGGCTGAAGCGTTGCCGCGTCGCTGGACCCACGTGCAGGCCGTCGGTGCGAAAGCCGAACGGGTAGCGGCGTCGTTCAGCGAACCGGACGGAGCTGTACTCGCGGCGGCGGCGTGGCTGCATGATGTCGGCTATGCGCCTGCGCTGGCGGCGACGGGATTTCACCCACTCGACGGTGCGCGCTGGCTGCGCTCCGAGGGCTTCGATGACCGGGTCGCCGCATTGGTCGCTCATCACTCCTGCGCCCTTGTTGAGGCGGACGAGCGGGGCTTGGGAGACGTTCTTGGAGCGGAGTTCGCTCGCGAGCAGTCTCCGGTTGCGGACGCGCTGTGGTACTGCGACATGACGACCGGGCCGGATGGCCAGGACCTCGACGTGGTCGAGCGGCTGGCTGAGATCACGTCGAGGTACGGTCCCGATCACATCGTCACACGCTTCATCGAGCGAGCCGGCGGCGAGATCACGGCTGCGGTACGACGGGCCGAAGCGCATTTGACGGCCGCTGGTCGTCAGCCGATGTACGGTGCCGACCGGCCCTCGTAGCCGTGATCGATCCGGAGGCGCATGGATGGGTGGATCGTTAACCCGTCTAGGTCGGCGCGGCTGATCCAGCAGACTTCGCTGCTCTCGTCGCTGAGGGTCTCCGTGCCGCCGACCGGCCTGGCCCGGAAGCAGATGGAGAACTGCTGCCGCACTTCGCCGTCGGTGTACTCCACGACGTGGTTCGGGTTCGTGTAGATGCCGACAACCGCGTCGACCTCGACGTCGATCCCGGTCTCCTCCTTGGTCTCCCGGACAACCGTTTCCGCGATGTACTCCCCGAACTCCTGAGCACCACCCGGCAGCGCCCACAGGTCGTTATCGGTGCGGTGGATGAGCAGGACGCGGTCCTGGTCATCGAGGACGAAGGCGGTCACCGCGACCACGATGCTGTTGGGCTCGGGCGCCTGCGGGTCGTTGAAGTGCTCTATGCGGGCCATGCATCGAGCATGCCATCAGTCCTCGGGCCAAACCGCCTGGGCGTGTGACAGGACCCTGTTGAAGCTGGCGACGTAGTTGTCGAAGATCTCGCCGCCGGGGAGCCGCCGAAGGTGCAGCACGGGCGCGTAGGCGGCCGGCGTCCCGTAGAGGTGCGTGTTGACGAGCATCTCGTCATCGAAGCGGTAGATCGAGTTGTACAGCGTCGTGTCGTGGAAGTAGATGGCGGCGTTGTCCTCGCCGCGCAGCTCCTTGTAGAACGCCAGGACGTTGTGCACCTTGCTCGCCATCGCGCCCCCGATGCCTTCGTCCGCGCCTCGCTGCGCGACGTGCGAGCTGGCGGGGTCGCCGAGCAGAATTTCGACCTTCGCCCCGCCCGCCGCTTTCAGTCTGAGCGTCTCGACCCACCTGGGGTTTTGCTCCGGTAGGAATAGGCCGGCGTACGCCAGCAGGCCGATCTGCCCGGTCGCCTGGTCCAGCAGTCGTTGCCAGAGATCGGCCGGTACCGCGCCGCGGCGCGGATAGATCTGCACCACCTCGGACTTGGAGACCTCAGCGGCACGCTCGCCAGACACGGCATTCGGCCAGAGGTACGTTGCGCTCTCCTTCACCAGGGCGGCGATGGCGTGGCGGTGTTTCGGGTACGGAATCCGGTCCTGCGTGATCCACCGCTCGACCGTCTTTGGGTCAACGCCGAGCGACTCAGCGATCGTGGCTGGGACCAGACCGTTGCGCAGCATCGCGTCTCGTAGCCGCTCGTTCGCCATCGAAACCCCTCGGGACGTCTACAGGGACGTCTAACCATACCAAGGACGTCCCTAGAAGTCCACCTAGGTGGTGATCTCGTCACCGGCCGTCATCGCAACCTCTGTCTATGAATCTTTTTGGGAAGCGGCCAGCGACCGCGATCGCACTGGTGGAGCCGCAGGTGTCGGCGTCGTTTGCGCAGCGTGCGCGGACGACGGTGCTGGTGGCGACGCCGCTGGCAATCCTGTTGACGTGTGCGGCGATGTACGCGGCGCACGCGGGTCTGTTGTGGCGGTTCCTGTGTGTGCCGATCGGTGTGGTGGTCGGGTTCGCGGCCGGCGCGCTGGTGTTGGTGTGGCCGGTGCTGCGGGCGCTGTGGTGGTGGACGCCCGAGGTGCTCGGGCTGAGCGCGGTCGTGGCGGCGTGGCTGTGGCTGTCGCAATGGCTGGCCTGGTGGGGCGGACTCGCGGTGCTGGCCTTCGGGGTCGGCGGTCTGGGCCTGGTCGGGCCGGTGCGTCGCCGGGCGGCGGCGGTGTTCTGGTGTCTGTCGGACCGGCATCGGCTGCGGTTGTCGTTCACGCGAATCGTGCGGGCGACGGGCCGGGGTGGGGTGCCGATGTATCCGCTGATGTTGTGGGCGCGTCCGACGTTGGCGGGTGAGCGGGTGTGGGTGTTGCTGCGTCCGGGTCTGGATCTGGCGGACTTGGAGGGCAAGACCGGGAAGCTCGCGGTGGCGTGCTGGGCGTCGGAGGTGCGGGTGGCGCGGGCGTCGAAGCGGTCGGCGGCGCTGCTGCAGATCGACGTGAACCGTCGCGACCCGCTGACCGAGAAGGTGCCGTCGCCGCTGGCGGAGGTGTTCGGGCGGCTACGGAAGCCGAAGGCCGCGCCGGACGGCGATTTGGATCTCGCGCTGGATTTCGAGCAGGTGGCGGCCCCCGCGCCTGCGGCTCCCGGGCGTACGCGCCGCTGACCGCTTCCGTGATGCCCGGCTCGTCGGTCCGGGTGTGGCGGTGGCCGCCAGCAGGGCGACCAGCAGGTTCGTTCGGAACCAAACGATCGAGGAGTGTGTGATGTCGGGAGAGACGACGGTGACGGTGGTCGGGAACCTGACCGCCGATCCGGAGCTGCGGTTCACGGGTTCGGGTGTGGGGCTGTGCAAGTTCACCGTGGCCTCGACGCCGCGGATGTTCGACAAGAACCGGGATGAGTACCGCGATGGGGAGCCGCTGTTCATGCCGTGTACGGCGTGGCGGGACCTGGCCGAGCACGTGGCGGAGTCGTTGACCCGCGGCGCGCGGGTGGTCGTGACGGGCCGTTTGCGGCTGTCGCGGTGGGAGACCGAGGCGGGCGAGAAGCGTTCGATGATGCAGCTGGAGGTGGACGAGATCGGCCCCTCGTTGCGGTTCGCGACGGCGAAGGTGCAGAAGCTGACCCGCTCGGGCGGGGATGGGTTCCTGCCCAACGACGTGCCGGACGAGGCGTGGAACGCGGCGGCGCCGGCCGGGTCCGGTTCGCCGCTGCGGGCGGCGTGAGGGTCGGGTAGCGGGCCGTGAACCTCCGCACGATCGGACGTCGCCGTGGGCCTGCTGTGCTGCCGGAGCGTGACCTGTCGATTTTCGACCCGATCGATTTGGGCATCAACGAGTTCGGCGCCCGGAAGCGGGTGTTGTTCATCTACCGCAACATGCTCATCGGTGGTGAGCCGGGCGGCGGGAAGTCGTCGCTGCTGAACCTGGTCGTGGCGTACGCCGCGCTGTGTCTGGACTGCACGCTGGTGCTGTTGGACGGCAAGCAGGTGGAGCTGGGGCAGTGGTCGGACTGTGCGGCGGCGTTCGTCGGCCCGGACATCGACGGGGCGTTGGCGGCGTTGCAGCGGCTGCAGATCGCGATGGACAACCGGTACCGGTTCCTGCGGTGGCGGCTGCGGCGGAAGGTCAAGCAGGGGGACTCGTTCAAGCCGATCCTCCTCGGCATCGATGAGATCGCCTACTACTCGGCGACGGTGCTGGACAAGACGAAGCGGGAGATGTTCTCCGCGTTGCTGCGTGACCTGGTCGCGCGGGGCCGGGCGGTCGGGATCATCGTCGTCGCGGCGACGCAGCGGCCCAGCTCGGACATCATCCCCACGTCGCTGCGGGACCTGTTCGCGTGGCGGGCGTGTTTCCGCACCACCAACGACAGTTCTTCGGACATCGTGCTCGGGCACGGCTGGACGAGCCGGGGCTGGACCGCGAACTCGATCAGCCCTGAGAACCAGGGCTGCTGCCTGCTGATCGCTGAGGGCGGCGCCCCGGAGCTGGTGAAAGTCGCGTGGCTCGATGACGGCGCATGCGCGGCGATCGCCGCGTACGCCGCGGAGCTGCGCGGCCTGCTCGACGAAACGACCCCGCGGCCGAAGCTGACGGTCGTGGCGGCATGACCCCCAACATCTGGAACGGAGCACGCACGATGAGCAAGCATCTTCCGGCGCAGCGCCCGGCCACGGTCCGCTACGTGCCGTACCTGGACGTGGCCCCGGCCCAGCCGGACACGGAGCTGTGGACGACCCTCGCCGCGGCGCAGGCCGCGGGCCGGGCGCTGGATGTCGAGACGGCCGCGCTGGTACAGCGGCGGGTCCGGCAGATCGAACAGCGCGAGGAGCAGCAGCGGCAGGACTACCGCCGCTGGCTGGAGCGGCGGGCGGAGCTGGACCGGCAGGACCGCCGGTTCCGCAGTGTGCTGCTCGGCGCCGGGGCCGTGGTCGGCCTGGGCGTGCTCGGCGCGGTCGGGTACGTCGCCTGGGCGATCTGGAGTTCGGCGGCGCTGGCGGTGGCCCCGGTCCTCGGCATCGCGGCCGTGGTGCTCCTCGCCGTGGCCGGGGCCGGCGTCGGCGTCGGCCGCCGCTGCGTCACCGTGATCTCGCACTGGCACGAGTGACCTGGGCCGCTTCCGTGCGGGCCGTGCCGTAGTCGTACGGCCCGGGCGGTGGCCGCCAACAGGCCAAGCCGACGACACCAGGACCACGCCCTGAGAAAGCGCCTGGTGCCGCCGGTCCCAACAACCACACAGCCCTCCAAGCTGAAAGGAGGTGGCTGCGATGCAGCCTACCCACAACACGCCCGCGAACCGGGCAGACCAGTCGATCCGTCCCGCGGACGACCTGGCGCAGGTGGAACTGGCCGAGCCCAATGCCGACTTCGCCGACCTGTTCAAGACCGAGGAGTCGATGAAGGCTGCGGCCGAGCAGCGCCACCGCGGGAACGCGGCGGCCGAGGTGAGGCAGACGCTGCGTGACACGCGGCTGTACCTGGAGCGGCACGGCTGGAACCAGGGCGAGTACTACGACGCCACGTCGGGGCGGTTCACGCCTCCGGCGTGCCTGGTCGGCGCGGTCGGCATCGTCTGCTACGGCGGACCGGTCGACGCTCCGGCGCAGATGTTCGACGACCCGGGTTTCGGCTCGTTCGAGCAGGCGGTCGGGTTCCTCGACCTGTACCTGTCGCACCGGTTCGGCCTGAACGTCTACGACTACAACGACGCGAAGGGCCGCATCTTCGCTGAGGTCTCCGCGATGCTGGAGCAGGCGGCGAAGGCCGTGCACGGCGGGATGTTCCCGATGTGCTGCGACCGGTTCATGTCCGTCGGCGAGGACTCGATCGAGGTCGGGTGTCTCGCGGAGTGTGAGCCGTCCGTGCTCATGTGCCACGAATGCTGCCTCTGCGAGCGGAAGCTTCTGGTCGAGATCGAGGACCCGGACATCCGGGAGCGGCTGGTGGCGCAGTACCGCCGTCAGGCCGCCGCGGCGAGCCACGAAGGTGTGGCGCACGAGCCCGGCCGGTCAGACGACTGCGCTACCTGCGACCGGTACTGCTTCTGCACGCCGGAGTCCAACTGCGTCAACCACGGCGGCACGGTCCCGGATCGGGGCTGCTACCACTTTGCGGCTGATGCCGACGGCCAGATGGTCGCGATCAACGGCATCGTCACCGAGGTTGACGTGAAGACGACGCACCAGCGGCGGACCTGGGCCACGGCGGTCCTGCAGACCGATACCGGTCGGGTGCCGCTTGAGGTGTTCCCGGTGTACTTCGACAGCGCCAGGCAGGCGCTGACGCACAAGGCACGCGTGTGTGTGGTCGGTCGGGTCGACCTGCGCAGTGAGCCCGGCGTCTTGCGGGTGTTCAGCGTCGCACCGGTCCAGGAGGCCGCGCGATGAGCAAGAGCACCGTCAAGCCCGGCATGACACCGCGTCGTGCGAAGCGTGCCAAGCGGGCCGTGGAGAACGACCAGTTCGACGCGTTCGTGCGGCGCATCCTGCGCGCGTACGCCCGTCGGGTCGCCGCTGGCGACATCGAGGCCTTGGCCATGCTCACCATGCTGTCGTCCGAAGTGGACAGTGTGCTGCGTGATGCCGTGCGTGGGCTGCGCAAGACCCCGTATTCCTACTCCTGGGACGAGATCGGGCAGCGGCTCGGCACTAGCCGTCAAGCCGCACAGATGCGTTTCGGCGTCAAGTCCGACCGTCCGACGCTAGACCGGCGCATCACTGAGGCCGGCATGGGCGTCACGGTGACGACCCTCGTCGAGGTCTTTGCCGATCACTTTCCTGGCAGTCCGGTCCCGACGATGTGCCCGGCCTGCGGCTACCGCTACCCGCTGAACGCGGTCGACTGCCCGACCAACGCCACGGTTCGCCCGCTGCTGTTCAAGCGGCGCGCCGAAGACGAGGTGGCGGTCGCGCGGCTCACCGGCGCGCAGCTCGCCTTCCTGCGCGACCCGAAATCGATCCTCACGGATCGGCGTCCGGTCAGGCAGAAGGCCCCCACGGCGTCCTGTCCTGACCGAACAGTCCCGAACCTGTTCGACCTGATCGGAAAGGACCCGACGTCATGACCAACTCCGACATCGTCCAGCAGCTTGCCCGGGATCTGGCGCAGGTGTACACCGACGCTGCCCGTGCTGGCTCCGTGGACCCGTCCACCGTCATCACCACTGCCTTGCCGCAGCTGCACAGTGCAGCGACGCAGGCGGAGGTGGCGATGCAGCACCGGCTGATCGTCATCGGCAACGAGCCTGAGAACTTCCGGCACGCCGCCGATGAGGCCGAGGCGTTGCAGCTTGTGGCGCAGGTGTCCGGCAAGGTCGGTGACCTCGTCGAGTTCGCCACGTTCCACCGGCAGTTCCGCGACGTCGTGTCGCCGGAGGTGCTGCGCAAGTTCCTGGCGGACCTGCTGGCGCTGACCGCTACCGCCCTGCGCTGGGTCGGTGACCGATGAGCACGCAACGGATCTCCGTGTACGGCGCCCTCACCGCGCCGGCCGATCGGCTCGCGATGGCGTACCGCCGTACTCCGGCTGACGCCCGCGTGCTGGTGGCGCTGTTGCTGGACCTGCTGTGCGAGACCCGCAACCGTTGCGACGGTGGTGAGGCCTTGCTGGTCCTCGACGCGCTGCGCCGGTTCGCCGGTCCCGAGGTGGCTGACGCCGCACGGGACTACACGATGGCGACCGGCATGTTCCGGCTGTTCGGAGGCGATTGCCGATGACCGGTCAGAGCTGTTCCGGTGTGGTGTACCTGCTGCACTTCGATCGTCCGTTCGGTCACGCCCGGCATTACACGGGCTGGACTGCGGACCTGGTAGCCCGGCTCGCCGAGCACGCCAGCGGTCGTGGTGCCCGTCTCCTTGCGGTCGTTCGCGCCGCTGGGATCGGCTGGCAGCTCGCCCGGACCTGGGAAGGTACCCGCAGTGACGAGCGGTCGCTGAAGCGCCAAGGTGGCGCCTCTCGCCGTTGCCCGTTGTGCGGCGTCCGTCCCCGTGTTCCGGCGGGGGGTGGCCGCTGATGGCCCGGACGAACCCCACGGGTGAGCCTCGCCTTGGCGCGTTCGCGTCCTGGGCGGTGCTGACCGCGTCGTTCATCTTGTCCGCGTCGACCTGGATCGCGTTCGCGACCCTGGCCGGCTTCACCGACACGTTGACCGTGCACGGTGTGACGCTGCGCCTGGCGTGGCTGATGCCGATCGTGGTCGACGGCTATGTCGTCGTGGCACTGGTGCTGTGGACCGCGCCCGTCCCGGCGAAGGTGGCCGCGTTCGCGCGGAAGAACACCTACTTCGCGGTGGCCGTCGGTGTCACTGTCCAATCCGCATACCACCTGCTGACCGTCTGGTCGCTGACCCATGTGGTCTGGCAGACGGTCCTTGCGGCGATCGGGGGCATGTTCCCGCCCGCCGTGTCGGGTCTGGCCGTGCACATGCGCGCCCTGCTCCGCCGGGAAAGCAGCATCGACGCCGCTGTCCGGCAGCCCAGTGACACGCACACCAGTCCTGTTCAGGTCCCGCCTGGACCGGCGCTGGAACCCGTGCGCGTTCCCGCCCCGAAGCCGATACCTGTTCCTGTCCCTGCGATTCCCGCCGCTGTGGAGGCATGGCAACCCGCCGCCGCTCCGGCTCCTTCCTTCCGACTGTCCACGTTGGACGACGTGCCCGCCGAACCGGCTCCCGTTGCGGGCCCGGCTCCGGCTGCTGCGGTACCGCCGACCCCGGCGGACCTGAAGGCCCGGATCGTCTCCAAGCCCGCCCCGGCTCCGACGGCCTCGGCCGCCGCGCCCGTCCGGCCTGCCCGCCCCTCCCGTCCCGTACCCGCTGGCCCGGCCATGACGGCTGCGCCGCTGGCACCGCCCGCCACAGACTCTGTCGCCCGGCCTGGCGCTGCACAGCTGGCACTGCCGATCGTGTCCCCGGATCTGCTGGAACGGGCACGTGAGATCGCCGAGCAGTACCGCACGGAGCACGGCACGCCGATCACCGCCGGTCAGCTCGCGGTCCAGCTGCGCAAGTCGACCCAGCTCGCCGCTCAGGCCCTCGCCGCGCTCGGCGAGACCGCCGCCGCCCCGGCCCGGCCGATCAACGGCCGCCGCGTCCCGGCTTCCCGGTAACGACGTCCCGACTCTGACGCGTCGTGCCCGAAGCTTCCCGCTTCGGGCACGGCCCAGCCCTGCCCTTTTCGCCGATTTTCGCTGCCTACGGAGGCACCTTTCCATGTCACAGATCACCATCACCCTGTCCGACGGCACACCGAGCGTGACCGTGTTCGGTGAGCCGTTCGGGTCGCATCTCGCGGTCACGCCGGGGATGCACACGGACCGCACCACCGCTACGCCGATGTGCTACGACGGCGGCTACTGGGCGGTCACGCATGTGCCGACCGGTCGTGCCGTCGTCTTCGCCACCTCGATCCACCTGGCCCGCGATGCAGCCGAGCGGCTGGCCGCATCGGGCATCGACTGGGACCGCCCGCTGGCGGACCTGCAAACCGATCAGGCCGCCCGCGACGTCGTTGATGCGGTCCGCGCATCGGTCCTCGGCGCCCCGGCGGTGCCGCGATGCTGACCGTCGCCGACTACTTCTGCGGGGCCGGCGGCTCCTCCACCGGGATGGAACAGGTCCCGGGCGTCCGGATCGTCATGGCCGCCAACCACTGGCAGCTGGCCGTGGACACCCACAACGCCAACTTCCCGCACGCTGACCACGACCGGGAGGACATCACCCGGATCGACCCGCACCGCCACCCCCGTACCGACATCGGCTGGTTCTCCCCGGAGTGCACGAACTGGTCGGTGGCCAAGGGCAAGCGCTGCGACTACGACGGCCGCCCGGTCCAGCTGGACCTGTTCGGCGAAGACCCGGAACCGCTGCCGGACGAGGCCGCGCAACGCTCCCGGATGCTCATGCAGGACGTGCCCCGCTTCACCGACGTCCACCGCTACCGGGCGGTGATCGTCGAGAACGTCACCGACGTGCTCAAGTGGGAGCACCTCGACACCTGGCTGCGCCGGATGGCCAACCTCGGCTACCGGCACCGCATCGTGGTCCTCAACAGCGCCTTCGCGACCGTCCTCGGCCCGGGTGCGCCGCAGCTGCGCGACCGGGTCTACTTCGTGTTCTGGCGGCAGCAGTACCGAGACCCGGACTTCGCCAAGTGGACCCGGCCCCGGGCCTGGTGCCCGCGCTGCGGCGACGTGGCCGGCGTCTACACCGCCAAACCCGGCGGGCGGCGCCTCATGCGCTACGGCGCCCAGTACCTCTACCGGTGCCCGCAGGTCTCCTGCCGGGGCCGGGCGGTCCAGCCCTACGCGCTGCCCGCCGCCGCCGCCATCGACTGGACCATCCCGGGCCAGCGCATCGGCGACCGGACGGTGCCGCTACGGCCCAAGACCATGGCCCGCATCGCTGCGGGCCTGGCCCGCTTCGCCCGGCCCATCACCGTCGAGGCGGCCGGGAACACCTTCGAACGACGGCCCGGCGTGCGGACCTGGCCGGTGGACGCACCGCTGACCGTCCAGACCACCACGGCGACCAAAGCCGTGGCCTGCCCGCCGCTGCTCGTGCCCTGCGGCGGCGGCCGCAATGAGACCGCCAGCACCACCGCCACACCGATGCGAGCACGGACCACCCGCGAGATCGAGGGCCTGACCGTGCCGCCACTGCTGGTGCCGGTGGAGGGCCGGGACGGCAAGCAGGCCCGCCCGGCCGGCGTGCCGCTGCGGGCGCAGACCGCCCGCGCTCAGGACGCGCTGATCGTCCCGCTGCGCGGGCAGAACGCCAGCAAGCCCGTCACCGCCGAACCCCTGGATGCGGTCACGGCCAGCGGCAACCATCACGCGCTGGTCATGCGCAACATGACCGCACGCGGCGACCAGGGCCAGATGTCCACCCCGGTCAGCGAGCCGCTCCGGGCGATCCTCGCCCAGCAACGCCAGTCCCTCATCCGCTGGGACCAGCTGCTGTACCGCTACGACACCGGCGACCTGCGCGAGCTCGACATGCCGCTGCCGGTGCAGACCGCCGTGCAGGGCGACGCCGTCCTCGGCGACGCGATCGCCGTGGAGGACTGCACATTCCGGATGCTCGGCGTCGACGAGATCCGCGCCGGGATGGCCTTCACCCCCGGCTACATCCTGCTCGGCTCCTCCAAGCGGTCCAAGGTCCGCATGCTCGGCAACGCTGTCACCCCGCCCGCCGCCCGCGACCTCGTCGCCGCGGTCGTCGAAGCCATCACCGGCGACCCGATCGACCTCCCGGCCTGACCCGGTCCGATGACAGCCAACCCGATCACCGGCCAGCAACCCCAGGAAACCATCCTGGGGCTGCTGGCCCGGTCGCGTGACGTCCGGCTGCAGGCCATCGGCCGCGCCGCCCGCCCCGACTTCGAAGACTGGCTGTCCCACGTCCGCCCCGCCGCCGCCTGCACCCGCCCGATCCGCCTCGCCGGGACCATGGACCGCATCGAGGCCGAAACCGGCCGCCTCCTCGCCCGCACGAACACCCGCGACCTGCCCGACGGCGTCATCTACAAGGCCTGCGGCAACCGCCGCGCCACCGTCTGCCCCGCCTGCTCCGAACGGTACAAGCGCGACGCCTACCAGCTCGTACGGACCGGGCTCGTCGGCGGCAAAGGCGTCCCCGAGGACGTGGCCCGGCATCCGGCCGTGTTCCCCACGCTGACCGCCCCGAGCTTCGGCGAGGTCCACACCCGCCACGTCAAGCGGCACACCTGCGGCAACCGCCGCCGCTGCGACTGCCGCCCGGAACCGTGCCACGCCCGCCGCGAGCTCGCGTTTTGCCCGCACGCCCGCCGCCTGGTCTGCTTCGCCCGCCACGAAGAGACCGACCGCGTCCTCGGGACGCCGCTGTGCCTGGACTGCTACGACCACGACGCCCAAGCCGTGTGGAACGCCTTCGCCGGCGTGCTGTGGTCCCGGACCACCAACACGGTCCGCAAGTTCCTGCGCCGCCGAGCGGCGGAGCGTGGCATCCCGTTCCCGATCGCCGTCACCCGCACCGGCAACTTCCGGGAGGTCGACCCGTTCCGGCTGTCGTTCGGCAAGGTCGCCGAGATGCAACGCCGCGGCGTCGTGCACTTCCACGCCATCGTGCGCCTGGACGGCGTCGACCCCGACGACCCAGCCGCGATCGTCCCACCCCCGCCCGGCCTGTCCGCCGCCGACCTGGTCGACGCGGTCACCCACGCCGCCGCCGTCACCGGCGTCCGCACCCCGCCGCACCCCGACCGGCCCGAGGGCTGGCCGGTCCGCTGGGGTGAGCAGCTGCTCGTCAAAGTCATCACGGCCGCCGCGGACGGCGAGGTCACCGACGCCATGGTCGCCGCGTACCTCGCCAAGTACGCCACCAAGGCGACCGAGGTCACCGGCCACACCTCCGGACGGCTCAACACCGCCACCATCGACCTGTACGCCGACCCGGAGGGCGACCACACCGCCCGGCTGCTGGACGCCTGCTGGCGCCTCGGCCGCCCCGCCGCGGGCACCCGGCAGCCCTGGACGTGCCCCGGCTGCGACCGGCCCACCCTGCTGCTCGCCTGCCCGACGTGCCACCTCGAGCGCCCCGGCGGGGCCGAGGATGAAGCCGATGAGGGCGAGGCTCCGAACCCGTACACGAGGCTGCGCCGCTGGGCACACATGCTCGGCTTCGGCGGCCACTTCCTCACCAAGTCCCGCCGCTACTCGGTCACCTTCAGCATGCTGCGGCAACAACGCGTCGTCTTCCGCCGCACCGAGACCAGCGGCCCGCCCACCGAAGGCCCGGACGAGACACCGACCGTCCTGGTCGTCAACTTCCTCGCCTTCGTCGGCGCCGGATGGCACACCACCGCCGACGCGATGCTCGCCAACACCTCCGCCGCACTCGCCCGCGAGCACCACGAAGCAGCCCTACAAGACCTGGCGGCACTGGCCGCATGAACGTCGATTCCTCGTCAAGCCCGGCTTGACACCCAATGGCGGAAAGGACAGCAGGACATGCGAGACCTGGCGGGGGCTCCCGGACGCGACATAGGCGCGCCGGTCCCCGTGCTCTACACCGCCGCGGAAGCGGCGGAGATGCTGCGCTGCTCGGCGTGGTGGCTCAAGAAGGAGGCCCGCGACGGCCGTGCGCCGCACACCCGCACCGGGGGCGCCTACAAGTTCACCGTTGAGCACATCGCGGCCATCATCCGGCTGCGGGAGGTGTCGGCCAGCGTCACCGGCCCGGCCGTCCCGCCGGTGGCTCCTGTGCGCCGGGCCGCCCCCGGCGTGCCGGACACGGTACCGCTGCTGCGCGCCCGTCGGCCGCGGCGTGCTCGCCGCGACATGCCGGGCTCGGTGGCGGCGTGACCGGGCCGGGGGAGGGAGGTCGCTGTGGGGTTCGGTGAGAAGCGCGACGGGTACTGGCGTGCCCGGTACAAGCTCGCGCCGGGCAAGTACGGCACGGTCAAGGACGAGGCCGGCGCAACGGTGCGGTTCCGGACCAAGCGGGAGGCGAAGCAGGCGGCCGACGCTGCGGAGGCTCAGGTCCGGGCAGGCGCTCACCGGCCGGTCACGGCTGGCCGGATGACGTTCGGCGCTTACGTCAATCGGTGGTTCGCGCAGCAGGATCTGGCGTCGTCCACGATGCAGACGTACCGCTCGCACATCGAGGCGCATCTCCTACCGGCGTTCGAGCTCGCGACGCTGCCGACGGAGACGGACGACGGTTCGGCGCTGAGCAAGGCGGGCATCACGGCGTGGGAGCGGGCGGAGCGGGCGGCGGGCTACCCGGACGGCACGGTCAAGGCGTGGCGGAAGCTGCTGCACCTGATCCTCTCCGATGCCGTGGACGAGGGGTGCGCGACGGTCAACCCGGCGGCCCGGCGGCGGGGCCGGGGGCGGGTCGCGGGCCGTGCCCGGCACCGGGCGCCGGAGAAGGCGGTGACGACCGCGCTCGGGGTGCTGCTGATCGCCGAGCGGGCCGCGCTGCTGTCCGGCCGTGACGACGAGTTCGTGGGCGTGACGGCGATGGGGTTCTCGGGGCTGCGCTGGGGTGAGACGGTGGGCCTGGAGCCGGAGTACGTCCGCGGTGAGGCCGTCCGGGTCGAGTGGCAGCTGTACGAACTGGACAACGGGACGTTCGAGCGCTGCCCGCCCAAGGACGACTCGTACCGGACGGTTGCCGCGCCGGACTTCCTGACGACGCTGCTGACCGGACAGGTCACGCGCAACGAGCCGGCGGCGTGTGCCTGTCACGGCCGACGGTACGTGTTCAGCGGGCATCGTCCGCCCCGGGCGGCGATCCGGCAGCAGGGTCCCCGGGTGGTTGACGTGGCGCGCCGGGCGGGCGTGTCGACGGGCACCGTGTCGGCGGTGCTCAACGGCCGGGACACGGCTGCGGCGGCGACCCGACTGCGGGTGGAGCAGGCAATTGCGGACCTGGGCTACGTCCGCGGCGCTGTGGACGGGCCTACGGCGCCGCACTGGCGGCGCGGCGGGTTCGCGACCTGGCTGTTCCAACCGGCGGCGACGGGCAGGTTCCCGGCGAAGGCGCCACAGCCGGAGCGTCCGGTGCCGCTGCTGGCCGAGCCGTGGCCGGGCGTGCCGCTCCGGGGCCGCAACGCGGCGGGCCGCGCGGAATGCTGCTGGGCGCCGATCGCGCCGGGGCTCACGCCGCACGGACTGCGGCACACGTACAAGACGATGATGATGGAGCTGGGCACGTCACCGAAGCTGATGGACGCGCAGATGGGGCACGCGGACGGCTCCGTGTCGGCGCTGTACGAGCACGTGACGAAGGCGATGGTCCGGCGGCTGCTCGACGGCCTGACCGAGATCTGGCGCGATGCGCTGGCCGAGCGGCGCCGGTTGTACCCGGGTTCGCCGGTCCGGGTGCTCGACGGGCTACTACGGGAGGAGTCGTGATGACCGGCTCGATCGCAAGATCTTCTCCCGGATTTCTCCCGGGCGGTCCCCAAGGACGAGTCAAGCCGGTTCCTCGTGATGAGAAAACCGGCCCTGACCTGCTGTTTTACTTGTCGGGACAGCGGGATTCGAACCCACGACCCCTTGACCCCCAGTCAAGTGCGCTACCAAGCTGCGCTATGTCCCGGTGCCGCCCCACGCGAGCAGCCGGTACAGCGTAGCGCACACCCCCCGCCCCCGCCCACGCAGTATCCCCCTCGCGCCGGGTGAACGCCGTTACGCTCGGCCGATGCGGCTTGAGCTGGTCACGATCGTGGTGGACGCGTACGACCCGGCCATCGAGTTCTTCGTCGGGGTGCTCGGGTTCGAGCTCGTCGAGGACTCGCCCTCGCTCACCAGTGTCGGGCAGCGGGCGAAGCGGTGGGTTGTCGTGCGGCCGCCGGGGGCGCAGACCGGGATTCTCCTCGCGCGGGCCGATGGGGAGCGTCAAGAGGCGGGGGTGGGGGAGCAGGCGGCCGGGCGGGTCGGGTTCTTTCTGCGGGTCGAGGACTTTGATGTGGCCTTCGCTCGGCTCGTTGAGCACGGAGTGGTGATCGAAGGGTCACCGCGTGTCGAGGAGTACGGGCGGATCGTGGTGTTCCGGGATATTGCCGGGAACCGGTGGGACCTGCTCGGACCCGCCTGAGAGGCCCACAAAAGCGGACAAAAGGCCGTCGAGAAACGGGGCGTGAAGGCTTAGCCTCCGACGCCGTGCTGGGTGTTGAGCTGTTTGAGTTGTGGCGGGTCGGGCGGCTTCGGCTGCCCGCGCTCGCCGGGGTGTACGCGCGGGCCGCCGATGAGTTGAGTGTTGTCCGTCATGACGATGCCGACTGGGCGTTGCTGCGGCGGCAGCTCGTCGGGGTGCTCGCCGGCGCGGCCGGGCAGGTGAATGAGGCCGGCGTTGCCGTCTGTGTGGCCGTTGAGGAGTACGCGCGCGCCGATGACGGGGCTGCGGGCGAGTTTCGGCGGCTGCGGGGCGGCAGCGGGGTGCTTCCGGGGTGACGTACGAGCTGATTATGCGGCACGCCGAGGATATGCGTGATCTCGCTGTCGCTGTTGCCGTCGGGGGGACCGGGAGCGATCCGTTCAAGCGTCGGGCGATTCAGAGGGAGTTTGCCGATCTTCCCGACGCGTTTCGGCCCATCGCCGGCTTTCCCGAGGTGCCCCAGGCGAAGATCGATCAGGTCCAGAGTGTCCTTCGTGGACTGTCCACCGGGGATCGCGGCGAGCTTGCCGAGCCCAGGCTGGGTGAGCTCCAGTATGCGTTGCGGAACTGGACCGGGGACGCGGCCGAGCGGTTCCGGCACGGGTTCGTCGAGCCTTGGCCGGCGTTCGTGCGCAATCAGTACACCGTCGGGGTGGTGCTGCGGGCCGCGCTCGAGGCCGAGCAGGAGATCTGGGTCCGGGCGCGGCAGGACGCGGATCAGATTGCCGAGCAGGGGCTGGCGGCGGTCGGGGCGTGCGGGGACTGTACGCGTACCGAATGGACGGTCACCTTCACCGTTGTCGCGTCCGTGGCGGCGATCGCGGCGGTGCCCGTGGCCGGTGGGCTCGCGCTCGCCGCCGGGGGGATCGCCGGTCTGGCGCAGGTGGTTGCCGCTACCGGGCCGGCCGAGGCGCCGCAGACCACGTTCAGTGCCGATGACCCCGTGGAGGTCGCCGACCGGGTGCGGGAGGCGATCACGCAGCTGCGGGGACACATCCACGACAAGCGGGACGAGGTGCGGCGGGCGCTGCGGGCGACCGGGCGGGTGCTGGCGGATCGGCCGGAGTTGTTCGGGTGGTGATCACCGTGCAGGTGCGAGGGGTCAGAGCCACGCTCCGGCAAGGAGCGATAGAGGTCGATGGAGTCGGTGACGCCGGGGATCTCGAGGCGCTCGCCCGGGCGCTCTGGGCGGCGCGCACCCGCGAAGTGTTGCGCCGCGCGGGGCTCACCAGGGAGCCGGCCCCGATCGGGCGACGGGCCGGGGAGTACGTGCGGCAGCGGGCCCGGATCGTCGCATGTGGACGGTCGCGGGACGGGAAGGTGTGCGTCCGGGCGACCGGGATGCGCGGGTGGAGCGTCACCGGCGACCTCACCACGGCGCGGGTGCAGGAGGCCGCCGAGGCGCTCATCGCGGACCAGCAAGGGAAGGTGCGGGCGCTGAAACGAGCGATCTGGCATCCAGTACCTTCGCCGCGCCCTCGGTGAAGACGGCGATCCGGCCCGGGCCGGCGTGCTTCGCGGCGTGCACGGCGGCGTCCGCGTCGTGTAGCAGCTGGTCGATCTTGGCGTAGTTGCGCCAGCACGCGATGCCCACGCCCGCGGTCGGGGTCAGCCCGACGCCGGCCACCCGCGCCGGGCGGTGGATCGCGGCCAGGAGGCGGCCCGCCACGTACGCCGCGTCGCCGGGGGAGCCCATGCCGTCGAGGATCACCGCGAACTCGTCGCGGCCCAGCTGGGCCGCGGTATCGGCCGACACGGCGCCAAACTGAGTAATGATCCACTTTTCCGGCGTACTGGATCGCGCCTTGCACTGGGCGCTACCCTGTGCGCACCGCCCGCGATGGGTGGGCGATACCGCTCATCTCGGCACTCGGTCGGCCGAAGGTATGACGGCCGGAAGTCCGCCGGCCGGGGGCGAAGGCGGTGATGACAGGCGGTGAAGACCAGCCGGCTGCTCGCCGTGTACGCGCCGCTGTTCGCCGTCGCCGTGGGCTGGGGCCTGTTCCGGCTCGCCGGCTTCGAGGGCGGCCTCGTGCTGGGCTGGCTGCCGGGCGCGATCGGGCTCGCGATCGGGGGCATGTACCTGCTGGCCGCCGCCCGCACCCCCGGGCTCGAGCCGGCCGGGCGCCGGTTCTGGCGCCACCTCGCCGTCGCGGCGCTGCTCATCGCCCCGTCGACCGGCCCGTTCACCGAGGCCAGCCTGGGCGGGCGCAAGACCGGCCCGCTGCTCTTCGCCGCCGTCGGGCTGCTCGGCGTCGCGCTGCTGCTCGTGCTCTGGGCCCTGCTGCGCCTGCCGACCCGGGTCCGCGGCCGCGGCGACTGGCTGCGGCTGGGGCTCGACGCCGCCACCGTGCTGGTGTGCTCGGCGACGTTCCTGTGGCAGTTCGTGCTGCGCCCCATCGCCGGCGCGCCGCTGCCGCGGGTGCTCGCCCTGCTCGTGCTGAGCGTGCTGTGCCTGCTCGCGGTGCTGGCCGTCGTCAAGCTCATCCTGGCCGGGGTGGCGGCCGTCGACAGGCGGGCGCTGCGGGCGCTCGCGCTCGTCGTGCTGATCGGTTCGGTGGGCTCCGCACTGGTACCGCTGCTGGACGGCCCCCGTCTCGCCGGCGTGTCCGACCTCGTCACCATGTGCGAGGCCCTGATGGTCGCGGTCGCCGGCGTGCTGCAGGCGCGCCGGGCGGGGGCGGCCCCGGCGACCCCGTTGCGGCGGAGGCGGCCCTACTCCGTCCTGCCGTACCTCGCCGTCGCCGCCGTCAACCTCCTCCTCGTCGCCGTCACGGTCGCGGGCGGCGGCACCCTGCCGGTGCTCTTCGGCGCCGTCGTGGCCACCGCCGCCGTGGTCGCCCGGCAGCTGCTCGCCTTCGCCGACAACGACGGGCTGCTGCGGTCGCTGCGCGAGCACCAGTGGCTCCTGCGCGAGCAGGCGACGCACGACGCGCTCACCGGGCTGCCGAACCGGGCGCTGTTCAACGAGCACCTGGAGCACGCGGGCGCGGCCGTCCTGGTCGACCTCGACGACTTCAAGGCGGTGAACGACACGCTCGGCCACCCGGTCGGCGACGGGCTGCTCGTGGAGGTCGGCCGCCGCCTGCGCGCCGCGGTACGCCCGACCGATCTCGTGGCCCGCCTCGGCGGCGACGAGTTCGCGGTGCTGGTGCCCGACGGCCCCGCGGACGGCCTGGAGGGCATCCCGGCGCGCATCCTCGCCGAGCTCGAGCGGCCCGTGCACACCCACGGGCACGTGCTCACGGTGACGGCCAGCGTCGGGGTCGCGGTCCGGGCCGAGGGCGAGGGCGCCCAGGACCTGCTCCGCCACGCCGACATCGCCATGTACGCGGCGAAGCGGCGGGGGAAGGGCACGCACGCGCGGTACACCCCGGATCTGAGCGGGCTGCTGATGACGCCCGAATCGCGCCTGGCCGATCTGCGGCGGGCGATCGCCGAGGCGCGCCCGCCGTTCACGCTCGAGGTGGGCCGGGCCGCGCTCGTCTCGCCCGGGTTCGCGGCCGAGCTGACCGGTCTGCTGGCCGAGGCCGGGCTGACGCCGGACGGGCTGACCCTCGCGCTGCCGGCGGCGCAGCTGGCCGACGACGGCGTGCTGCCGCGGGTCATGCGCGAGCTGCGGGCGGCCGGGGTCGGGCTCGCCCTGGACAACACCGGCACCGGAACGGTACGGCTCGATCTGCTGAGCGCGCTGCCGTTCAGCGCCGTGATCGTCGACCCGCCGACCGGAGTCGACGACCACCGATCCCGGGCGTTCGCCGAGGCCGTGGCCCGGTTCGCGCGGGACGCCGGGGTCGAGTACAGGGTTCGATCCGAGGGCTCGCTCCTAGAGAGCGCTCTCTAGATTTTCAGTTCCGGAACCGTGGGCCTCTTGACACCGGGGCTGCTACGGATGACTCTCGTCTTGGAGAGCGCTCTCCGAACCTCACCCCGGTTCCCGGGCCGCCCGTTCCCGGTCCGGTGAGCCTGACACCCCGACGGCCGGAGCACAAGTGCGACCACCGCACCCCCGCGGTGGACCGTCCGGCTGCCGCCATGCCCTGAAACAGGAGCAGCTATGCACACCGCCGCACCGCCAACGGCGAACCGCCGCCGAAATCTGATCATCGCCGCCATCGCCGCGCTCGTGGTGCTGGTGACGTACGCGATCACGACGACCCTGACGGCCTCGGCCGCCGACACCCTGATCTCGCAGGGCAAGCCGGCGCTGTCGTCCTCCGACGAGAACGCCGGCACCCCCGCGTCCGCCGCGTTCGACGGCAACACCACCGGCACCCGCTGGTCCAGCGCGTTCAGCGACCCGCAGTGGATTCGCGTCGACCTCGGCCAGACGGCCACGATCTCGCAGGTCAAGCTGTTCTGGGAGGCCGCCTACGCGACGGCGTACCAGATCCAGACGTCCGACGACGGCAACACGTGGACGAACGTCTACTCGACCACCACGAGCACCGGCGGCTCGCAGACCCTGAGCGTCACCGGTAGCGGCCGCTACGTGCGGATGAACGGCACGGCCCGCGCCACCGGCTACGGCTACTCGCTGTACGAGTTCCAGGTGTTCGGCTCCTACCCCGGCACCAACCCGTCCTCGGGTCCGTGCAACACCGCCACCAACGCGGCCCAGGGCAAGACGGCCACCGCCTCCAGCACCGAGAACGCCGGCACCCCGGCCTCCGCGGCCGTCGACGGCAACGGCGGCACCCGCTGGTCGAGCGCGGCGAGCGACCCGCAGTGGCTGAGCGTCGACCTCGGCTCCACCCAGTCGATCTGTCAGGTGACGATCAACTGGGAGGCCGCCTACGGCAAGGACTTCCAGATCCAGACGTCCGCCGACGGCAACACGTGGGCGACCATCAAGACGGTCACCGGCGGCACGGGCGGCAACCAGGTCCTCAGCGGCCTGAGCGGCTCCGGGCGCTACATCCGCCTGTACGGCACCGCGCGCGGCACCGGCTACGGCTACTCGGCGTGGGAGTTCATCGTGAACACCGGCGGCACCGGACCGACGACCTCGTCGCCCTCGCCGACCACCAGCCCGACGCCGACCCCGACCCCGACCGGCCCGCAGCTGCCCGGCGGCGGCGACCTGGGTTCGAACGTCATCGTGTTCGACCCGAGCCAGTCCTCCGCCACCATCCAGGCGAAGCTGGACCAGGTCTTCACCCAGCAGGAGCAGAACCAGTTCGGCAACGAGCGCTACCAGTTCCTGTTCAAGCCGGGCTCCTACAGCGGCCTGAACGCCCAGATCGGCTTCTACACGTCGATCAACGGCCTCGGCCAGAACCCGCAGGACGTGCAGATCCACGGCGACATCACCGTCGACGCGGGCTGGATGCAGGGCAACGCGACCCAGAACTTCTGGCGCTCGGCCGAGAACCTGTCGATCTACCCGGTCTCCGGGGTCGACCGCTGGGCCGTCGCGCAGGCCGCGCCGTTCCGCCGCATCGACGTGCACGGCGGCATGACCCTCGCGTCGCCGAACTGCGGCTGGGCGTCCGGCGGGTACATCGCCGACTCGCGCATCAGCGGCAACATCAACCCCTGCTCGCAGCAGCAGTGGTTCACCCGCGACTCCACCATCGGCAGCTGGAACGGCTCCGTGTGGAACATGGTGTTCTCGGGCGTCCAGGGTGCTCCGGCGAACAGCTTCCCGAACCCGCCGTACACCACCCTGCCCACCTCGCCGGTGACGCAGGAGAAGCCGTACCTGTACGCCGACGCGTCGGGCTACAAGGTGTTCGTGCCGTCGCAGCGCACCAACAGCAGCGGCGCGACCTGGATCAACGGGCAGACCCCGGGCACGTCGCTGCC
>NZ_JBEZDS010000061.1:0-63528 GCF_040648435.1 Dactylosporangium sp. NPDC049140 | reverse complement strand
CCAGCCACCGCCATCTGCTACTTCCAGTACGACGCCACCGCACCCGGCGCACCGTCGGTCAGCAGCACCGCCTACCCACCCCAGGGCCCGACGACCGTGACCGCCGGCGGCTCCGGCACGCTCACCCTGACGGCGTCGGACGGCGGCAACAACCCCAGCGGGGTCGCATCCTTCAACTACAACGTCAACGGCACCGGCATCGCCTCCGGCGGCAACGGGCAGCAGGCCATCGCGGCCGCCGGCGGCTCGGCGACCCTGACGGTCCCCCTGTCGGCGCTGCGCTGGGGTACCAACACCGTCTGGGTCCAGACGGTCGACGCGGCCGGCAACGTCTCGCAGCCGGTGCACTACGACTTCTACGTCCAGCAGTCGGCGTTCGGCGCCTACACGCCCGGCACGGCCGGCGACCTCAACGGCGACAACAAGCCCGACCTCGTCTCGATCGACGCCGCCGGGAACGTCCGCATCTTCTCCAACCCGGACGTCGTCTCGCCGGATCCCAGCGGCAACACCGGGACCGATCCGCTGCAGTACGGCGGCCGGGTGCTGCTGGCCTACAACCAGGACACCCTGTGGCCGGGCGGCACCTTCGCCGGGGCCCTCGTGGCGCACGGCGGGTCGTTCAGCGGCAACAACACGGACGACCTGGTCATCGTGCAGAACGGCAACCTCGCCGTCGCCCAGAACGCCGCCGGCAACGGCATCACCTGGACGATGACGACGGACATCGGCAAGCCGGCCTGTGCCACGTGCGCGGGCTACAACGGCGCCGACTGGTCCTCGGTGACCCAGGCGATCGCGGTACCGACCTCGCCCGGGGCCCGTCCGGACCTGCTCACCGTCGAGTTCTACGCCGGCGCCACCCGGCTCTGGCTCTACACGCCGACCAGCGGCGCGATCGGCTTCGCGGCGCCCACCCTCATCTCGAGCAACGCGGGCACCTGGGAGTGGGACCAGATGCAGCTGCTCGGCGCGGGCACGGTGCCGGGCGTCGCCGGCACGTCTGTCTTCGCCCGGGACATCGGCAACGGCAACATCGTGATGTTCCCGAACGCCACCAGCCCCATCGACGTAACCCTGTCCACGTCCGTGGTCTACGCCGGTAAGGGCCTCGACGCCACCTACCCGCTGGTCGCCACGACCGGACGGGTCGACCCCAACGGCAACTGGGCGCTCTGGGCGGTGGCCGACGGCGCGCTCAACGTCTACAACGCGCACACCGCCGCCGGCAAGACGACATGGGCGAGCACGGCCGGCCGGCCCGTCTCGCAGGCCGCCTGGGGCTCGCACGAACTCGCCCTCGGATCCTCGTACGCACCACCGCGCAACAGTGGCATCAACGCCGATGCCTCGTGGTACTCGACCCTGTTCGGCGGCCAGTCCTACAGCGCTCCGGCCCTCGCCGCCGCGACCCTCGCGACCGGGGTGACCTCCTCCTGCCCGTGGTCGGGCTGCGCGCTGGGCGTGGCCCCGGGGCAGTCCCTGCTCATGCCCAACGGCGACGTCTTCACCGTGCGCCCTTGCTCCGTGGGCGCGTTCGACGCCTGGCCCGCCAAGGGAACGGTCCTGCCGGCGCCGGTGGACAGCAGCGGCACGTTCGCGGACCACATCTCGTTCCTCGGCTCGGCGACGACCGTCGCCGGAGGCGCGGCCGCCACCATGAAGATCACCTATACGAACGGCCACACCCAGTCGATAAACGTCCGGTTCTCCGACTGGACGCTCGGCAACGGCGCCTGGGGCGTGGACGCCGGCAACACGATCGTGGCCAGCAGCGCCTACCGGGTCGACGCCAACGGCGTCAAGGACATGCACACGGTGTACATGTTCGCGACCACGCCGGCGCAGCTGCTCGACAACGGCCAGCCGTTGTCGGTGACGGGGGCCCAGATCGCCTCCATCACGCTGCCCGACGTGGCCGGTTTCGCGGTGTTCGCCATCGCGGTGAACTGACCGCACCGGGGATACGGCCCGGCCGGACCCCGGCCGGGCCGTTTCATCGTGAGCAACCGCCTGACCAGCGGCCAGATCCGGGTAACCCCCGCTTGGGCCGCGGCGCGAGGGCCGCTACCGTGTTGCGGTGCGCAGCCTGGGACGCGGTCGGTGACCACCTACTACCCGGCGCGTCCGGCCCCGGCCCGGCGCCCGGCGCCCGCACCCCCGCGGGCGGCGGCCCGCGCGGAGCCGAAGCAGCGGCGGTTCCGCCCCGACATCGAGGGGTTACGGGCCGTAGCCGTCCTGCTGGTCGTGGCCGACCACGCCGGTGTCGGGCGGATCACCGGCGGTTACGTCGGCGTCGACGTGTTCTTCGTGATCTCCGGCTTCCTCATCACGCTGCACCTGTTCCGGGAGCTGCAGAAGACCGGACGCATCCGGTTCGGCGCGTTCTACGGCCGGCGCATGGTCCGGCTGCTGCCCGCCTCCACCGTGGTGGTGCTGACCACCGTCGCGGCGGCCTGGGCATGGATGTCACCCATTGCGGCGAAAGCCGTCTCGATCGACGCGCTCACCGCCGCCGCGTACGGCATCAACGTCCGGCTGGCGGTGCAGGGCACGGACTACCTCTCCGCCGAACGCGAGCCCTCCCCGCTGCAGCACTTCTGGTCGCTCGCGGTCGAGGAGCAGTACTACTTCATCTGGCCCCTCCTGCTCGTCGCCGCGTCGGCGGCCTGGATGCGCCGCGGGCGGCCGAGCCGGCTGTCGGCAGCGCTCGCGCTGACCGGGCTGGCCGCGGTGTCGTTCGGTATCTGTGTGTGGCAGACCGGTCACGCCCAGCCCTGGGCGTACTTCGGCATCCAGGCCCGCGCCTGGGAGCTGGCCGCCGGGGCGCTCGTCGCGCTCGCCGCCGACCGGCTCGAGCGCCTGCCCGCCGCCGTCGGAGCCGTGGCCACCTGGGCCGGGCTCGTCATGATCGTGGCGGCGGCGCTGCGGTACAGCGAGACGACCGTGTTCCCGGGCAAGGCGGCGCTGCTGCCCGTGGCCGGCGCGGCGCTGGTCATCGCCGGGGGCTGCGCGGCACCGGCGTACGGCGCCGGGGTCCTGCTGCGCACGGGCCTGTTCCAGTGGTTCGGCAAGCTGTCGTACAGCTGGTACCTGTGGCACTGGCCGCTGCTGATCCTCGCCCCGCACATCGCCGGGCAGGAGCTCAACGTCTGGGTACGGGTGGCCGTCGCCGCGGGCGCGCTGATCCCGGCGCGGCTGTCGCTGCTGCTGGTGGAGAACCCGATCCGGTTCCACCCCGTGTTCAAGCGCCGGCCGCGGCGGGGGCTGTTCCTCGGCGTGACCACGACGGCCCTGGCCGTCGGCGCCTCGGTGATCTTCATGGGCCTGCCGATGCGGGTCCAGGGCGAGGGCACCGCGCAGGACACCGCCGCGGTCGTCTCCGACGCGCAGCAGCTCGCCGAGGCCCGCCAGCACCTGCTCGAGCTCATCCGGACCAGCGCGTCCGTCGCCGCCATGCCGCAGAACCTCGTCCCGCCCGTGACCGCGGCCGGCAAGGACCTGCCCCAGGACAAGGGCTGCCTGGCCTCCCTCGACGATTCCGCGACCGCGCCCGCCGTCGCCCTGGGCTGCGACCGCCACGGCGTCCCGAACGCCCCGACCACCGTCGTGCTGTTCGGCGACTCGCACACCGAGCAGTGGTTCGACGCGATGGACGCCGTCGCCAAGAAGAAGCAGTGGCGGCTCGTGGTCCTCGCGAAGAGCGGGTGCACCCCGGCCGCCGCGCTGACGATCAAAATCAACTCCCGGCGCGCGTACACCGAGTGCGCCGACTGGCGCGAGGACGCCTTCGCATTGATCAAAAAGCTCAAGCCCGCGCTCGTACTCCTCTCGACCCGCACCTACACCGACCCGCCGGTCAACGGCCAGGGCGCGCCGACCGTCGACAAGGCCCACGCCGACACGGCCTGGGCCCAGGCCACCGTCGCCTCCGCCACGAGGCTCGCCCAGCTCGGCGCCCGCCCGATCATCATGCAGGACACCCCGGACCCGCGCGGCGTGAGCGTGCCGGACTGCGTCGCCCAGCACCCGGCGGCGGTCCAGCAGTGCGCGCTCAAGGTGCCGACCGCCGAGTACGCCGCGCGCAAGACCGCGATCGAGACCGCGGCCCAGCCCGCGGGCATCTCCGTCCTGGACCCGACCGAGTGGTTCTGCACCGACACGCTGTGCCCGGCGATCATCGGCAACACCCTCGTGTACCGCGACGGCAGCCACGTCACGGCCAGCTACGTCAAGCTGCTGACCCCGCTGCTGACCGCCGCCCTGACCGGGTGACGACCGGCCCTCAGGACGTGCGCAGGGCGTCGGTGGGGTTGAGGCGGGCGGCCCTCGTCGCCGGGTAGAGGCCCGCCACCGCTCCGATGACCAGCGCGGCGCCGAGCCCCGCCCACACCCCCGTCGCCGGCAGCAGCGGTTGCCAGCCGCGGTAGGTCGCGACGGCGTACGTGACGACCGCGGCCAGGACGGTGCCCCCCACGCCGCCGAGGGCCGACAGCAGCAGCGACTCGCCGAGGAACTGCACGGCGATGTGCCCGCGCGCGGCGCCGAGGGCCCGGCGCAGGCCGATCTCGGTGCGCCGTTCGAGGACCGAGATGACCATCACGTTGGCGATGCCGACGCCGCCGACGAGCAGGGCCACGGCGCCCAGGCCGAGCAGCAGGGCCGTGGTCGAGTCGGCGACGAGCAGGCGGGAGGCGAGGGCGTCCGACGGGCGGCTCACCGCGACGCTGCTGGGCTCCATCGGGTTGGCCGCGCGGGCCAGCATGGTGGCGACCTGGGCCGTGCGGGCGGTGTCGGTGCGCACGTACAGGCGGGTCGGGTGGCCGTCGTAGCCGAAGTAGTCCGCGGCGACGGGCAGGCCGATGAGCACGGCACGGTCGACCTCCGGTGCGAGCTCGAACGGGCGCAGGATGCCGGCCACGGCGAACCAGTGCTCGCCCACCCAGACCCGGGTGCCGGGGTCCACGCGGACGATGCCGAGGGCGGACGCGGCGTCGTGGCCGAGCACCACCACCGGGTACCGCTGCGTCGCGTCGTTGAGGAAGACCCCGGTGTCGAGGTGCCCGTCGAGCGTGTCGAGCAGCGACGTGTCGGTCGCGCGCACCTCGATGCCGCCCCCGCGGTACGCCGGGATCCGGTCGGTGCGGAAGACCTGGACGTGGGCGATGGCCGCGGTGGCGGTGATCTTCTGCACGCCGGGCGTGCGGGCGACACCCGCGGGCGCGGTGGGCGGCAGCTTGGCCTCGTCGCCGCCGACGCGGGTGCCGTTGGCCACGGTGAGCAGGTCGGTGCCGAGCCGGTCGATGCGCGAGAGCAGGTCGGCCTGGCTGGAGCGGGTGATGCCGAGCACGCCGGCGATGGCCGCGATGCCGATCGCGATGCCGAGGGTGGACAGGGCGGCGCGCAGGGCGCGGCTGCGGATGCCGATGGTGGCCAGGGGGAGCAGGTCGGCGGCGCGTACCCGGGATCTCATGCGGTCCGTCCGGTGTCGGCGACGACCCGGCCGTCGCGGAGGTCGACCCGGCGCGGGCAGGCGCCGGCGACGGTGGCGTCGTGCGTGATGACGAGCAGGGTCACGCCGTCGGCGTGCAGGTCCTGCAGCAGGGCGAGGATCTGGGCGCCGTTGGCGCTGTCGAGGTTCCCGGTCGGCTCGTCGGCCAGGACGAGCGCCGGGCGGCCGACGATGGCCCTTGCGATGGCCACGCGCTGGCGTTCGCCGCCGGAGAGCTTGCCGGCCGGGTGCGCGGCCCGGTGGCTCAGGCCGACCCGGTCGAGGGCCTCGGCGGCCGCCCGCCGGCGCTGCCGCGCGGGCACACCGCGGTACAGCAGGCCGTTGGCGACGTTGTCCACAGAGGACAGCTGGTCGAGCAGGAAGAACTGTTGGAACACCACCCCGAGCGCGTGGGCGCGCAGGCCGGACAGCTGCCGATCGGTGAGGTCACCGACGGCGCGGCCGGCCAACCGGACCGAGCCGGAGGTCGGCCGGTCGAGCCCGGCGGCGAGGTTGAGCAGGGTGGTCTTGCCGGAGCCGGAGGGGCCGACGACGGCCACCATTTCGCCGGTACCGACGGTGAGGTCCACCCCGCGCAGCGACTCGACCGGTGGCGTGCCGGGGTAGGTGCGGCCGGCGTCGCTCAGGCACAGCACGGCGTCGTTCACGAGGCCGGCACCTCGACCCGCACGCCCACGGTCAGCCCGTCGCCGGTGACCTCGACGGTGCCCGCGTTCTCGTCGAACAGCCCGGTCTGCACGGTCACGAGCCGCCGCCCGGCGCCGTCCACGACGGCGACCTGGTAGCCGCCCGCGGCGCCGGCGAGCAGCGCTGTCACCGGCACGAGCAGCACGTTGCGGCGCTGCGCCCCGGTGATCGCGACCTGCACGGGTGCCTGGTCGAGCACCGGCGCGCCGGGCGGCAGGGTGACGGTGACGACCATCGGTACCGTCGCCGGCCCGGGGGGCCCGTTGCCCTCGGTGGCCGCCGTGGCCACGGTGCCGACCTCCCGGACCGTGCCGTCCAACGCGGTGTTCAGCCCCGGAACGGTGACCTTGACCGGGTCGCCGGGGTGGACACTGGCCTGCCGGGAGGCGGTGAGCGCGACCCGGACCACGCGCGCGGTCGACGACACCGACAGCACCGGCGCGCCCGGCCCGGCCGTGCCCCCGGGCGCGACGACGGCGTCGCCGACGCGCAGCGCACCGGGGAGGAACACGACCTGGCCGAGCGGCAGCGCGCCGGTGCGCTCGGCCACGGGCAGGCCCCGCGCCTTCTGCCAGCGCCGGATCGCCGTCGCCGTGGCGTCGCCGAAGTGCCGGTCGACGGTGATGCCGTGCTGCGGGTCCAGGCCGAGCTCGACGAGGTTCTGCTCGAGCTGCAGCACGTCGGCGCCGTCGCTCATGCCGAGGGCGAGGTCGCGGTAGGCGGGCGTGGTGCCGTAGAGCAGCACGGCGGGCACGCCGGCGACCGCGTACAGGTCCGCGCCGCGCACGACCGCCGTGCCGGGCGTGGCCACGGCGGTCACCACGCCGCCGGGCAGCTGGTTGACGATGGTGTACGTGCCGTCGAAGCCCAGCGTGCCGGCGACCTGGACGCGGGCCGTCACGTCGCCGCGGGCCACCGGCGCGGTCGTCGTGCGCAGCTGCGGCGCGGCGACCGGCGCGGCCGAGGGCCTGCGGGTCACCGCCCAGCCGATAAGCCCGGCCGCCACCGCGAGCACCGCGGCGACGACCGTCCACGGGCGGCCCTTCACGAGATCGCGATCTTCTTGTCGTACAGGTGCTTGCAGGCGTCGATCGCGGTGAGTACCCGCTCCGACTTGCCCTCCTGCTCCAGCGGCGTGCCGACGAGCGGGAAGGTGCCGTCGGGCTTCGGGTCGGGGAAGCCTTCGATGCCCTGGTCGCGCATGCACTTGGCGAACGCGCGCAGCTTCTCCATGTCCTGGGCGCTGGGCGTCGTGTCCCGGTGGGGATCGCCGAGCGAAATCGACTCGTCCATGATCGCCTTGCACTCGGGCTGCTCCATGATGGTGCGGATCTGCTCCTTGAGGTCGGGCACCTCGCCCGGCCAGGCGAGGTCGCCGTTCTGGATCACCGGATCGGGGAAGGCGGGGTAACCGTGGTCCCGGGCGCACTGCGCGAACCGGCGCCCGATGCTCAGCGCCCGCTCCGAGTCGAAGCTCGCACTCGGCGACGCCCCCGGGCCGCCGGAGCCGGAGGAGCAGGCGGACGCGCCGCCGGCCAGCACGGCCAGCAGGGCGATCACCACGAACGGTCGACGTGTCATACCGCCCAGGATCGTCGCCGGAACCGCCGTGCGCGTCTGGCCGCCGGCCGACCCCGGCATCTGTCGTTCGACGGATGTCCGGCCCCGCGCACCCACGTAGGCTGGGCCGATGCCGCACAGTCCGGAGCGCCGCCGGATCCTTCTGGACGTGGCGCTCGTCGTCGTGCTCGCCGCCGCGACCCTGCTCTGGAGCGACGCCTTCCTGTTGTTCAACCGGCCGGACGTCAAGGTGCTCGACACGTTCGGCTCGGTGACGGCCTGGCACGCCCACGTCTTCTGGTGGTGCCTGGCCGGCGTGCCGGCCGCCGTCGCGATCCCGCTGCGGCACCGCCGCCCGTTCACGGCGCTGCTCCTGGCGTCGGGCTCGGCGACCGTCCACATGCTCGACGGCTTCATGAAGTCGCCGCCGATGGACGTCGCCGTCCTGGTCGCGATGTACACGCTGGCCGGGTCGCACCACGCCCGCCGGACCGTCGTGGCCGCGCTGGCCGGCGCCGAGGCCGTGCTGTTCGCCGGCGGCTTCTCGAACATGACCGGGCTGTTCACCGGCAACTACGGCGGGCCGCCGGCCGGCTTCGGCGATCGCACGGCCAAGACGGCGTACGCCATCACCCACGGCGACGCCCTGCCGCTGCTGCTGGGGGTCGTCCGGTCGGTAAGCGTGCCCGCCCTGCTGCTGGCCGCGACCTGGGCGGTCGCCGACAGCACGCGGACCCGCCGGGCCCATCTCGCGACGCTGCAGGCCCGCGCCGACGACCTCGAGCGCGAGCAGCAGCAGCGCACCGCGCTCGCCGTCGCCGCCGAGCGCGGGCGCATCACCCGGGAGCTGCACGACGTCGTCGCGCACGGCCTGTCGGTGATGGTGGTGCAGGCGCAGGGGGCCAAGGCCGTGCTGAACCGCCAGCCGGAGCGCACGGAGGCGGCGCTGGCCAACATCGTCACGACCGGCCGCGCGTCCCTCGCCGAGATGCGCCGCCTGCTCGGGCTGGTGCGCACCGAGCCGCACGCCGAGCTGGCCCCCCAGCCGAGCCTCGCCACCCTGCCCGGCCTGGTCGACCGGGTGCGGGACAGCGGCACGCCGGTCGACTTCCGGGTCACCGGGGAGCCGGCGACGCTGCCGGCCGTCGTCGAGCTGGCGGCCTACCGCATCGTCCAGGAGGCGCTGACGAACTCGCTCAAGCACGCGACGCCCGGGGCGCACTGCACGGTCGGGCTCGACTTCGACCACACCGGGGTGACCGTCCGGGTGGCGGACAACGGCGCGGCGGTACCGCCACCCGTGCCCGGCAACGGCCTGCGCGGCATCACCGAACGGGTCCACGCCCTCGGCGGCGACCTGCGGGCCGGCCCCGCGGACGGCGGCGGATTCGAGGTGCGGGCCCGGCTCCCGGTCACCACCGTTCCCGCGGAGCTCGTCGCGTGATCCGCGTCGTGATCGCCGACGACCAGATGCTCGTCCGGGCCGGCTTTCACATGATTCTCGACGGTACCGACGACATGGCGGTCGTGGGCGAGGCCGCCGACGGCCTGCAGGTGCTGACCGTCGTCGCCGGCACCCGCCCGGACGTGGTCCTCATGGACGTGCGGATGCCCGGCATCGACGGCATCGAGGCGACCCGCCGCATCCGGGCGGGCCTCGACCCGGACGAGCCGCCCCACGTGATCATCCTGACGACGTTCGACCTCGACGAGTACGTCTACGCGGGGCTGCGCGCGGGCGCGGCCGGCTTCCTGCTCAAGGACACCCTCGACGGCGAGCTGCTGCAGGCCGTGCGGGCGGTCGCGGGCGGGCACAACGTCGCCGCGCCGACCGTCACCCGCCGCCTCGTCCAGCACTTCGTCGCCACCGGCCCGCGGATCGTCGACACCGCGCCGCTGGCCACGCTGACCGCCCGCGAGCGCGACGTCCTCGAGCGCATCGCCGAGGGCCTGTCGAACCAGGAGATCGGCGACCGGCTGGCCATCTCCGAGGGCACCGTCAAGACCCACGTCAGCCGCATCCTGGCCAAGCTCGGCCTGCGCGACCGCATCCACGCCGTCATCTACGCCCACCAGAGCGGCCTGGTGTAGCCCCTCAGGGCGCGGCGAGGGCCTCCGTCGGCGACAGGCGCGCGGCCCGCAGCGCCGGGTAGAGGCCGGCCAGGCCGCCGACCAGCAGCGTGGCCGCGACCGCGCCCGCGGTGGCCCACGGCGGCACGACCGCCGGCCAGCGTTGGTAGGCGGCGTACCCGGCGGTGACGGCGACGCCGAGCAGCACGCCGCCGCAGCCGCCGAGCGCCGACAGCAGCAGCGACTCGGCGAGGAACTGCAGCCGGATGTGGCCGCGGGTGGCGCCGAGGGCCCGGCGCAGGCCGATCTCCGACCGGCGCTCCAGCACCGAGATCACCATCGTGTTCGCCACCCCGACCCCGCCGACCAGCAGCGCCACCGCGCCCAGGCCGAGCAGCAGGGCGTTGAGGGTCTCATCGGCGGCGCGGCGGGCGGCCAGCACGTCGGACGGCTTGGAGACCGCGACGGTGCCCGGCGCCCGCGGGTTGGCGGTGGCGGCCAGGACGGCGCGGACGGCCTCGACCCGGCTCTCCTCGCTGCGGGTGTACACCGTGGTCGCGTGCCCGTCGAAGCCCAGTGCCCCGGTGGCGATGTCCCAGCCGACCAGGACGGCGGTGTCCAGCTCGGGGGCGAGCGCGACCGGCGCGAGGACGCCGATCACCGTGAACCGCCCGGCGCCGACGAGGATCTCGGTCTGCGGGCCGGGCCGGCCGACGCCGAGCCGGTCGGCCGCGGTCGCGCCGAGCACGGCCGCCGGATAGCGGCCGGTGGCCGCGTTCAGCCAGGTGCCGGCGCGGACGGTGGCGCCGACCGTCCGCGGCAGGCCCAGCCGGGCGGCCAGCACGACCAGGCCGTTGGTCTCGGCCTTCGGGATGCGGTCGGAGCGGTACACGTGGGCGCCGTCGACCGCGCCGGTGGCCGCGACGGCCGTGACCGGGCCGATCCGGCCGATCATCGGCTCGGCCTCGGCCGGCAGGCTCGCCCGCTGCCCGTCGATGGTGTGGCCGGGCGCGACGGTGAGCAGGTTGGTGCCGAGGGCGGCCAGGCGCTGGTCGAGCTGCTCCTGCGAGGACGACGAGATGCCGACCACGGCGACCATCGCGGCGATGCCGATGGCGATGCCGAGCGCGGAGAGCAGCGCCCGGGCCGGGCGGGCCTGCAGCCCGGCGCTGCCGGCCCGCAGGAGGTCACCGGGCGCCAGGCGGGACGGCGACGGGCGCGTCACGCCGGCATCCCCACCGTCAGGCCCTCGCGCACCCCGTCGCCGCTGATCTCGACCCGGCCGCCGGCGAACAGCCCGGTCTGCACCCGGACGTAGTGCGTGCCGGCGCCGTCGACGACCTCGATCCCGTACCCGCCCTCGGCGAGGGCGAGCAGCGCGGCGACCGGCACGGTGAGCACGTTCTCGCGCCGGTCCGCGGTGAACACGACGGTGACCACGGCGGCGTCGATGCCGTTCGCCGCCGCCGGGTCGGCCAGCGCCACGAGCGCCTCGATCCGGGTCCGCGGCGCCGCGGCGGCGCCCGGCGGCTGCTCGACGACGGTCGAGACGCGCTCGACCCGGCCCGGTACCGACCGCCCGTCGGGCAGCCGCACCCCGACGGCGACGCCGGTGCGGGCCAGCCGCTGGTCGGACACGTCCAGCAGGACGGTCACGCGACGGCCGGTCCCGGTGTACTGCAGGATCTCGTCGCCGCCGCCCGTGGTGCGGTTCACGCCCATGGTGACCGCGTCGATGCGGATCTCGCCCGGCGCGAACAGCACCCGGCCCAGCTCGACCGCCCCGGTCGGCGGCAGGCCCAGGTCGTGCTGCCAGCGCCGCACGGCGGTGGCGGTGCTCGCGGAGTACGTGGTGTCGACGGTGAAGCCCGCGTAGCCGAGGGCCGTGAGGTTCTCCTCGAGCTGCCGCACGTCCGGGCCGGTGACCCCGGGGGCCAGGGTCCGGTACGCCGTGATGTCGCCGTAGAGCAGGACGACGGGCGTGTCGTCGACCCGGTACACCGCCTGCCCGCGGGTGACGACGTCGCCGGCGAGCGGCACCTTCGTGACGATGCCGTCGATCCGGCCCGCGAGGGTCGTCCGGGCGCCGTAGCCGAGCTCTCCGGACTGCTCGTCGGTGTCGAGCATGGTCTGCCGGGTCACCTCGGCGGTCGCCGGGGGCCGGGCCGCGGGGCCCGGGCCGGGGCCGCCGCCGCGGAACCCGAACCCGCCCGCGGCCACGGCGGCCACGCCGGCCGTCAGCACGCCCAGGCCCCACAGCGCGGCCGTGGCGCCGCGCGGACGGCGGCTCACCGCGACGGGGCGGGCGACTGGCCGCCGTGGCGCATGCAGGCCGCCGCCGCCTCGTCGTACTGCGGATCGCGCAGCACCGACTCGGGGACGTTGTGCTCGAGGTTCGGCTCCGGGTCCGGGAACTCCTCCACGCCGTGGGCCCGCATGCAGCGCGCCTCCTCCCGCGCCGCGCCGACCTTCAGGGCCAGGTCGTCGGCGCTCGTCCCGACCTCGAAGGACTTGCATGCCTCGGTCGCCCGCGCCAGCACGTCGGCGTCGATCGCGCTCTTGTCGTAGCCGCCGCCGATGCGGACGCCGCCGGCCGCGTTGACCACCGGGTCGGCCTCCGGGACCCCGTGCTCCCGCATGCACCGCGCGTGCCGCAGGCCCTGCTCCTGGACGCTCAGCGACGCGGTCGCCGCCGGCGTCGCCCCACCGCCCGCGCTCGCCACGTCCTTGCCGTCGTCCGCCTTCGTGCACGCGGCCGCGGCGGCCAGCAGCAGTGGCAACAGGACGGCGATCCGCCCACCCCTCGTCATGCGCTCCAGTGCAGCGCAGCGGCCGCAACGGTACCGTTGCGGCGCCTGTAACGCTGGTGTAACCCCCGACCGCGCACAATGGCCGGGTTGTGGAGGGTGCGCCGTGCGAGTGCTACTCATCGAGGACGAGCCGCTGCTGGCCGAGCAGGTCGCCGACGGGCTGCGCGACCAGGGCATGGCGGTCGACGTCGCCGCCGACGGGCTGGACGGGCTGCACAAGGCGGTGACCAACCCGTACGACGTCGTCGTGCTGGACCGCGACCTGCCGCGGCTGCACGGCGACCAGGTGTGCACCGCGCTGGCGGCGGCCGACGGCACCGCGCGCGTCCTCATGCTCACCGCGGCCGGCGAGGCGGCGGACCGCGTCGCCGGGCTGACCCTCGGCGCCGACGACTACCTGCCCAAGCCGTTCGTCTTCGCCGAGCTGGTGCTGCGCATCCGGGCGCTGGCCAGGCGGGCCACCAACGCGCCGCGGGTGCTGCGCCGCGCCGGGCTCACCTTCGACACCGCCCGGCGCGCCGTCACCCGCGACGGCCGCACGGTCCCGCTGACCACCAAGGAGCTGGCGGTGCTGGAGATCCTGATGAGCGCCGACGGCGCCGTGGTCAGTTCGGAGGCGCTGCTGGACCGGGCCTGGGACGAGCACGCGGACCCGTTCACGGCCACCGTACGGGTCACCGTCGCCCGGCTGCGGCGCAAGCTCGGCGACCCGCCGCTCATCGAGACGGTCGTGGGATCGGGGTACCGGCTGTGAGACACCCGTCGATCCGGCTGCGCCTGACGGTGGTCTACGCGATCGTGCTCGTGGTCACCTCCGCGGCCCTGCTGGCGCTCAACTACTGGCTGCTGTACCACACGCTGTACAACAACATCCACGACCCGACGGCGGCCGAGCTGGCGCAGATGCGCCGCGCCGCGCCCGACGCCGGCTCCGGCTGGGACGAGAAGCTGCGCAGCGCCGACCTCGACGCGGCCCGGATCGCCGCCCTGCGCCGTCAGACCCTGCTCGGTACGGCCGGCGCGTCCGCGATCGGGCTGCTCGTCACCGCGGTCGCCGGCCTCGCGATCTCCTGGATCGTCGCCGGGCGCCTGCTGCGGCCGCTGCGCATGCTCACCGCGACGACGCGCCGGATCTCGCAGGACCGGCTGCACGAGCGGATCGCCCTCACCGGCCGCCAGGACGAGCTCAAGGAGCTGGCCGACACGTTCGACGAGATGGTCGGGCGGCTGGAGGCGGCCTTCGCCAGCCAGCGCCGGTTCGTCGCCGACGCCGCGCACGACCTGCGCACCCCGCTGGCGATCGTGCGCAGCGGGATGGAGGTGCAGCTGGCGAAGCGACGGAGCACGCCCGAGCAGTGGCGGGCGACGGCGGACCGGGTCCTCACCGCGACCGCCCGCGCCGAGCGGATGCTCGACGGCCTGCTCGCGCTGGCCCGCAGCGACAGCGGCGTCATCGCCACCGAACCGTACGACCTGGCCTCGGCGGCGGCCGCGGCGGTGAGCAGCGCCGACGAGGAGGCCGACCGGGCCGGGCTCGCCGTGACCTGCGACCTGCGCCCCGCTCCGGTCGCCGGTGACCCCGTGCTGCTGGACCGGCTGGTCGGCAACCTGGTCGACAACGCCGTCCGGCACAACCACGACGGCGGCTGGGTCGAGGTCGTCACCGGCCGGGGCGACAGGCGGGCTGTCGTCAGCGTCCGCAACAGCGGCCCGGAAATCCCGCCCGCCGCGATCGACCGGCTGTTCGAGCCGTTCCAGCGACTGGTCTCCGGCCGTGCCGCGGGCGCCTCGTCGACCGGCCTGGGCCTGGCGATCGTCCGCTCCATCGTGCACGCCCACGCCGGCACGATCACCGCGACCCCGAACGCGGACGGCGGCCTCACGGTCGCCGTCACGCTGCCGGTCTACGGGTACACGTAGGCGTCGAACCGCTGGTCGGGGATGTCCGGACAGGGGCAGTCCCACTGGATCGCCCGGGCTCCGGCGCGCGCTATCGCGGCCCTACCCCGCGCTATCGCTCCTCCGGGAATGATCTCGGCCCGGCCGTGGTTGTGCCCCTTGTCGGTGTGCTTGTGTCCCCGGGCCGCAACTACAAATGCCGTCGTGGACTACCGTTCGGCTGGAGCCACGTCGCGCCACTCGCCGCGAGGCGACCACACACCGGCACCTGGGAGACCCGGCGCCATGACGGCGCCGGGTTTCTGGGCCTGAGGTCCGCCTCGGCCAGGCGCGCCGACTGCACACTCCTCAGCCGCCCGGTGGGGCACCGGACGGCCCGGTCGGTGCCGTGGTGACGTAGCGGCCGGTCGGCTTCAGGTCCGTGCACAAGCGGCGGGGGAAGCTCGGCTCCGCGCGCAGCACGGCGTCGCAACCGCCGGTGGTCGTCTGGGCGACGACGGTCCAGCCGGCCGGCTCGTTGTGCAGGAAGTACCGTCGCACGGCCGTGTCGACCGTGCAGCCGGGGCGGGGCTCGGCGCCGCACGCCGCCGGGTCGTCGGGCACCGTCATGACGAGCCAGGTGCCGTCGCAGGCCTCGACGCTGCCCTGCGAGTGACGCGACACGTCCAGGCCGCGGACGGCCGCGCGCGTCCACACCGGGTCGCAGCGGTCCGCCGGCGGGTCACAACCCAGATCTTCCGAGCAGCGGGTGTACGCCCCGCCGCGCAGCGCCCACGCCTGCTCGTTGAGCGTCAGCGGGCGGCGGCCGATCGGCTCCTTCGCGGTGATCGTGACCCGGACGGGCGTGAAGGTGGGGCAGGCACCGAAGGTGGCCGACTCCGCGGAGTCCTGCACGATGCTGGCGAAGATGACGCCGTTCTCCTCCTGCTGGTTCGTCACCCGCACGTCGCGTGAGCAGCCCTCGCGGCCGGCGAGCGCCCTGACCTCGACGGTGACCGTGCTGTCGCCGGGGCCGGGGGTCACGCCGCTCACCTCGGCCTGGTACGTGGTCCAGGTGGCGGACGCGCTCGGGTCGGGCGGGGGCGTCGCCGGCCCGGGCGCGGCGCACGCACCGAGCAGGACCGGCACGAGGAGCAGGGCGATGTGGCGCATGTCCCCATTCTGCGGGATCAGCCGATGACGACCTGCCCCTCGGCGTCGACCGCGGCCGGGTACACGGTCAGGCTCGGCTGGCCCGTGGTCGAGCAGCCCGTCGTCAGGTCGAAGGCGTGCTGGTGCAGCGGGCAGACCACCTGCCGCAGGTCGGTCAGGCCGTCGGCGAGGGGGCCGCCGGCGTGCGGGCACACCGCCGAAACCGCGCGCACCGTCCCGTCACGCAGGCGGAAGACGGCGACGACCGCGCCGTCGACGTCGTAGGCGCGGCCCTCGCCCACCGGGATGTCGGTCAGCGGGCCGAGGACGGTCACGGCTGCGCCACCGACTGGAACTGGCCCGGCGTCGCGGCCGCGCGCCGTTCCAGCCACGGGTCGCGGTACGCCGCCACGGAAGCGGACATCGCTTCGTCGAGGCGGGCCGCCCAGCCCATCGCGTCCTCGACCACGACCGCGCGAATGTGGTCGATGCCCAGCCGCGGGACCCAGGAGTACGTGCGCTCCAGCCAGTTCGCGGACTCCCGGTAGTACTGGATGAAACGCCCGGTCAGCGTGAGCACCTCGGCGGCCGTGGACACGGTGGTGAGCAGGTCGCCCTTGCGCACGTGCGCGCCGGCCGCGCCGCCGACGTACAGCTCCCAGCGGCCGCCCTCGATGGCCACGACGCCGAGGTCTTTCACGTAGGCCTCGGCGCAGTTGCGCGGGCAGCCCGTGACCGCGAGCTTCAGCTTGCCCGGGGCCTCGATCCCCTGGTACCGCTCCTCGATCGCGATCCCGAGGGCGGTCGAGTCGCCCAGGCCGAAGCGGCAGAACTCGGCGCCGACGCAGGTCTTGACGGTGCGGAAGGACTTGCCGTACGCCCAGCCGGAGGGCATGTCGAGGTCCTCCCACATCGCCGGGAGGTCCTCCTTGCGCACACCCAGCAGGTCGATGCGCTGCCCGCCGGTGAGCTTCACCATCGGCACCTCGTACTTCTCCGCGACCTCGGCGATGCGCCGAAGCTGGGCCGGGGTGGTGACGCCGCCCTTGAGCTGCGGTACGACCGAGAAGGTGCCGTCGCGCTGGATGTTGGCGTGCACGCGGTCGTTGATGAACCGCGCGTCGCGCTCGTCGACGTAGTCGGCGCCCCACATCATGCGCAGCAGCGAGGCGAGCCCCATCTTGCTCTTGGCGTCCTCGGCCCCGCCGGGCGCGAGCGCCGCGAACACCGCCGACACCGAGCGCAGGCCCTGAGCCCGGATCGCCGTCATCAGGGCGTCCTTGTCCAGCGGTACCCCCGGCACGTACCACGACGCCGACGGGTCCTCGGCGACCGCGCCGCCCGCGGCCCACTCGACGATCTGCGCCACGAGGGACTTGCAGGAGCCGCAGCCCTTGCCGGCGCGGGTGGCCTCCATCGCCGCGCCCACGGTGGGGAACTTCGGCTCGGCCAGCATCTTCTTGGTGACGCCGTTGCAGTTGCAGACCTGCACGTCGTCGGCGAGCTCGGCCACGGCCGCGGCGTCGTCGGACGCGCCTGACATCCCGCTGCCGAACAGCAGCTCGGCGCGCTCGGGCGGCAGGGGCGAGCCCTCGTGGTACGCCTGCGTCAGGAAGGCGACGCGGCGCACGTCGCCGACGAGGGTGGCGCCGACGAGCCGGCCGTCGCGGATCACGACGCTCTTGTAGACGCCGCGGCCCGGCTCGGCGAAGACCAGCGTCTCGTCGTCGTCGCGCTCGCTCTCGCGCAGGCCCATCGAGGCCACGTCCACGCCGGCGACCTTGAGCTTGGTGGCGGTACGGGTGCCGTGGTACTCGGCGGACGGGTCGGCCCCGGTGATCTGGTCGGCGAGCACCCGGGCCTGCTCCCACAGCGGCGCGACGAGCCCGTAGGTCTCGCCGCGGTGCTGCACGCACTCGCCGACGGCGTAGATGTCGGGCTCGTCGAGGGCCTGCAGGTGGTCGTCGACGACGATGCCGCGCTCGACCACGAGCCCGCTGGCCGCGGCGAGCTCGGCGTCGGGGCGGATGCCGGCCGCGATGACCACGACGTCGCAGGGCAGGTCGCGGCCGTCGCGCAGCCGTACCCCGGTGACGGCGGTGCGCCCGAGGATCTCGGTGGTGCGGGCGCCGGTGATGACCTCGATGCCGAGCGCCTCGATGCTGCGCCGCAGGATCGCCCCGCCCTGCGCGTCGAGCTGGGCGTGCATGAGGTGGCCGCCGGAGTGCACGAGCGTCACGTGCGGCAGGTGCGCCTGCAGGCCGCGGGCGGCCTCGAGGCCGAGCAGCCCGCCGCCGATGACGACGGCCCGCTCGTGCTGGCGCGCGTAGCGGACCATGGCGCGGGTGTCGTCGAGCGTGCGGAACGCGAAGACGCCCTGGTGGTAGCCGCGGCTCGGATGGCGGATGCCGGGGATGGCGGGCATGTGGGCGCTGCTGCCGGTGGCGATGATGAGCTTGTCGTACGCGCGCTCGGTGCCGTCCTCGGCGTGCACGACCCGGGCGAAGCGGTCGATGCGGGTGACGCGGACGCCGGCGCGCAGCTCGATGCCGTTCTCGCGGTACCACTCCAGGTCGTTCAGGAAGATGCCGGACTCGTCCTCGGCGCCGCTGAGCACGTTGGACAGCAGGATGCGGTTGTAGTTGCCGTACGGCTCCGCCCCGAACATCGTGATGTCGAACTGCTCAGCGCCGCCGCGCTTGAGGATCTCCTCGACGGCCCGCGCGCCGGCCATCCCGTTGCCGACCACGACCAGCCTCGCCTTGGTCATGCGATCTCCACCAGCCCGAGGTCGACGACGACGGTCGCGCAGACCCCGGCGGGCGCGGCGGCGTGCAGCTCGATGCTCGTGCCGGGCTCGAGGTCCTCCACGACCCGCAGGGCCACGTGGGTGCCGTCCTTCGCGCCGACCGGGAAGTACCGCATCGGCCGCCCGTCCCGCACGAGCACGAGGCACACGAGCTCGGCGGCGGCGTTGCCGGCGCGAAGGTACACCGGCTGCATGGTGACCCCGTCGGGCACCACGTAACTGAGCGCCGCGTCGAGCAGTGCCGGCGCGTCCAGTCCCTTGCCCTCGAAGCGGTAGACGCCTTGCAGGAAACGTGGAGTGCTGCGCATGCCGCCATGGTGGCCACGCGGTGTTGCCAGGCCGTCGCCCGCTTGTTACCGCCGCCTGCCCGGTCTGCTCACAACGGCGGATCCGCCGTGGAGAGGCCCGCCGGGTGTGCTGTGCTGGTGGAGTGCGGGATCGTCGGGTGGGTCGGCCTCGACCGTGAGGTTCGCGCGCACCGGCCGACGCTGCGCGCCATGACGGCCACCATGGCGCTGCGCGGGCCGGACGAGCTGTTCGGCGGCTACCCCTGGTGCCACGACCCGCGGGCCCGCGACGCCGGTCACGTAGTCGCCGCGGCGCACGGCGACGATGCCGGCCGTCATCGAGAGGCCGATGTCGGTGCTGCTGGTCATGCGCAGCCCGACCGCCTCCTCCCCCAGGCCGTCCACGGTCGGGGTCGCGGCCAGGGCGCCGAGGAGCAGCAGCGCCGCTCCCTTCGTACGATTCACCGCTCGTCTCCCTCCGGTCGGAGCCTTCCACGACCGACGTTACGGACCAAAACGGGCAAATGCCTGGGAAACGGGAAACGATAGAGTGTTGACCATGAGTGTGCGGTCCTTCATCGCAGCGGCCGAGCGAGACGTCGACGCGCTGCACAGCCTGGTGTTCCGGCGCGGCGGCGATGTGGTGGCCGAGGGCGCCTGGCACCCGTACACGCTGGACCGCCCCCACCGCCTGTTCTCCCTCAGCAAGAGCTTCACGAGCACCGCGGCCGGGTTCGCGGTCGCCGAGGGCCTGCTGTCGGTCGACGACCCCGTGGCCGCGCACTGCGACGGCCGGGGCGACCCGCGCCTGCTCGTGCGGCACCTGCTGGCGATGACGACCGGGCACGTGATCGAGCCCCAGCTCTCCGGCCGGGACTGGCTCACGTCGTTCCTCGACACGCCGGTCGAGAAGGAACCCGGCACGCACTGGCTGTACAACACCCCCGCCACCTACGCCCTGGGCGCCATCGTGCAGCGGCTCACCGGGCAGCGGCTGGTCGACTACCTGCGGCCGCGGCTGTTCGACCCGCTGGGCTTCGGGCCCGTCACGTGGGAGCAGTGCCCCGAGGGCCGCGACGTCGCCGGCTGGGGCATGTTCGCACGGACGCACGAGATCGCGCGGTTCGGCCAGCTGTACCTGCACGACCCCGACGGCATCCTGCCGCCCGGCTGGGCCGCCGAGGCGACCCGCACGCAGGCCGACAACGACGACGGCGGCGGCGACCTGCCGGACTGGAACCAGGGCTACGGGTTCCAGTTCTGGCGCTGCCGGCACAACGCGTTCCGCGGCGACGGCGCCTTCGGGCAGTTCTGCGTCGTGATCCCCGATCGGGACGCGGTGCTGGCGATGACCGCGGGCACCACCGACATGCAGCGCGTGCTCGACCTGGCCTGGGAGCACCTCCTCGACGACCTGGCGCCGGACCCGGACGCGACCGCGAACCTGGTGCTGCCGGCCGTCCCCGGTGGACCGTCGACCGTGGAGGGACGGTTCGTCGTCGCCGTGCCGCGCCAGGCCCACCCGGACGACTGGCGGCCCAGCCACGAGCGGGTGCCGACGATCCGCGCGGTGACGCTCGCCCCCGGCCGGGTCGTGTTCGAGGACGCGGCCGGCACCCAGGAGCACCCGTACGCGCCCGGCGCCTGGGTGCCCAACGGCGCCACCGCCGCGACCGGCGCCTGGGAGGGCAACGTCCTCACGCTGCGGGTGGCCTATGTGGACGGACCGTTCATCCGGACGTACCGCTGCGAAGCCGACGGCGACGAGCTCGTCATCCACCCGGGCGACAACGTCTCCTTCGGCCCGACCGGCTATCCGGCGGTGCGCGCCACCCGGGCCTGAGCGGTCACGCCCGGCTGTAGCGGTGCTTGACCCCGGGCGGGAACCACTCGGGGTCGCCCGGCGCGCGCAGCTCCACGACCGGCGTCTGGTACGTCGGCGGCACGTAGTTCGCGAACTCGCTGTTGAGCCGCAGCAGCGCCTGCCGGATCGCCGCCGCCACGAGCGCGGTGTCGGGCGCGGGCCGGTCCGGGGCGCGCTCCACGACGACGGCGAGGCGGCGCTCCTCGTCGGCCTCGGTGCGCACCTGCAGGACGAACTTGCCCGTCACGTCGTCGGCGATGTCGGGGTGCTCCAGGGCGACGGTGACGTTCTCGGGGTACACGTTGGCGCCGAAGTACGACACCGTGAACAGCGAGCGGCCGAAGACGTACACGAACGGCCGGTCGTCGCCGTCGCCCGGCTCGAACCCGTGCGCGCGGCAGAACGCGACCAGCTCCGCGTGCGCCAGCAGCCCGCCCTCGTCCGCGATGTGATACCGGATCAGCGGCACGCCGCCGTCGCCGGTGAACAGCAGGGTCCCCTCGTGCGTTTCGAAAAAGCGGGTCATGGGGTCGTACTGCACCAGCGTCGGCAGCCGCGAGTCGCCGAACAGCTCCCGGGCCAGCTCGGGCCGCCCGGCGAGGAACCGGCGCACGCGCACGCTCAGCGGCGTCTCGTTGCCGAGCACGCCGGCGTCGGCGGTGCCGTACAGCGACGCCGAGCCGCGGTCCGGCTCGCCCATCCCGGCCCGGCGCCCCAGGAGGTCCCGCCACTCCTCGGAGAACACCTCGCCGGCCAGCAGCATCCGCACCCCGAACGCGGGCCAGTCCACGCCCCGGCGCACACCCTCGTCGACGACGTTCTTCACGAACGGCGGATATCCGGCCAGCACCGTCCGCTCGTACCGCGGCGCCAGCTCGGCCACCACACGCAGGATCTCCTCGACGCTGTTGCCGGGCGTGGCCACGGTGACCGGGTACCCCTTGGCCGCGAGGTGCCGGCACGCGGCCGCGGTGTACATCCCGCCGACCCAGCTGCCGAGCGCGAAACACACCACGACGAGGGTGCTCGACGCGCCGGACCCGAACCCGTTGACCAGCGCGTCCTCGAACCGCCGGACCACGGCGAGCTCGTCGACGACCGAGCGCGGCCACACCGTGGGCTGCCCGGACGACCCGGACGACACCGCGACGGTGTCGTTGACGTCGAGCCGCCCGCCCCGGCAGCGCTCGGGCAGCGGGAACCTGCGCAGGTACGACTCCTTGGTGACCATCGGCAGCCGCGCGAAGTCGCCGGCCGTGCGCACCGCCGCCGGGTCGACGCCGTGCCCGGCGAGGAACGCCGCGTAGGCGGGCACGGCGGTCGCGACCTCGCGGAAGAGCTCGAGGGCCCGCTCGGCCGGATCGCCCCCGAGCGGCGCGGCCGGCGCCGCGTAGAACTCCGAGAGCCGCTCCAACGTCCGCGCCGCCCGCTCCTGCATGCCCAGGACGCTATCGCGGTACGGCTAGGATGAGGAACCTATGGCGCGCATTCTGGTCACCGGTTCGACTGACGGCATCGGGCTGGAGACGGCCCGCACCCTGCAGGGGCTCGGGCACGACGTGGTCTTCCACGCCCGCAGCGAGGAGCGCGCCGCGGCGCTCGGAGACAAGCCGGAGGTGCTCGTCGCCGACCTGGCCGACCTCGGGCAGACCCGCGAAATGGGCCGCACCGCCGGGGCCTTCGACGTGGTCATCCACAACGCGGGCATCGGCGGGCAGGACGAGCGCCGCGAGACCGGCGACGGCATCGAGCGGATCTTCCAGGTCAACGTGCTCGCGCCGTACGTGCTCACCGCGCTCATGCCACGCCCCCGGCGCATCGTGTACCTCACCAGCGGCCTCGAGTCCGTCGGCGTCGCCGACCTCGCCGACCTGCAGTACGAGCGCAAGCCCTGGCACGGGATGCAGGCGTACAGCGACTCCAAGCTGCACGACGTGGCGCTCGCGTTCGCGGTCGCACGGCGCTGGCCCGAGGTGTACAGCAACGCCGTCGACCCCGGCTGGATCCGCACGAAGCTCGGCGGCCCCAACGCGACCGACAACCTGCCGGAGGGGGCCGAGACGCAGGTGTGGCTGGCCACCGGGGCCGGCGACGCGCTCGTCACCGGCCGGTACTTCAAGCGCCGCCAGGACCTGCGGCCCAACGCCGCCGCGCGGGACGTGCGCTACCAGGACGGGCTGCTCGCGGCGTGCGCGGCGCTGTCCGGGGTGCGGCTGCCGTGAGGTACGCGATCGGCCTGCCGACCGTCGGACCGTTCGGCGACGTGCGGGCGCTGCTCGACCTGGCCGTCGCCGCCGAGCGGCACGGGTGGGACGGGGTGCACCTGTGGGACCACGTGCTGTACCACGAGCCCGGCTGGCCGGTCACCAGCCCGACCGTCGCCGCCGCCGCGATCGCCGCGGCCACGACCCGCGTCCGGATCCTCCTCACCGTCGCCGTCCCGCGCCGCCAGGTGCAGGAGGTCGCCCAGGACACCGCGGCGATCGACGCGCTGTCCGGCCGCCGGCTGACGCTCGTGGCCACGCTGGGCTCGATGGACCGCGAGTACACCGAGTTCGGCCTCGACCCCGGCCTGCGCGCCCGCGGCCGGGAGATGGACCTGCGCCTCGACCGGCTGCAGGACCTGTGGCGCTCCGCGGGCGCCCCGCCGGTCCCGATCTGGTGCGGCGCCTTCTGGCCGCGCACCGCCGGGCTGCGCCGGGCCGCCCGGTTCGACGGGGCCATGCCGATCTTCGAGGACCAGCGCTCGGCACCGGTACCGGTGGCCGGCGTCGAGGGCTGCGCGGCGTTCGTGCCCGGGAAGGACCTGGCCCTGGAGGGGTTCACGGACGGGCCCGCGGACGCGGACCGGCTCGCGCCCTACGCCACGGCCGGGGTCACCTGGTGGATCGAGGCCCTCGGCTGGTGGCGCGGCGACCTCTCCGCCGCCGCGACCCGGGTCGCGGCCGGCCCGCCGCGTCGGTAGCACCTGACCGCGACGGGTCCGCGAACCCGAGCCGGAACGCGCTCCACCGCCGGGCCGGACGACCGACCCGGACGACCGCTTGCCCCGCGACGCGGGCGACCCGGAGACTGGCGGGTGCCATGGACACCTTTCACATCGTCACAATCGGGCCGCCGGAGTCGGGCAAGACGGTGTACCTCGCCGCGATGAACCACGCGCTGGGCAACCAGGCCGCGCTGGGCCGGCACCTGTCCGCCGTCATCGAGGACCCGGCCCCGCGGTCCGCACTGCGGCGGCTGTACCAGCGCATCTGCGACCCGTCCGAGCGCGCCTGGCCGCCGAGCACGCTCGCGTTCGACCCGATGCGGGAGTACGCGTTCCGCGTCTCGGTCACGTGGACGCGCCGCCTGCTCGGGCAGCGCACCCGCCTGTACAACTACACCGTCTTCAACGTCTCGTACGTCGACTACGCCGGCGAGTGGGTGTCCGACAGCGACGAGCACGCCGCCGAGCTCGTCGGGGCCCTGGCCGCGCGGGCCGAGCAGGCGCACGCGCTCGTCGGGGTCATCGACGGGCTGCGGCTGCTGCAGTACATGGAGGGCAACCCGGCCGCCGAGTCGTTCCTGACCACACAGGTGCGCCCGGTGGTCGAATTCATGGAGGGGCGCAGCGCGCCGGTGCACTTCGTGATCACCAAGTGGGACCTGTTCGCCGGGCGGTACACCCTCGCCGACGTGCGGGCGCGGCTCCTCGGCGTGCGAGCGTCCGGGTTCGAGCGGCTGATCGGGGCGCGGACGGCCGAGGGCGGCGGGCGCCGTTCGGCGGTCGGCACCGTCCGGCTCATCCCGGTCAGCTCGGTCGGCGGCCTGGCCGTGCTCAAGGACGACTGGACCGTGGAGAAGGCGACGGGCGGCGAGCCGGAGCCGGTCAACGTGATCATCCCGTTCGTCGCGGCCGTCAACGACATCGCCGCGCACGCGGCCGAGCAGCTGCGCGCCGCCCGGCCCGACCCCACGGGGAACGACCGGCTCGGCGACGGCGTGCAGAAGGCCGGGGCCTCGCTGCGCGAACGGCTGGCCGCGGCCGACGCGCCGGACCTGCGGATCGGCCTCACCGGCATCGCGATCAACCTGCGCACGATCGTGACGTTCATGGCCACCGGCGGCAAGGAGGCGGTCAAGATCCTCGGCACCCCGGCCGCGCGCACGTACCGCTCGGTGCACCGCCAGGCCCAGCGCGTCCGGGCCCGCGACATCCGGGGCGTGACCAGCCCGGAGAGCGCCCTGTACTACATCGCGCGGGAGCTGCGCCGGCACCTCGACGCGTTCGAGGCGCGCGAACCGGCCTCGATGTTGTCGGCGCCCGGCTCCGTGCCACACTGACGCCGTGGAGGCGTGGCCGTTCCTGGTCGGCCGGGGGCGCACGACGACCTCCCGGACGATCGTCGCGCCCGCCTTCCTGGTCCCCGACGGCCGCTACCGCGACCTGGTCCCCCGCCCCGACGACGCCGCCGAGACACCGGGCGGGCTGCTGCGCCGGCCGTACGGCGCCACGCACACGATGTTCTTCCGCACCGTCGCGGCGACCGACGACGCCGGCGCCGCGCTGCTGGACCGGGTGAACCGGCCGATCACCCTGGCCGTCGGGGTGCTCGTCGACGGCGAGCGGCCCGACGTGGACCCGGACACGTTCGCCGCGGGCGAGCGGGCGGCGCTGACCGTGTACCGGCGATTCCTGCTCGACGGGGAACGCCACGACCTGCCCATCGCCGCGCACGCCCTGGGTACCGGGGCCCCGGCCCCCGCCGTGGACTCCGGGCCGGCCGCCGGGCCGCCGGCCGTCGTGCCGCCGAGGCCGGTCGGCGAACCCGGGCCCGGCCCGGGGACCGATTCCGACTCCGGTTCCGGGCCCGGACGACGGCCGGGCTGCTCGCTGTGGCCCGTGTTCATCGTGCTCGGGGTCGCCGTTCTCGTGCTGCTCGCCGGGGTGTTGCTCGTCGCCCTCGGCTGACCGGCCCCGGGCCGCCTACGTGGTGAGCGCGCTCGCCGCCGTCATCCCGAAGTTCTGAGGCCCGGGCGGATCAGGCCGGTCTCGTAGGCCAGGATCACGGCGTGGACGCGGTCGCGCAGCTCCAGCTTGGCCAGGATCCGCTTCACGTGGGTCTTGACCGTGGACTCCTCGATGACCAGGGCCGCGGCGATGTCCCCGTTGGACAGTCCCTGGGCGATCAGGGTCAGCACGTCGCGCTCGCGCGGCGTGAGCTGCTGCAGGCGCCGGGCCACGCGGGGGTCGGGCTCGGCCGCGCCGGTCAGGTGGGCCACGACGGCGCGGGTCACCTGCGGCGCGAGCAGGCTGTCGCCGCCGGCGACGGTGTGGATGCCGGCGATGAGCTGCTCGGGCTGGATGCGCTTGAGCACGAACCCGGCCGCGCCCGCGCGCAGGGCGCCGAGCACGTAGTCGTCGTCCTCGAACGTGGTGAGGATGAGGATGCGCACGGCCGGCGCGGCGGCGGCGATGCGGCGGGTCGCCTCGATGCCGTCGAGCACCGGCATCCGGATGTCCATGAGCACCACGTCCGGGCGCAGCGCCACCGCGCGCTCGACCGCCTCCGCGCCGTTGGCGGCCTCGGCCACGATCTGCAGCGACTCGTCCACGGACAGCACCGCGCACAGCCCGGCCCGCATGAGGTGGTCGTCGTCGACGACGAGCACGCGCAGCGGGGCGGTCATCGGTGCGGGAGGACGGCCGAGAGCCGGAACTGACCGTCGGCGCCGGCCGCGTGCAGGGTGCCGCCGAGCAGCGTGGCGCGCTCGCGCATGCCGACGATGCCGTGGCCGCCGGGGCCCTCGCCGCGCGGCGCCCGGGCCGGGGCCGGGTTTGTCACGTCGATCTCCAGCCGGTCCGGCGCCGAGCGGACCGCGACCGCCGCGGTGCCCGCCCCGTGCCGGGCCGCGTTGGTCAGGGCCTCCTGCAGGATTCGGTACGCCGCCCAGGCGACGCTGCGCGGCAGCGGCGGGACGGGCTCGGGCAGGTCGGCGTCGATGCGCAGGCCGCCGGCGCGGTGCCGGTCGATCAGCTCGTGCAGCGCGCCCGGCTCGGCGGGCACGTCCTGCCGGTCGTCGCGCAGGGCCCGCACCAGCCGGTCGATGTCGGCGATGGTCTCGCGGGCGACGGACTCGACGGTGCCGAGGGCCTCGCGGGCCCGCCGCGGATCGCGGTCCTGCAGCAGGCGGGCCGCCCCGGCCTGGACCAGGATCACGTTTATCGCGTGGCCGGCCGAGTCGTGCAGCTCGCGGGCGATGCGGGTGCGCTCGTCGGCGGCGGCGAGCCGGCGTTCGCGCTCGGCGTCGGCGCGGACCTGGGCCAGCCGCAGGTCGCGCAGCCGGCTGCGGTCCCCGGCGACCCAGAGCCCGGCGAAGGTGGCCGCCCACGCGAGCAGCTCGGTGGAGATGTCCCAGACCCGCACGCCGATGGACGCGTAGGCGAGGGCGACGGCCGGGACGAACGCGTTGACGCCGGCGAGCGCGAGCCAGCGCGGCCCGGGGCGGGCGCCGCTGTAGGCGAGGGCCACCGAGTAGGCGGCCGCGCACGTGGCCACCGGCGCGTCGAGCGGGTAGCCGAGGCGCAGCAGCGCGACGCTCCCGAGGGCGCTGACCGCGTAGGCGGCGCCGGGAGCCCGGTGGCGCACCGCGAGCGGGGCGGCGGCGACCACGGCGAGGACGACCCCGAGCGCGTCGAGGTGGCGGGACTGCGGGTCGGGGGTGCCGAAGCCGCCGGCCGCGAGGACGGCCAGCGTCGCCGCCAGCGCCCCGGCGGCGAGCAGGCCGCCGGCCACCGTCCGCCGCGCTCCGGGATGGGCCATGAGCCCCAGCGTAGGCGGCCCGCGAGCCGGTCGGATCGTGCCGGGGACCGAGCCGGCCATCCCCCCACGGGGGTACGGCGCATGGCTACCACGGGGTGTTTCGGGGCGGTGCGTGTCATTCGTACGGTCGCCGGGTGTTCGAGCGAATCGCAGGCTGGGCGTATCGGCGGCGCTGGCTGGCGCTTGCCGCATGGGTGCTGGTGCTCGGGGCGGTGTCCTTCGGGGCCCGGGTGGCCGGCGCGGAGTACCACAACGATTTCTCTTTGCCCGGAACCGGGTCGCAGCGCGCGCTGGAGGCGCTGGAAGGCTCGGCCCAGGCCGGGGCGACCGTGCAGGTCGTGCTGCACGCGAACGGCGGGCTGGCCGGGCAGCGGGCGCGCACCGGCCCGATGCTGGAGCGGCTGCGGACCCTGCCGCACGTCGCCGACGTGCGCGAACCGGTCGCCAACGGCGACGGTACCGTCGCCTATGCCACCGTCACCCTCGACGGGCAGGCCCAGGACGTGCCCACGGCCGACGTGCGCCGCGTCATCGACACCGCCCGCGGGGCGGCCGGCGACGGGCTGCAGGTCGAGCTCGGCGGCGACGCCGTGCGCGGCGCGCAGGAGTCCGGCGGCGGGGCGGCCGAGGGCGCCGGGCTGCTGGCCGCGCTCGTCATCCTCGTGCTCATGTTCGGTTCGCTGCTCGCCGCGACCCTGCCGATCATCATCGCGGTGTTCGCCGTCGGCAGCGCGATCGGGCTGGTCACCCTGGCCTCGCACGTGGCCACGGTCGCCGACTTCACCACGCCGCTGCTGATCCTGGTCGGGCTGGGCGTGGGCATCGACTACGCGCTGCTCGTCTTCTCCCGGTACCGCACCGAGCTGCTCGCCGGCCACCCGCGCGAGGAGGCGGTCCGCCGCGCCCTGGACACCGCCGGCCGGACGGTGTTCTTCGCCGGCTGCACGGTGATCGTGGCGCTGCTCGGCCTCGTGGTGCTCGGCCTCGGCTCACTGCAGGGCGTCGCGGTCGCGGTGGCGGCCACAGTACTCGTCACCATGCTCGCCGCCCTGACGCTGCTGCCCGCCCTGCTGGCCGTGTTCGGAGGCCGCGTCGAACGGTCCGTGCGTAAACGGGCCCCGAAGGGCGACCGCTGGCGGCGCTGGTCCGGCGCGGTCCAGCGCCGCCCGTGGCTCGCGGCCGTGCTGCCGGCGATCGCGCTGCTGGCCCTGACCGCGCCACTGCTCGGCCTGCGCCTCGGGTTCGCCGACTCCGGCACCGACCCGGCCGATACCACCACCCGTCGCGCGTACGACCTGCTCAGCACCGGCTTCGGGCCCGGCTTCAACGGCCCGCTGGTCGTGGTCGTGCAGGGCGGCTCCGGCGCCGCGGACGCCGCCCGGGAGGCGATCGCCGGCACCGCGGGCGTGGCCGAGGCCTCTGCCGGCGGTACCGCCACAGTCATCGTCTTTCCCACGACCGGCCCCCAGGACCAGCGGACCACCGAGCTGGTCGGCCGCCTGCGCGCCGAGGTGCTGCCGCCCGTCGCCGCCCGGACCGGGGCCACGTTCCTGGTCGGCGGCTCCACGGCGGCGGTGGTCGACTTCGCCGGCGCGGTCGCCGGGCGCCTCCCGGCGTTCGTCGGGGTCGTGGTCGCCGTGTCGGCCCTGCTGCTGCTCGTGGTGTTCCGCTCGGTGCTGATCCCGATCAAGGCGGCGATCCTGAACCTGCTGAGCGTCGGCGCCGCCCTGGGCGTGGTCACCGTCGTCTTCCAGCACGGCCTGCTGGGCGAGCGCCCCGGCCCGGTCGAGGCCTACGTCCCGGTGATGATCTTCGCGATCGTGTTCGGCCTGTCGATGGACTACGAGGTCTTCCTCCTGGCCCGCATGCACGAGGCCTGGCGCCGCGAACGGGACCCCGCGGACGCGGTCACCGAGGGCCTGGCCACGACCGGCCAGGTGGTGACGGCCGCCGCGGCGATCATGGTGCTGGTGTTCGGCTCGTTCCTGCTCAGCCCCGACCGGATGCTGCGCCAGTTCGGCCTGGGCCTGGCCACCGCGGTGCTGCTCGACGCCGTGGTCATCCGCTGCCTGATCGTGCCGGCGGTCATGCAGCTGCTGGGGCGGCACGCGTGGTGGCTGCCCGCCCCGCTGGCCCGCCGCCTGCCCGAGATTGCCCTGGAGAGGTCCGTCTGACATCATCTAGGTTGTCTAGATGACCTGGAGGACCATCCGATGACGAAGGCGCCGCTGTACGTGCGGATCGAGCGGGAGCTGCGGGCCCGGCTGGACGGGGCCCGGCCGGGCGACCCGCTGCCGGCCGAGGCGGCGCTCGCGGAGGAGTTCGGCGTCGCGCGCATGACGATGCGCGCGGCGCTCAACGCGCTGGAGACCGACGGGCTGATCGAGCGCATCCAGGGCCGGGGCACGTTCGTGCGGCAGCGCCCCGCACCCCGCGCGGCCGGCACGCTGATGAGCTTCCAGGACCAGGTCCGCAGCTGGGGCCGCACCCCCTCGTCGCGGCTGCTCGCGGCGGGGCTCCGAGCGGCCACCGCGGAGGAGGCCGCCGCGCTGCAACTGACCGCGGCGGCACCGCGCGTGGTGTCGATCGCCCGCGTGCGGCGGGCCGACCGGACGCCGCTCGCGGTGGAGTACGCCTGCTTCCCCGCGCACCTGACCGCCCTGCTCGACGCCGACCTGGAACGCGGCTCCCTGCACCGCGCCCTGCACGACCTCGGGCTGCGACCGACCCTCGGCTCGTCGACCCTGACCGCCCAGCCGGCCGGCCCCGACGGCGAGCGCCTGCACGTGCCCGCGGCCGAGCCGCTCCTCGTGGAGACGCGGCTCATCGTCGACCAGCACGCGGCGCCGCTGGAGTACACCGTCAGCCGCTACGTCGGCTCCCGCTATGCCCTGCACGTCACCTTCGACGTGCAGCCGCCCACGACCGGAGCACCGTCATGAACGTCGCCAAGATGATCGACCACTCCCTGCTGCGCCCCGAGCTGACCATCGCCGACGTCGCGCACGGCTGCGAGATCGCGGCCCGGCGCGCCACCGCCTCGGTCTGCGTGCGCCCGTCCGACGTCCCGTTCGCCGTGACCGCCCTCGCCGGCACCGGCGTGCTCGTCGGCACCGTCGCCGGCTTCCCGCACGGCGACACGACCACCGCCGTCAAGGCGGCCGAGACCCGGTCCCTCGTCGAGGCCGGCGCCGACGAGATCGACATGGTCCTGCACATCGGCCGGCTGCGCGACGGCGACACCGCCTACGTCCGCGACGACATCGCCGCGGTGGTCGCCGCCGCGCAGGGCCGCGTGGTGAAGGTCATCCTCGAGAACGCCTACCTGACCGACGAGCAGAAGGTCACCGGCTGCCGCATCGCCGAACAGGCCGGGGCACACTTCGTGAAGACCAGCACCGGCTTCGCCCCGGGCGGCGCCGCCCTGGCCGACATCCTCCTCATGCGCGCCGCCGTGTCCCCGTCTATCGCGGTCAAGGCCGCCGGCGGCGTCCGCACCCTCGACACGCTGCTGACCCTGCACGAGGCCGGCGCCACCCGCTTCGGCGCGACCGCCACCGAGACGATCCTCGACGACTTCGCCGCCCGCGAACGCGGCGAACGCCTTGCCCCGCCGCCCTCGGACGACGGCTACTGACCGAGCGCGAGGTCCGATTTCCGCCAGACCAGAACACGGCGAACCGGCGGCTTCCTGGTGCTCGGCTCGCCGCGATCGCCGCCGCCGCGGTGGTCACGGCGCTGCTCGTCATGCCCGAAGCGGCCCCCGCCCGCGGGCCGGGCGGGGGCTCTGTTCAGTAGGCGATGTCCACTACCACCCGGGTCGGGGTGTCCAGCAGCATGACCCGGAAGCCGTGCGCGGCCGCCGTCGTGATGTCCGCGGTCATGAGGCCCGCGCCCAGCACGTCGAAGTGCACCGAGCGCAGCGCCGGCAGGCCGATGTTCACGGTGTCCGGGATGCTCGCGGCATGTGAGGCGTGCGGGGACGTCGTCGCGGAGCCGGCGCCGGTGAAGAGCACGCGGATGACCGGGCCGCTGCCGGTGTACCGCACGTCGAGCGTCGGTCGCCGGTCGCCCGCCATGTCGAAGACGATCCGGTCGTACCCCGGGTGGCTCCCCGACCGCACCGCGTCGACGAGTGCGTCCGGGGCGTCGCCGGAGTACACGAACGGCCCGGACCCGAACGGGTCCGTCGGCTGGTGGGCCACGTCCACGGCGATGCGGTCCGGGCCGGTCAGGACCAGCACGCGGAACCCGACGCGATCGTTGACGCCCAGGCCGAAGCTCGCGTGGCCCTCGAAGTACCCGCCGGACTTGATCTGGCGCAGGGTCGGCAGGTTCGGGTCGTACACGGTGCCGAGGTTCACCGCCGGGACGCCGGTGCCGGTGAAGACGACGAGCAGGGTGGTGGCGCCCGCGACCGGGATGGTGTTCCCGCGGCCCTGTTCGACCAGCGGGGCGTACTCGACGCGCCAGCCGGGCGTGCCGCCGGTGAAGTCGAAGACGGTCCGGTCGTAGGCGTCGTGGCGCCCGGTGCGGATGCCGGTCAGGACCGGCTGCCCGGGGCCGGAGGGTGCTCCGGCGACGGGAGAGGTGCTCGTCGGGGCGGGCAGGTCCGCGGCCTGGGCGGTGGCCGGCAGGGCCAGCACCAGACCGGCGCAGGCCGCGGCGGCGAGCAGGGAACGACGCATGATCGTGCTCCTTCCTGTTTCGAGGTGCACGGTTGACGCGGGATCATGCGTGCCGGTTTACGTCGCGTGCCTGACACAAAAACCGGGCGTTGACATTTGTCGATCAATGGTCGTGTGATGGTGGGATGCGCAGCGTTGCCATCATGGCCGTTCTGCTCGGCCTCCTCACGTTCCCGGGGAACGCGCACGCCGCTCCGCCCGCGTGCGCACCGCCCGTCGCGAGCACAACCCAGCCCGGTTACACCGTCGTCGACCCCGCCTGCGACCCGGACGGCACGCCCTTCGTGCCCGTCGCCGGCTCGGCGGTGTACACCGGCATCCTCAACGGCGCCGCCTACCGCCTGGAGAAACCGTCACACTGGAACGGCGAGCTCGTCGTGTACGCCCACGGCTACCGGGGCGCCGGCAGGACCGTCTTCGTCAACAGCCCGTCGCTGCGGGCCCACTACCTGGCGCGCGGCTTCGCCTGGGCCGCTTCCGGGTACCAGACCAACGGCTACGACGTCGGCCAGGGCGTGCGCGACTCCTACGCCCTCATCGACCTGTTCAAGAACCGCACCGGCACCCGGGCCCGGGACGTGTACATGACCGGGGAGTCGATGGGCGGGCACGTCACCGCCGTGGCGATCGAGCACTACCCGCGGGCGTTCGTCGGCGCGATGCCGGTCTGCGGCGTGCTCGGCGATGCGGAGTTGTTCGACTACTTCCTCGACGCGAACCTCACCGCGGCCGCGCTCACCGGCGTCAAGGTCACGTTCCCGGCCGACCCGGTCGCGTACGAGGCCCAGGTCCGCCAGGAGCTGCCCCGCCTCGACGGGCGCTGGGCGGACGTGGTCGAGCAGCGCAGCGGCGGCACCCGGCCCGGGTTCGACCAGGCCTTCGCCTACTGGAACGCGCTGCCCTCGATCCCGCCGCTGACCACGGTGCCGTTCCTGTTCGGCCTGTACCCGGGGCTGACCGCCGGCACCATCGGGATCGCGAAGGGCAACGTCACCTCGAACCGGTTCACGGTGTACCAGGAGGACGCGAGCCCGTGGCTGACGCGGGACGAGCTGCGTCTCAACCGTGACGTGCTGCGCGTGGACCGCACCGACAGCCCGAGCCGCGACCTGAGCGGCGTCCCGCGCGTGGACGGCCGCCCGCCGGTGCCGACCCTGTCGATGCACACGGTCGGCGACCTGTTCGTGCCGATCAAGATGGAGCAGGTGTACGCCGAGCGCGCCCGCGCCAACGGCCGCTCGAACCTGTTCGTGTCGCGCGCGATCCGGGCGCTGGGGCACTGCGAGTTCACGCAGCCGGAGCTGGAGCAGGGCTTCGACGACCTGACCCGGTGGGTCCGCACCGGCCACCACCCGGCGGGCGACGCGATCCTCGACCCGCGCGCGGTCGCCGACCCGCGCTTCGGCTGCCGGTTCACGCTGTCGGACCGGCCGAACTTCGGCCCCGCCTGCCCGTCACACGCGGCGTAGGACGGCCACGACCTTGCCGAGAATGGTGGCGTCGTCGCCGGGGATGACCTGGTACGCCGGGTTGCGCGGCACGAGCTCCACGTGCCCGTCGCGGCTGCGGTACGACTTCACGGTCGCCTCGCCGTCGAGCATCGCCGCGACGATGTCGCCGTTCTCGGCCACCTGCTGCTGGCGCACGACCACGATGTCGCCGTCGCAGATCGCGGCCTCGATCATCGAGTCGCCCTTGACGTGCAGGGCGAAGAGCGTGCCGTGCCCGACCAGGGTGCTCGGCAGCGTCAGCTCGTCGTCGGGCACCTGCTCGGCCAGGATCGGGCCACCGGCGGCGATGGTGCCGACGAGCGGCACCGCCACGCCCGGGTCGGTGCCGTGGGCGGCGCCGTCGTAGGGGCCGCGGATGTCGACGGCGCGCGGCCCGTGCGCGTCGCGGCGGATCAGGCCGAGCTTCTCCATTGCCTTGAGGTGGTGCGCGACCGAGGACGGCGAGCCGAGCCCGATCGCCGCGCCGATCTCGCGCACGGTCGGCGGATATCCGCGCCGCTCGATCGACTCGCGGATGACCGCCAGGATGCTCTGCTGCCGCGGGCTCGTCATGTCCGCACGATACCGCAGAGCTTCGATCAGGTGTACGAATCGCGACAAGATTTGATCCATCCGTGGGACGGCCCGCGCGCTGTTCGGCCCAGTACATCGACGGCCGCGAGGCTTATGCTGACCGCCATGCTCGACAGGCCACTGGTGTCCCGGGACACGTACCCGGACCGCGTCGCGCACATCCGCACGCTCGCCGGGGCCGGTGACGACGACGGCCTGGCCGCCGAGCTCGTCGACCTCGCCGCCGCGAACGACGACCGCTGGGCCTTCGACGGGGCGACCGTCCGCGCCGAGCTGCAGGCGCTGCCCGACGGCCGCCGCTCCGGGCTGATCCTGCGGGTGATCGAGCGCGCCACCGCCGCGACCCCGCCGGTGCGCACCGAACGCCTGCTGGTGCAGCTCCTCGAGGGCATCAGCGCCGACGGGCTTTCCTGGCGCGCCGGCCGGTACCTCATCGACGCCGTCTCGGTCTGGACCGCCGCCGTGCCCGAGACCCTCGCGGTGCTGGCCGAGGTCGCCGAGCGCGAGACGGGCGCGTGCCCGCCGGCCCTCCTCGCGGTCATGCGGCGCACCGCGCACGAGGGCGACAAGCACTGGCCGGCCTGGTACCGCGCGCCGATGCAGCCCTGGCTGGACCGCACGGCCGGCCGGCTCAACGTCGGCGAGGCGTGGGCCGAGGCGGCCGACACCGAGACGCCCGGCCCCGCGCTGCTCGCCCACGCGCTGGCCGCCTCCGGCGCGAAGCCCGCCTCCCGCTGGGCCCTGCGCGCCCGGACCTTGTTACCGGAGCTCGGCGGCGACGAGACCCGGACCCTGATCCGCCGCTGGTTCGCCCTCGTACCCCGGCCCCGCACCATCGCGCTGCGCTCGGCGGAGCGCTGGGACCCGAACGAGGTCCCCGACCCGTACAACGCGCGGGCCCTGCGCGGCCTGCTGTACCTGCTCGCCGTCACCCCGCCGCACGAGGACGACGTCGCCGCGATCGGGCGGCTGGTGCAGTACAGCGGCGAAAAGATCCCCGGACACGGCCCGCGCAGCCAGATGCTCGCGCACGCCGGCATCCACGCCCTGGAGCGCTTCAGCACCCTGGCCGCCCTGCGGGAGCTGGCCCGGCTGCGCTCCATCGGCCAGCCGCCCGGCATCGCGGCCGCCCTGACCGCCGCCATCGCCGCCCGGTCCGTGGCGCTCGGCGTCGACCCGGCCCGCCTCTGACGCCCGGCCGGGGAATGCGCGGCCGGGGCCGGGCGTCACATCTGGCATGAGTTCGCGGATCGTCTCCTGTGTCCGGTGCGGGCAGCGCAACCGCGTGCCGGCGGCCGCCTCCGGCAAGCCCGTGTGCGGCAAGTGCCGCGCGGCGGTGCCCTGGATCGTCGACGCCGACGAGACCACGTTCGGCGAGGTGGCCGAGCGCTCCACCACGCCCGTCCTGGTGGACCTGTGGGCCCCGTGGTGCGGCCCGTGCCGGATGGTCGGCCCGGCCCTCGAACAGGTCGCGGGCGAGCTGGCCGGCGCGGTGAAGCTCGTGAAGGTCAACGTCGACGACGCGCCCGGCCTGCAGCGCCGCTTCGACGTGCGCGCGGTGCCGACACTGCTGATCGTCAAGGACGGCCGGGTGATCGCCCGCCAGGCCGGGGCCGCCTCGCCCGCGGCGCTGCGCGGCTGGGTCGAGCGCACCCTCCAGGCGACGAAGACCGCCTGAGGCGGGCGCTACCGGACCGCGGCACGGGCGGCGACGTCGGCCATCGCGGCCCGGTACGCCGATCGCTCCAGATCCCCGCGCAGCAGGCCCTCGATCGCCTCCCACTCGGCGGCGGCCAGCCCGTCGGCGTCCGGCGCCGCGGCCCGTGCGCCCGCCCGCGCGGCGAACCGTGCGCGCGGCGGCGGCAGCGGGCCGAAGCGGGACGCCAGCCAGAGCGCGGCCCGCGGCTCGTAGGCGCCGCGGCGCCGGTCGCGGCGGATCAGCCGGGCGTGCGCGGCGATCAGCCCGGCGTACACGAGCGCGATGAGCACGGCGACGATCAGTGGTGCGGGCACGGCCCAGTCTCCCACGCGTAGGCTGTCCGCCGTGGCCGACATCCGGGTGTACCGCGCCGGGCCCGCCGACCTCGCCGCGATCCTGCCGCTCGTGCGGGAGTTCTGCGCCGCCGACGGGCACGAGTACGACGAGCCGCGGGTCAGCCGCGCCCTCGGCCCGCTCCTCGACGGCGACGCGCACGGCCAGGTCTGGCTGGTCGGGGCGGCCGCCGGGTACGCGGTCGTCACGTGGGGCTGGAGCCTCGAGTCGGGCGGGCGCGAGGCGCTGCTCGACGAGATCTACGTGCGCGAGCGCGGCCACGGGGCCGGGGCCGCGCTGCTCGAACGGGTGCTCGCGGCCGCGGCGCAGGCGGGCGCGGCCGTCATGTTCCTGGAGACCGAGGCGCACAACGACCGGGTCCGCGGCTTCTACGCGCGGCACGGGTTCACCGCCGACGACTCCGTTTGGATGAGCCGGGCGTTGGACTGACCGACGGGTAACCGTACAGTGTCACGTGCGGAAGCGTCCGGGGCACGGCACCGCCCCGGGCGCCTCCCCTCAGCGGAGCCGCGGCGTGAGGCGTTCGAGGATCTCGGCCAGCACCGCGGGGCTTGTCGCGAAGTTCAGCCGGGCGCAGTCGCCGGTGTCGATGTCGGTACCCTCGGCGAACTCCGCCCCTTCGCTGAGCCGCACCCGGGCGGTCTCCTCCAGCCAGGCCGCCGGCGCGGGGGCCCGCAGGCCGCCAAGCCAGGCGAGGTAGGTGCCCTCCGGCTCGGTGTACCGCAGCGGCAGCCCGCCCGCCCAGGCGCTGACCGCGGCCCGGTTCGCGGTGAGCGTGGCCCGCAGCCGCTCCAGCCAGCCGGCGCCGTCGCGCCACGCGGCCACCGTCGCGAGGCGGCCGAGGGTGCTCGGGGTACCGAAGATGTCGGGCGGCATCGCGTCGAGCCGGGCGCGCAGGGCGGGCGGGCCGACGTGGGCGACCGCGCAGCGCAGCCCGGCGAGGTTGAAGGCCTTCGTCGCCGAGGTCGTGGTGACGGTACGCCGGGCCGCCTCCGGGCCCAGCGCCGCGAACGGGATGTGCCGGTGCGGGGCGTACACCAGGTCGGCGTGGATCTCGTCGGCGAGCACCGGCAGGTCGTGCCGCTCGGCCAGTTCCAGTACCGCCTCGAGCTCGGCGCGCCGGTACACCCGGCCGCTGGGGTTCTGCGGGTTCACGAGCACCAGCAGCCGCACACCGTCCATCGGGGACTGTCCGAGCGGGACGATCCGCCGGCCGCTGCGGACGATCGCGGCCAGGAACGGCGGATACGCGGGCACGTGGATCGCCACCCCGTCGCCGGGCCGCGTGGTCTGCTCGATCATCACCTGGAGGACCTGCAGCACGTCGGTGAACACGCGGGTGTGCCCGCCGCTCGGCGTCCACCCGTGGCGGCCGGCCATCCACGCCTCGAACGCGGCCGGCACCGGGTCGCCGTCCGGCCAGTGCGGATAGCCGAAGTCCTCCCGGTCGACGGCATCGAGCAGCGCATGTCGTACCGCGGGCGCCACCCCGAGGTCCATGTCGGCGACCCAGGCCCCGATCGTGTCGGGCGCGACCGCGCCCCACTTGACCCCGGTGCCGCGCCGCAGCCGGGCCGTGTCGACTGTGGACTGCGGCCGGAGGAGGTCGCGCAGGATCTCCATCTGGCCGTGGTGCTGGGCGAGCTCCTCGTACACGTGCAGCAGCGCCGCCCCCTGCGTCGCGATGCCGGCCGGCCCGAGGAAGCTCTGGTCGGGCACCGCCCGCAGCGGCGCCGCGAAGTCGGCCGCGCGCGCATCGGCCGCCAGCTGTACCCGCGTCGCGTCCACCCGCGCGATGAGCGGCGCGACGGGCCCGGAGGCGGTGAACTCGGCGTCGCGGTCGCGCTCGACCACCCGCCCGGCCACGAGCGCCCCGGCCCAGTAGTCGACCACGCCCAGGCAGTGCGTCAGCAGCGCGTACGGCGAGCTGGCCCCCTGCACCGGCGGCCGCGTGCTCGCCAGCTCGTCCCCGAGCCCGCCCACGATCCCGGCCATCCCGGACAGCGCCCGCCCGGTCGCGTCCAGGTACTCCTCGACGGTGATCACCCCTGCGCCTCCCTCCGTCACCGCCTTGACCGGTGACGGAGGGAAGCTTGCGCCCGGCCGCAATCCCCTGTCAAGCCGGCTTGCCCCGGGCGTCGTCACCTGCCATGGTGGTGACGTGACGTTCGTGTTCGTCAGCGGCGACCTGGCCCTCGACTTCGCCGCGACCCGCAAATGGCGCCGCCGCGCCGAGCCCGACGAGCTGCTGCCAACCGGCGCCGACGCCGCCCGCTGGGCCGTCGAGGCCGGCGTGCTGACCCGCCCGCCCCGGGTGGACGCCGAGGAGCTGCACGACCTGCTGACCCTGCGCGAGTCCGTCTACCGCCTGCTGCACCCGGCCGCGGCCCCGCCCCGCCCGGCCGACGTGCGCGTCCTGAACCGGGCCGCGGCCCGCCCGGGCCCGCGCGCGGCCCTGACCGCCGAGGGCGTACGCCGTACCGGCGACGCACCGGCCCTGGCCGCCGCGATCGCGGGCGCGGCCCTGACCCTGCTGGAGACCCGCCCACGGATCCGCGAGTGTGCGGGCGAGGACTGCACGCGCCTGTTCGTGGACCGCTCCCGCGCGGGCAACCGCGCCTGGTGCGGCATGGAGGAGTGCGGCAACCGCGTCAAGGCGGCGTCGTACCGCGCGCGCCGGGCTGGTTCCGGGACCTGACGAGCAGCGTGGGGACTGGCGACCTCACCTGGCGGAACACGCCTCAGAACCAGCCGCCGATCCAGCCCCCGACGAACTCGCCGATCTTGCCGCCCCACCCGCAATACCGCCACCGGCAGCTCCGGCTCCCGCGCCGCCGGTTCGGATCGCCGCCCCGCTCGGGTCGCCCGGCGTCGCGGAAGTGGGGAGCCGGTCGTCCTGTCGGCGTACCCCTGACCGGGTCGTGCGGTCAGGCCGCCGTGGCGGCCACGCCCCCCGTCCTCATGGCGCCATTGTGCCCGCGGACGCCCCCGCCCGGCAGCGCGGGCGGGGGCGGAGAGACATCAGTTCCCGGCGGAGTTGAAGCCGGCCACCTCCGAGGCGGTCAGGGCGCGGCTGTAGAGCCGCACGCTGTCGATGGCGCCGCTGAGGTACGGGTCGGCGTACTGCGAGCGCCCCAGCCAGTTCTGCGTCGTGTTGCCCAGGCTCGACGGGCTCAGGGTCAGCGACGCGTTGCGGGCGACCTCGGCGCCGTTGACGTACAGGATGCCGAGGTTGCCGCTGCGGGTCACCGCCACGTGGGTCCAGGCGCCCACCGGCAGCGCGGCCGGGGCGTCGATGCGCTGTTCGCCGCCCGCGCCGCCGGTGGTGATGGCGAAGCGGGCCGTGCCGGCGCTGGAGCGCGGGGTCAGGAACATGTTGACGCCGGTGCCGGTGCCGAAGTCGAAGACCCGGGTCCAGCTGGTGAGGGTGTCGATGCGCACCCACAGGGCGATCGAGAACGCGGTGGCGCCGTTCAGGATCCCGGCCGGCAGCGACACGTAGCCGTTGGTGCCGTTGAGGCCGACCGCCGAGCCGGTGCGGCCCGTGGTGTACGTCGTGTTGCTGAGCGTCGCCGTCTTGCCGTTGCCCGTGGCGTCGGCGGCGCTGTTGTCGAAGGGGTAGTAGGCGACGAACGCGGGCAGCGTCGGACCGCCGCCGGTGACCGACCAGTAGACCGAGTACCGCTGGCCGTGCACCTTGTAGAAGGGCTGGAGGGTGACGCCGTTCGCGGTGTACTGCAGCGGCGTGGATGTGGCCGTGAGCGTCGCGGGGTCGAGGACCGGCAGGGCGGAGAGGTTGTTGGTGCCGAAGAGCCCGCCGAGGACGATCGGGCCGACCTTGACCGCCTGCACGGTGCTGTTGTCGTTGGCGGACTCCCGGGTCAGGGCCATCGGCAGCGTCAGGTCGACGACGTCGCCCGAGGCCCAGGTGCGGGCGATTGTCGCGTAGGTGCCGGGCTGCGGCGCGGCCTGGGCGGTGCCGTTGACCTTCAGCTGGGCGCCGGTGGCCCAGGCCGGGATGCGCACCTTCACCGTGAACGTGCCCGAGCCCGTGACGGTGAGCTTGGTCGCGCCGGCGTCCGGGAACGTGGTGTCCTGGCGGATGGTGACGCCGCGGGCCGACCAGGTCAGCACCGACGGGATGAACAGGTTGACGTACAGGGTGCTGCCGCCGTCGTGGAAGTAGATGGAGTCGTTGTACTTGGTGTTGCTCTCCATCCCGGTGCCGTGGCAGCACACGAAGCTGTTGTAGTCGTTGCTGTAGGTCTTGATGCCGCCCGCCCGCAGCGGCACGTAGTAGCACTGGAACCCGTGCGAGGAGTTCGGGTCCTGGGAGGCGAGGGTCTGGTTGTACACCGCCTTCTCGTAGTAGTCCATGTAGTCGGCGCGGGCCGGGTTGGTGAGGAAAAGCTGCCGGGTCAGCTTGAGCATGTTGTACACGTTGCAACACTCGGCCGTCGTGTCCGACAGCTCGCTGGCGATGCGGTCCGGGGCCTTGAAGTACTCGCCGTTGGAGTTGCCGCCGATCGCGTACGTGTGGTGCTTGGTGACGATGTCCCAGAAGTTCACGGCGATGTCGCGGTAGCGGGTCGTGCCGGTCGCGTGGTACTCCCGGATCGCCCCGATGATCTTCGGGATCTGGGTGTTGGCGTGGTAGTTGTTCAGCGCGTCGGTGTTGCTCGCCAGCGGGTCGAAGATCTCGGCGTGGTCGAACTGCTGGGCGGCGGCGAGGTGGTTGGCGTCGCCGGTGAGCTGGTACAGGTTGGTCAGCACCTCGTTCATGCCGCCGAACTCGGTGTCGAGCATGTTCTGGCGCTGGGTCTGGGTGAGCCGGTCGTTGCGGAACTTGACCCACGACGCCATGCCGGTGAGCACGGTCAGCGCCTGCGCGTTGCCCGCGAGCAGGTGCATGTCCAGCAGCCCGGCCATGATCTTGTGTAGGGTGTAGTACGGCGCCCACACCGACTGCCGCGCCTCGACCCGGTCGATGAAGCTCTCCGGGAAGGCGCTGAGATAGCCGGTGTTGTACCCGGCCGTGGCGGCCCGGGCCTGGCACTGGGCGAGCACGGTGACGAGCTGGTCGCCCTTGGTCTTGAAGGCGGTGTTGCCGGAGCCGGCGTAGGCCTGGGCGAGCGCGCTGAGCAGGTGGCCGGTCGAGTGGCCGCGTAGCTCGGTGGTGGGCGACTCCCAGCCGCCGCAGGCGGTGGCGGACGAGGAGAGCCCGACGTTGAGCCGGAAGGTGTGCAGCATCCGGTCGTTGTCGAGGAACAGCAGGTACGACTGCGTCCGGCCCGCGTTGGCGGTGAACGGGCTGGACAGCAGCTGGACCGAGCTCAAGGGAAACGCGTAGGCCGAGACACCGATGTCTGACCTGGTTGCCGCCAGGGCGATTCCCGGGCGGACCAGCGCGGTGGCGGCCGCGCCGGTCGAGACCGCCAGAATGGTGCGGCGGGTGGGCATGGGGCTCCTCCAGGGTGGGGGTCAGCCGCGCAGCGCCCCCGACATGAAACCGCGGACGTAGCTGCGCTGCAGGATGAGGAACAGCACCAGACAGGGCACCGCCATGAACGTCACGCCGGCCTCCAGTGCGGCGTAGTCGATGGCTCCGAACGTGGCGGTGCGCATGTTCACCACAGCGAGCATCATGGTGAACTTGTCGGTCGAGTTGAGCAGGATCAGCGGGGCGAAGAACTCACTCCACGAGGTGAGGAAGGCGAAGAGCCCGACGGTGATGAGGCCCGGCTTCACCGCGGGCAGCATGACGCGGACCAGAGCCTGGAAGGTGCCGCAGCCGTCGAGCAGCGCCGCCTCCTCGAGCTCCTTGGGCACCGCCTCGAACGAGTTGCGCATCATGAACACCGAGAACGGCAGCTGGAACATGATGAGCACGAGGCTGAGCCCGATGATCGAGTCCTGCAGGCCGATCCAGCCCAGCAGGACGTACAACGCGATGAGAATTGTCGCGTAGGGCACCATCAGGATGGCGAGCGTGAGCAGGAACAGGGCGTTCTTGCCGGGGAAGTCGAAGCGGCCGAACGCGTAGCCGCCGAGGCCGCTCACGAGCAGCGTGCCGCCGACGGTGAGGGCGCTGACCGCCACGGAGTTGAACACGTGCTGGAAGTGGATGCCGTTGTCGGAGGTGAACAGCCGCGAGTAGTTCTCCAGCCCGAACCCGCTCTTCGTGCGCACGGAGGCGAAGGCGCTCCAGGCGAGCGGGAACAGGAACAGGATGGCCAGGGCGGCGCCGGTGAGCCGTCGCATGTCAGCCCCTTCTGCGCAGCATGCCGAGCTGCACCACGTTGAACACGATCAGGACGAAGAGCAGCACCACCGAGATCGCGGCGGCGGAGCCGAGGTCGAGCTCGATGAACGCCTTGCGGTAGATGACCATCACCAGCGAGGTCGTGCTGTTGTCGGGCCCGCCGCGGGTGAGGATCCAGAACTGGTCGAAGGCGAGCAGGGAGCCGGTGACCATGAGTGTGGTGACGAGCGCGAGGGTGGGGCGCATCAGCGGTACCGTGATCCGCCGGAACGTCTGCCAGCGGGTCGCCCCGTCCAGCTTCGCGGCCTCGTACACGTCGACCGGGATCGACTGCAGCCCGGTGAGCAGGATGAGCATGTTGAAGCCGGCGAAGCGCCACAGCACGAGCCCGACCGCGGAGCCGAGCGCGCTGTTGGGGCTGCCACTGGTCCACGACACGTAGCCGTGCAGCAGCCCCAGTTTCTCGAGGATGTCGTTGACCGGCCCGATCTCGTCGCTGAGCAGGCCCAGGAACAGCAGCGAGGCGCTCGCGAAGCCGACCGCGGCCGGGATGAAGAACGCGGTGCGCAGCAGCCCGATGCCGCGGCCGGGGTGCTGCACGAGCAGCGCCAGCCCGAAGGACAGCGCGAAGAGCAGCACCGTGACCACGACGGTGTACTTGAGCGTGAACCAGGCCGCGGTGGCGAGCAGCTCGTCGTCGGCCATGCCGGCGTAGTTCTCCGGCGCGTTGAGCTCCGGGGCGCCGAGCAGCGGCCAGTGGTGCAGCGACATGTACGCCACCAGGCCGAGCGGGACGAGGAAGAACATGCCGACCATGAAGGCGGTGGGCGCGGCGTAGAGCGCGCCCACCCACTGCCGGTTGAGCCGCCGGCGGGGCCGGGCGGCCGGCGGGGTGACCGCCGGCCGCTCGTCGACGAGCAGGGTCATGGTGTCTCTTATTTCTTCAGCGAGGCCGTCAGCGCGGTGGCGCCGTCGTCGAGGGACTTCTTCGCGTCGCCGTACAGCGCGCCGCGGAAGGCGGTCACCCACGGGCTCTGGGGGTCGTTGTAGGTGGCGTTGAAGTTCTTGGCGTAGGGCGTCTTGCCCTTGCCCATCAGGCCGTTGATCTTCACGACCCGGGGGTCGCTGGACGAGTACTTGTTCGACGCCAGGTCCGTGCGCACCGGCACGCCCTTGCCCTTGGCGATGACCTCCACCTGGGCCTCGTCGCCGAGGGTCCAGGCGAGGAAGTCCCACGCCTCGGTGGCGTGCTTGCTGGTGGCGCCGATGCCGATCGCGTCGCCGCCGACGAACGTCGACTCGCCGCCGGTGAGGCCGCTGATCGGGGCCACGCCGAGCTTGAAGTTCGCCTTCTCCTCGATCAGGCCGAGCCACGCGGCCGGGCCGGGGGCGATGCCGATCTTGCCGCTCTGCAGGGCGCCGAGCCAGGTCGGGCCGGCCTCGTCCTTGGACGCGGGGGCGGCCACGCCCTCGTCGTAGAGCTTGCGGTACAGCGCGAAGACGTCGGACATCTCCTTGCCGTTGATGTTGCTGGTGGTGCCGTCCTCGTTCATGACGTCACCGCCCGCGGCCCACACCGACGGCCACATGGTGAACACGTTGCAGCCGCCGCAGTTGCCGCCGAAGTAGGTGCCGTTGACGTCCCCGCCGAGCTTGTCCACGGCGCGGGCGTCGTCGGCGAACTCCTGCAGGGTCGTCGGCGGCTTCTCCGGGTCGAGCCCGGCCTTGGTGAAGAGGTCCTTGTTGTACAGCATCACCGACATGTCGATGGTGTGCGGCACCGCGTAGACCTTCTTGTTCCAGGTGCCGTTGCGCACGTGCGCGGGGGCGACCTTGTCCTTGAAGGGCAGCGCGTTGAACTTGTCGGTGATGTCGGTCCACAGGCCCTGGGACGCGTACTGCGGCGCGAAGACGACGTCGGAGGCGAACAGGTCCGGCAGGGCCTTGGCGCCCGCGGCGGAGGCGAGCTTGGCCGGGTACTCCTCGTTCGGGTACGCGGTGACCTGAACCTGGTTCTTGTGGGTGGCGTTGTAGGCGGCCGCGTAGGCCTTGGACTGCGTCTCGGTCGCGGCGCGCGTCCACAGTGTGAGCGATGCCCCACTGTCCGCGTTGGCGGGAGCCTCCGCGGCCTTGTCGTCGCCGCACGCGGCGGCGCCGAGCACTAACGTCGCAGCGACGATGCTGCCCATCCAGCGTTTCACGCTCGTTCCTTCCCTAGGCCATTCATTGTTTGTGAGCGTTCTCAAGATGCAAGGGTGTGGCGGTGGAACTGCGCACGATCAGGCTCGGCGCCGAGCGGAACTGCTCGCCGCCACGGGAGCCCGTCGAGATCTGGTCGACGAGCAGGGCCAGGCTGTGCCGGCCGAGCTCGGCGAAGTCCTGCCGGACGGTGGTCAGCGGCGGCAGGAGGTACGGCGCCTCGGGGACGTCGTCGAAGCCGACGACGCTGACGTCGCGGGGCACGCGGCGCCCGGCCTCGTGCAGGGCCCGCAGCACCCCGATCGCCATCTGGTCGTTGGCGCAGAACACGGCGGTCACCTCGGGCCGCTCGGCGAGGCTGAGTCCGGCGGCGTACCCGGCCGCGGCGCTCCAGTCCCCGGCCAGCGGCGCGGGGGCCGCTCGCCCCGCGTCCTCCAGCGCGGCCCGCCACCCGGCCCGCCGCTCGCGGGCCTCCGGCCAGTTGGCCGGCCCCGCGATGTGGTGCACGGTGCGGTGCCCGAGCTCCAGCAGGTGCCGGGTGGCCAGGGCCGCGCCGGCGGTGTTGTCGATGGCGACCATCGGCACGCCGGCGTCCTCGCCGTCCGTGCCGACGATGCCCAGCCCGACGATGGGCACGTCCAGCGGCTCCTGGCGCAGCGCCGTCCAGGCCGCCGCGACCGGCGCGAGCGTGACGATCCCCTCGACGGCCTGCTCGCGCAGGCGCCGTATGGCGTCGCGGACCTGTGGCACATCGGGCTCCCGGGCGCTGGCGATGCTGACGAAGTAACCGGCCTCCCGGGCCGCTCGCTCGATGGCGTGAACCATGAACGAGGGCCCGAAGAGGGTCGTGTCGAACGTGACGAGCCCGACGGTCTGGCTCCGGTTGGTGGCCAGGGTCCGGGCCGCGACGTTGGGCTGGTAGTCCAGCGCCCGCATCGCGGCCAGGACCCGGGCCCGGGTCTCCGACCGAACGTTGGGATGGTCGTTGACCACCCGCGAGACGGTCTGGTGGGAGACCCCGGCGAGGTGGGCGACGTCCCGCATCGCCGGTGGTCTCCGCACGGTGTGCATGCTCAGCCGAACGCCTTGACCTCGAGCAGCCCCAGGGAGGAGGTGCCCGTCGCGGTCAGCTGGACTCGTAGCCGGGTCGTGGAGACCCCGGTGAAGGTGACGGTGTTGTACGCGTTCTTGGTCAGCGTGTACGAGCTCGCCCCGGGCACGTCGACGTACGCCGAGCCGTCCCAGTACTGCAACTTCCACGCCGAGGGCATGTCGATGCCGCCCTCGTCGTCGAAGAAGTACACCTGCGCCTTGTTCACCGACTGGGCCGAGGCCCACTGCAGCTCGGCCCACTGGGTGCCGGTGTTGGGCCAGGTGCCCCAGCGGGAGCCGTCGTTGGCGGCGCCGATGTTGGAGCTGGCCGGCTCGTCGCCGTTGTTGATCGCCGCGCAGCTCTCCCACGAGGACGTGAAGGAGCAGGACGGCGTGGCCGACAGGGCGAGGTTGGTGACCGGTGGCGGCTGGGTGCCGCCGCGGTTGTACATCTTGATCTCGGTGAGCCCGGTCTTGGCCCCGGATGCGTTGGTCGCCAGCACGCGGACCCGCTGGGCACTGACCGCCGGGAAGGTGACCAGGTTGTAGTTGCCCTTCGGGGTGCCCGGGCTCTTGGCCTGGCTGGGGACGCTGACCCAGGCCGTGCCGTTGTAGTACTGGATGTCGTACGACGACGGCGCCCGGTAGGTCGCCGAGGCCGGGCGGCTGTCCTTGAAATACAGCCGGACCTCGTTGACGGTGCGGGCCTGGCCGAAGTTGACCTCGTACCAGTCCTGGCTGTTCGGCGAGCCGCCGGCGCCCCAGAAGGGCTCGTTGGTCGGGTAGCCGTCGCTCGCGCCGCCGGTGGACGAGCCCGACCCGGTGTAGGAGGCCGAGACGGTCGCGCCGGTGACGAGGTTGGTCGGCGGGGTGGTGGCGTTGTCGACGCCGGCCTTGGCCATGATGTCGACGACGCGGCTGTCGGTCTGCACGACCTGGGTGGGCGACTGCAGGCTGGTGTACGCCTGGCTGTAGGCGACCGTGCCGGTGGTGGTGACGGTGCCGGTGGCGGGGTCCCAGGTGAACGGCACGAGCGAGTTCACGGTGGCGACCCGGGTGCCGTTGATGAAGATGCTGTAGCCCTGGGGCACGCCCGGGTAGCGGGTCACGCCGTCGGCCGGGTCGTCCCACACGATCGTGAGATCGGCGTTGCGGTACCGCAGGTTGTTGACGGTGAAGTGGTCCCACCCGATGTTGATCGGGGACAGCTCGACCTTCGCGTCGTTGCGCGGCCGCAGCCCCGCGACGTCCTCGATGATCGTCCAGTTGCTGCTGCCCAGGATGTTGTGGTGGATCCACGAGCGGTAGGTGATCGACGAGCCGTTCCAGTTCGCCCAGAACTCGTTGGCGTCGGGGTACGCGACGTTGCCGTTCACGTACTGCGCCCAGGCGTTCCAGTACAGCAGCTTCTTGTACCAGTCGTTGGTGAGGTACGTCGTCGGGTAGTTGCGCAGCGCCGAGCTCAGCAGCCGGAACTGCACCGTGGAGTTGATGGTGGAGAAGTTGTTGCTACCGGTGCCCGAGGCCGCCTTGTCCGCCTGGTCGGCGGTGTAGAACGGGAAGATCGGGTACTGCGCCGGGTCGTCGAACAGCCGCAGCGCCTGCTTGTACTGCGTGGTGTTCGGGATGGCGCCGACCGCGAACGGGTAGTAGATGTTGATCTCTTTCCAGGGGTTGAACGCCCCGTCGGAGGCCATCCGGTTCTCGAACAGGTTGTGGCTGGGGTTCCACAGCACGTTGACGATCGCGGCGCCGATCTGGTCGGCGAGGGCGTTCATCTCGTTCGCCTTGGCCGTGTTGCCGACCGCCGCGTACGCCTGGGCGGCCGCCCGGGCGCCGCTGTACTGGTAGGCCGCCTCGCCGCGGTCCATGTTGCCGGAGCGCCAGTGGAACGACACCGCGTCGGCGTCGTTGCCGGTCAGCGCGCCCCAGTCGTACTCGATGAGCTTGTTGTTGTTGGTGTCGTACGTCGCGAGCTGGCCCTTGACGTCGCCCTCGGCGTACTTGGCGAGGTTCTGGGCGAGCGCCGGCTGGCCGCCGTGGATCTGGTAGCTGCGCCAGGCCGCCTCGGCGATGTACTGGGTGTAGCTGTTGGACCAGTTCTCCGGGTCGCCGGGGTTGTCGACGAACCGGCCGTTCTTGGAGACCTGCCCGACCGAGAGCCAGTCGCCGTACGCGTACAGCGGCGTGCGCAGGTACTTCAGGTCGTCGATGTGCATGGGCTGGGTCAGCGCGATGGCGTTGTTGTAGCCGAGCGCGCCCTCGACGGAGGTCGGGAACTGGTACGTCTGCCCCGGGATGTTCGCGTCGAGGTTGTTGAACCGCATGAGCCACCAGCGGTAGAAGTAGTTCTTCGTCAGCGCCGGCTCGGGCGAGTCGAAGAACGGGATGTTGTCCGCCCACCACTTGTTGTACGCGCGCACGTGGGTGGCGAACGCGGTGGCGTTGTCGTAGCCGGCGTAGGCCGTGTACTCGGTGGACGACTCCGGGATCTCGCTGGCGATGAAGCCCATGACGACCTTCGCCGTGGCGGTGGCGCCGGCCGCGATGGTGATCGACCGGTTCAGCCCGCCGGAGGAGGCCGCGAAGCCGTCACCGGAGAGCTTGGTCGTGAGCGTGGTCAGGCTGTTCTTGGTGCCCGTCGAGCCGGTCAGCTCGTTGCCGCTGCCGCTGGTCGCGTACGGCGAGACGGCCCGCAGCGTCAGTGTGGTCGACGCGGTGCCGTTGTTCTTGATCGACAGGTTGGTGACCGCGACGTTGTTGTTCGTGATGAACTTCTGCTGGGTGATGGCGACCGAGCCGCTGGTGAAGACGCTCTTGGCGTAGCTGGGCGCCTGGAAGCGCTGCGCGGTCTGCTCCGTGAACGTGCCCGGGCTGGCGGTGACCGAGTACGCGTTGGCGTCGCTGATGCTCTCCCAGTACGCCACATGTCCGGCGAACCCGAGCACGCCGGGGTTGTAGGTCTTCATGAACAGCGCGCGGCCGCGGGTCATCAGGATGGCCCCGTCGGCGTCGGCGGGGTCGCTGCCGCCGCTGCGGCCGAGAAGGCGGTCGACCCAGAAGTCGGTGCCGCCGCTCTCGGCGTTGTAGATGGTCTGCATCATGTTGCCGGTGGTGTAGCCGACGGGCGCGGCCGGGATCGAGGACGAGCCGGTGAACGTGGGATAGCCGATGGTCTGGGCCGCTGCCGCCGGCGGGGCGGATGTGACGACAACGGCGACGGAGGCGGTCAGGGTGGTCGTCAACGCGAGTGCCAGCCTGGACTTCCAGCGGGGGTGTGGCATCGCGTCACCTCCAATGCGATCGGTGTTACGACGGTGTGGTGGGGAGCCAGACGCGCATGGCGGACGCGCCGCGGCGGGCCCAGCGGTGGTACGGCACGAGCGGCACGACGATCGGCTCCGGGCGCTCGGTCGTCGTGGTCCGGTCGCGGTACGGCCAGACCAGCTCGACCGGCCGGATGGCGCGTCCCTTCACCGCGCCGTACTCAGGGGCGACCGACGTGTCGACCTGCAGCTCGTCGAGGTCGACGCCGTCCTCCTGGTCGATCGACTCGGCGCACATGACGACCGGGCCGACCTCGACGGCGGCACACCCGCGCACGGCGTCGACACGCGGGTCGGGGAACGTCCAGCGGGGCCGCACCGGCAGCTCGAGGCGCAGCTGCTCGCCGGCGGCGAAGACGCGCCGCTCGACGTGCTGCCCGCCGCCGGCCCAGCCGGGCACCCGCAGGGCGATGGTGCGCTCCGCGGCCGGCGCCTCGACGACGGTGACCGTGACGGTGCCGTCCTCGGGGTAGGCCGTCTCGACCTCGAGCCGGAGGCCGGCGGCCTCGACGGTCATCGGGGCGTACTGATGGATCTGCACTCCCTCCTCGTCCTCGGTGACGAAGTAGGTGCCGAGGGAGGCGGTGAGCCGGGCGACGTTGGTCAGGCAGCAGGACACCTCGAACCACGGCGCGCGCTGGCCGCCGCCGAAGCGCAGCTGCTCGTGCTCGGCCGACGGGACCTCGGCGCGGGTGCGCTGGTGCAGGGTGTGCGCGTAGAAGAAGGAGCGGCCGTCGTCGGCCACCGCGGCGGCGATGACGTTGTGCAGCACCCGCTCGACGATGTCGCCGTAGCCGCTGTCGCCGGTGGCCAGCAGCAGCCGGTGGGCGAGCATGACGGTGGCGACGCCGGCGCAGGTCTCGGAGTAGGCCCGGTCGGGCGGCAGGGCGAAGTCGTCGCCGAAGGCCTCGTCGAGGTGGCGTGAGCCCATGCCGCCGGTGATGTAGGTGCGCCGGGCGAGGGTCCGGCCGAACTGGCGGACGACGGCGGCGAGCAGCTCGTCGTCGCCGGTCTCCACTGCCACGTCGACGGCCCCGCAGGCCAGGTAGAGCGCGCGGACCGCGTGGCCGCCGAACACCTCGGCGTCGCGGATCGGGGTGTCGTCCTGGAAGTACCGCCAGCCGAACTCGTGCTCGGGGAGGCTGCGGTGGCCGCGCCGCTCGATGAACTTGGCGGCCATGTCGAGGTACCGGCGCTCGCCGGTGAGCCGGTAGAGCTCGACGAGCCCGGGCTCGACCTCGGGGTGGCCGTCGAAGCCCTCGTCGGCGAACCGCTCGCAGACGTGGTCGGCGACCCGGCAGGCGACCTGCAGCAGCTCCGGGGCGGCGCCGGTGCGCGCGGCGGCGACGGCGGCCTGCAGCAGGTGCCCGGCGCAGTAGAGGTCGTGGCCGAAGTTGGCGTCGCTGTACCGCTCCGGCTGCCCCGGCCGCCCGTAGGCGGTGTGCAGGTAGCCGTCGGCGGCCTGGGCCCCGGCGGCGAGCGCGGTGAGTTCGGCCAGCAGCTCGCGGTGGTCGGTGCCACCGGGCCGGCCGGTCTCCCAGCTGGCCGCCTCGGCCAGCTTGTACACCTCGGAGTCGGAGAACTCGCGGCCGCGGCGGCGCAGCGAGGCGTCGGGGTCGCGGAAGTTACCCGTCCAGCCGAGGCGGTCCAGCCAGAACTTGCAGTGCTCGATGGTGGCGGTGCCGTTGACCGCCTGGCGCTGTCCCCAGAACCCGCCGGTGAAACGCACCTGGTGCGTACCGACGGGCCGCAGCGCCCCGCGCGCGGGCGCGACAGGTCCCGGATGGGCTGTCACGGCCACCACCTTTCTCAACACGCTCGAAAACCTTTTCGGGAATGGTGGCAGCAGGTTACGGCCCTGTCAACGGTCTATTTCCGGTGGTCCAATATGTGTGACAGTTGTGACGGGTCGCCGCGTTCGCTATGCTCCTCGAAAAGTTTTCGAAAGGATGCGTCTGACGTGGGCAGAAAGCGCGCGCAGGTCACCTTGACCGACGTCGCCAAGCGGGCCGGGGTATCGATCGCGACGGCGTCGAAGGCGCTCAACTCGCGCGGCGAGGTGGCCCCGGCGACCCGCCGGCGGGTACAACAGGCCGCCGAGGAGCTGTCGTTCCAGCCCAACGTGCTGGCACGCGGCCTGATCTCGGGCAACACCCGCACGATCGGGCTGCTCACCGACGAGCTGTCCGCGGCCCGGTTCGCCATCCCGGTGCTGCTCGGCGCCGAGAACGCGCTGGGCAACGAGCAGATGAGCGTGCTGCTGTGCGACGCGCGCGGCGACGCGATCCGCCGCCGGCACTACATCCGCACCCTGCTGGCCCGCCAGGTCGACGGGTTCATCATCCTCGGCGACGCCAACGACGTGCGCCCGTCGCTGACCCGCGACATCCCCGTCCCGGTCGTCTACGCGTACTGCGAGTCCGACGACCCCGCCGACCTCTCCGTCATCGCCGACGACGCCGGCGGCGCCCGCCTGGCCGTCGAGCACCTGGTGTCGCTGGGCCGCAAGCGGATCGCCCACATCACCGGCGACCCCGGCTACCGCGCCGCCCGCGACCGCGCCGCCGCGTTCGCCGAGATCCTGGACGCGGCCGGGCTCGCCCCGGCCGGCGACCCGCTGTTCGGGCAGTGGTCGCAGCGCTGGGGCCGGCACGCCACCGCCCGCCTGCTGGCCGCCCACCCGGACGTCGACGCGATCTTCTGCGGCAACGACCAGATCGCCTCCGGCGCCGCCGAGGCACTGCGCGAGCTGGGCCGATCGGTCCCCGACGACGTGGCCCTGGTCGGCTACGACAACTGGGAGGTCTTCGCCACCGAGTGCCGCCCGCCGCTGACCACGGTGGACCTCAACCTGGAGCAGCTGGGGGCGACGGCGGTGCAGCACCTGTTCGCGGTCCTGGACGGCGTGCGCCACGAGGGCGTCGTCCGCCAGCCGGGCCGCCTGGTCGTCCGCGAGTCCACGGGCGTCGCCCCGGCCCGCTGACGAAAACTTTTCGGTGGCTCAGGCGGCCGGTTTGGTGTCGAGATAGGCCAGCACGGCGAGCACCCGGCGGTGGGTGTCCGGGGACTGGTCGAGGCCGAGCTTGGCGAAGATCTGCGTCGTGTACTTGCTGACCGAGCCCTCGCTGAGGAACAGCCGCTTGCCGATGATCGCGTTGGACAGGCCCTGCGCCATGAGGGCGAGCACGTCCAGCTCCCGCTCGGTCAGCCCCGACGGGGCTCGGCCGGGGGCGAGGAGCTGGGCGATGACGTCGGGGTCGACGGCGGTACCGCCGGCCGCGACCCGCCGCAGCGCGTCGACGAACTCGTCGGTGTCGGAGACGCGGTCCTTGAGCAGGTACCCGACCCCGCCGCCGCCGGCGAGCAGCTCGCGCGCGTAGAGCTGCTGGACGTACTGCGACAGGATGAGCACCGGCAGCCCCGGCACCTCGCGGCGGGCGGCGAGCGCGGCCCGCAGCCCCTCGTCGGTGTTGGTCGGCGGTAAGCGCACGTCGACCACGGCGACGTCGGGCCGGTGCTCCAGCAGGGCGGTCAGCAGGTCCGGGCCGTTGTCGACGGCGGCGACGACCTCGAACCCGTAGCCGGTCAGCATCCGCTCGATGCCGGTTCTCAGCAGGTAGAGGTCCTCGGCGAGGACAACGCGCACTGCACCTCCAGGATGGCGGTCGTCGGGCCGCCGGGGGGACTGTCGACGGTGAGCGTACCGTCGAACGGCCGCAGCCGCCGCCGCACGCCCGCCAGGCCCGTGCCGCCGGCCGCGTCGGCGCCGCCGATCCCGTCGTCGGTGACGGCGAGCCGCAGTGTCCCTCCACTGTGGATCAGCTGCATTTCGACGGTACCCGCACGAGCGTGCTTGGCCACATTGGTCAGCAGCTCCGCGGCGGCGAAGTACACCGCGGACTCCAGCGGCGGGGCGGGCCGGCCCGGCAGGTCGGCGTCCACCGTCACGGCGAGCGGATGCTCCAGCGCGAGCAGCCGCAGCGCGTCGACGAGCCCCCGCTCGGTCAGCACCGGCGGGCGGATGCCGTGCACGAGGTCCCGCAGCTGCCGTACCGCGTCCCCGGCCGTGGCCCGCGCCTCGCGCAGCAGCTCGTCGGCGCCGTCGGGGTCGGCGCGCAGCGCCCGCTGGGCCAGGCTCAGCGTGAGCTGGATGGCCACGAGCCGGGCCTGGGCGCCGTCGTGCAGGTCGCGCTCGATGCGCTCGAGCTCGGCGGCCTGGGCGTCGAGGGCCTCGGCGCGGGTGTCGGTGAGCTGCCGGACGCGCTCGTTGAGCCGCGCGCTGCCGGTCGGGGCGAGCAGCGCCCGCGTCCACCGGCCGTGGTTGCGCGGCCCGGTCAGCCACAGCAGCGTGCCCACGACCGGGTCGGCCGCCAGCCACACCAGGTCCCGCCAGGTCGCCGGGTCGCGGGCGACCCAGTTGAACCACAGCGAGACGACGGCGACGGGACGGTTGCGGTGGTAGTCGTACCCGGTCCAGAACCAGCCCTGCTCGGTGCGCTCGATACGCGGGCGCGGCGGGTAGGGCCGCTCGATGTCGACCCCGAGCCGGCCGTGCAGGACGCGACTCGCGTCGGCGAGGCGGCGCGATCCGGCCACGAGCAGCACGAGCGCGGGGAACGACAGCGCGGCATAGAGGTGCGTGAAGGCGATCGGCGGCACGGCGAGCAGGGCCACCGCGGGCACCTTGAGGACCAGCAGGGCCAGGCTCACCACGCCGCGCCGCACGACACCACCCTAGGCCGCGGCCGTACACGCATTCCACACCGTGCAACCGGTCATGCCGCCGTCCGCGCAGTAACTGCTCCACACGGAAAGCGTTGTCAAGGCCGACCGGAGCCCTGCTGCCGGACCTGTTCCAGCGCGGTCAGGACTGTGTGCAACCGGCTGTCGAGCGGTCCGCTCAGCTCCAGCACCGGCGTGTCCGCCCAGGAACTCAACGGGTCTTCGTACACCAGCTCCAGCAGCATCGCGTTCGCTCTCGAACGAAGACCGGGCAACTCCGCTGCCGGTAGCATCCGCTCCGTCGTGGGCGTGATCACCGTGATGACCAGCAAATCCAGACTGGCGAACGCCGGCCGCAACAATGCACCATCCACCTCCTCGGCGGGGTCCGCACCGGCCGCTGCCATATATGCGAGGTAGTCCAGTGGTGTCCGGTCGAATATCACGTCGGACGGGGATGACGGCTCGCACAGGCTCCGCACGGAGCGGGTCAGCAGAGCCCGGTAATCGTCGAGCGACGGCGGGAACTGAAACTCGTAGCCCTCCTCTTCGAGCAGGTAGTACGGCTCGTCGGCTGCGGCGTGACCGGGCAGATGTGCGCACAGTGCCTCAACCAGCGTGGTCTTCCCAGTTCCGTGCGTCCCGGAAATCCCGACCCGCATTCGCACTCCCACCAACCAGCCAGAGCGATCCGGGGACGATCATAGCCGCGGTCATGATCCGTCCCTCGCTAGCTCGGCTGTGGCGCTGGGGTGCAGGACCAGCGGCCGTCGTGCCAGCCGCAGGTCTGCTCGTAGCCGGAGCGGAACGACCCGAGCCAGGGGATGTCGTCCTCGTAGCGCGTGGGCGGCGGTGTCGGTGCGAAGTTCGCCGCGTCGTCGGTGCTGCCGCTGCCGTCGTAGCGTGCGACGGTCGGATAGGGGTAGACCGGCCGGGTCCGCACGACAGTGTCGTCCTGGCGCTTCGTGGCGACGAGCCGGTCGGGTGCAACGCCGTTCTCGACCCAGGCGAGGGTGGGGGTGAGCGCGTCGATCGCGTCCGGTCCCTGACCGTCACCGCAGTGGGCGACGCCCGGCAGCACGAACAGGCGGGCGAACCGCTGCGTGGCGTCCGTCCCGCCCATGCGCTCGGTGAGGGCGTGGTAGTAGGCGATCGTTCCGTAGGGCGAGATTGCCTGGTCGGCCCAGCCGTGCCAGAGCAGGAGCTTCCCACCCGCGGCGCGGAAGGCCGTCAGGTCGGGGTCGCTCGCGTCGTAGATGCCGGCCTGCTGGTAGATCTCGTAGAACGTCGCCGAGTCGTAGTGCAGGTCGTGCAGTGTCGCCGACGGCCGGGCGGACGGGTAGGCGAGGTACTTCAGCGCGTTCGTCGCGTTGCCCTCGGCCACGGCCGGGCCGCCGGTGGCGGTCGGGGTGACCCAGCGGGCCCAGTTCGCTTCCGAGCCCACGGGCTCACCCCCCGGGTACATCCGCCGGCCCCGCTCGTCGCGCGGCCCGTCGTACAGCTTGCGTACGGCATCGATCTGCGCGTCGGTGAGGCAGTTCGCACTGTCGCTTCCCGTCGCGCAGCGCAGGCTCCGCGGATCGAACGCGCAGGCCCTCGGGTCGTCGATCTGGCCGTCGGCCAGGCCGTCCCGTGCGTCACACTCGCGCAGGACCGCGGCGTGCAGCGCGGGAAGCTTGGCGGCGGTCAGGATAGGCCGGCCCCGCGCGTCGGTGTTCGCCGTGGCGTGCCAGCCCGCGGACCACACGATGAGCGACGTGAGCAACGACGCCGGGGCGCCGGCGACGATGCCGTCGAAGTCACGCGGGTACCGCTGCGCCTCGGTCAACCCCTCGTGGCCGCCCTGCGAGCAGCCGTCGAAGTACGAGTAGCGCGGGCCTTGTCCGTAGTAGAGCGCGATGAGCCGCTTGGCGACGAGCGCGACGACGTGGTCGGACCGGTAGCCGAAGTCGACCCGCAGCTGCGGGTCGGCACCGAAGGTGGCGTCGAAGCCGGAGACGCCGACATGCCCCTCGTTGTTGGTGGCGACGACGAAGTCGCCGCGGGTCAGTGGCACGCACCCGTCCGTCGCGTCGGCGAAGATGTCGACACTGCCGCAGAACGCCCCGCATCCGGTCTGCAGATACCGCTGCCGCCACGTCTTGGTGGGGAGGAGCACGTCGAACTGGATCTGCGGCGCCGCGATCCCCTTGACTTCGCAGGCCGCCTAGCCGCCCGGCGAGGTCGTCGCGGTCGCGGACCCGATGACCGCCGGAGCGCCGGGCGTCTCCGACAGGTCCTGCCCGGCGAGGTCCGCGCAGTCGATTCTCGGCAGCACCACGGGAGGGCCGGAGGCCGAACCGTCCGCCTCGCCGGACATCCCGGCCACGGCCCTGCGGGGCGCGGCCTGGCCACCGCCGGCCAGCACGAGGACGGCGAGCACGACCGGTAGCGCCCGGAATCTCGCGGTGCGGATGGCGCGTCCCGGCGTCCGGCCCCGTACACGAGCGCGCATGCCTGTCCTCCCCGTTTCGCGGCGTACGCGTGATCGCGGGATCCCGGCCACGCCTGCGACTCCACGACACGAATACGGAAAGCAAAGTACGGCCGCGAACAGGTGTCAATACCGAATCGGACGCTGGTCATCATCTGCATTGACGACGGGTAATGAGCGGACAGAAACCTGTGTCGCGCTTTCGTCCCTCACGGTCCGAGAGTGCCATAGTCCGTGGTGCCGGCTGTCGTCCGCTTGGCCGGATATCCCGTGGCGTCCGGGTGGAGACGTGGCCGTGCCGGCGCGCTCGGCCGCGGACGCTCCGACGGGATGCCGGCCGAAAAGCCAAAAGCGAAAAGCTGGAAATTTTCTGAGGGAGGAAGAGCGATAAATTTGATCCGGGTCCAACGCCGGGCGGAGACGGGGAGCTAGCCCGGATCGTTCATGAAGGCGGCCGGGGGTCATGATCAGAAAGTGGGAGGGTGCCCTCTGCCTGGGAGGATCTGGCTTGTCGAAGGCTTGATCGTCCGTCATGGAAGGCACCCGCCGAGTGCAGGCTACCGGAACGCATCCGAAGATCGTGGTGAGTGCTGACGGGCGGGGTGTGGTTGGCCATGCCGGCGCCCGGCTCGTGGCTGATGTGGCCGAAGCGACCGGCCTGACGAGGCGGCGTGGTTCATGGCCCACCAGCACAACACCGACCTGGCCGGGGAGCCGGTCCTCGCCGTCATGTTCGCCGGCTACCTCGCCGGGGCGCTCGCGATGACCGGGCACCGCTCGCCGGCCACCCCGCGGACGCTGCTCACCGGCCTGGCCGGCGGCGCAGCCATCGCCGTCGCCTGGGCCGCGGTGGCGGTGCTGGACCCCCCGATCCCGCCCGGCGTGGGCCTCGCCGTCGTCTTCGGGAGCCTCGGCATGGCCACGATCGGCATCGCCGTCGAACGACGCCGCGGCCCGGCCGCCGCCTGGGGCGCAGCGACCACCGCCGGCACCACCGCAGCGTTGCTGATCCTCAACCTGGTCAGCGTGCTGTCCGTGTTCGGCCCAGCTGACCTCGTCCCGCACCTCATGCCACCGGCACTCCCGCTCGCGGACCAAATCGCCAACAGCCGGATCGAGCTCACCGACCGGTACCCGTGGCTGCTGCTGCTCGGCTGGTTCATCGCGCTCGCCCAGTGGGTGGCGTCCCGGCTGGCCCCCAACCCACCGACGATGCCGCCGGCAGCACCGCGTCGACACCCGTGCGCAGCGCGCAGACCAACAGATGACCACCACGGTCCGCTCCTCGTGCCGGCGGCCGTGGTATCCCGGACTGTTCAGATCCGGAAGGCGTTGACGAGCTTCGTCAGCTCCGCGCCGGATCGGTTGAGCTGGTCGGCGATCTGCGCGGCGGCCTCGTCTGCGCCGTCGCGGCGGGCACCGAGGTGATGCCCTCGGCGATCATGGCCCGGGTGCCAGCGCTGGATCAAAGCCCACTCGGCATCCGTCACAACGAAACGAGCCACATCCGACTTCCACAAGCCACAGCCAGCCAACACCGGGCCTCGCCTCAATCCGAACCCTGAACAGCTCTCAGGAAGCGGGCTCAGGACCCTGTGACCCCGCTGTCCATCTCGCATCGTCGATGAACGCCACCGTGCGAGGCTCCAGCCGCGTGCGCCGCAAGAAGCGTCCTTTGCACTCGAAAGGAAAAGAGAAGAAACCGTGGTCAACCCCATGCCGAGATCGATGCGACGGATAGACGCAGATCGCGTCGTCAACGATGGGGCCGAAGGGCCAACCAATCTTGCCGTGGACGTTGCCGCATACCAAGGCGCCACAGCGGTAGTTGGGAAAAGCACCCATCAAATCTCTGATATAGGCGTCCGGCGGGCTGTTCCTGAAGGTTTCGTGGGATAGTGCATGAATGCGAGACCAGTCGACGCGTTCGACCCGCAATCGCCCCTCACCGTCGATGAACACCCATTCGTAGCCCAGACCGGGCGACTTGATCCTTCGGCCCTCGTAGCGGCGATGAACGGCTCGAAGGATCCTGAGATAGTCCACGAGGACCGCCTCCGGCAGAGCCTGGAACTTCTCCTCCCACCAAGCCAAATGCTCGGGCCTGAACCTTACGAACTCCCCCATGGAACAGGAGTCTGCCGCAGCCGGTCGGCCGGCCGCAAGAATTCAAACTCTGAGGCGGTGCCCTCTGTCTGGGAGGATCTGGCTTGTCGAAGGCTTGATCGTCCGTCATGGAAGGCACCCGCCGAGTGCAGGCTACCGGAACGCATCCGAAGATCGTGGTGAGTGCTGACGGGCGGGGTGTGGTTGGCCATGCCGGCGCCCGGCTCGTGGCTGATGTGGCCGAAGCGACCGGCCTGACCGGCCGGTTCGGTGACGTGCTGGCCGTGCTGCGGCAGCGTCGAGGCGGTCACGATCCGGGCCGGGTCGCGGTGGATCTGGCGGTGATGCTCGCCGACGGCGGGCAAGCCATCACCGATCTGGCGACCCTGCGGGACCAGGCCCAGCTGTTCGGGCCGGTTGCCTCCGACCCGACCGCCTGGCGACTGTTGTCCAAACTAGACGGTCAGCTCCTCGGCGGGCTGGCCTGCGCCCGGGCTCAGGCACGAGAAATCGCGTGGGCGCAACGGATCGAGACCCACGGCGGCCTGCCACAGACGACCGCGGCGGGATCGACGGTGCCAGGCCTGGTCCTCGATATGGACGCCACCATCGTGCTTTGCCACTCCGACAAGGAGTCGGCGACCCCCACCTGGAAGTCCACATTCGGCTATCACCCGTTGCTGTGTTTCTTGGACAACACCCGCGAAGCCCTCGCGGGGATGCTGCGAGAGGGGCGGGCCGGGTCGAACACCACCGCCGACCACATCACCGTCCTGGACGACGCCCTCGCCCAGATCCCCGACACCCACCGGCACGGCACCCCGATCCTGATCCGGTCCGACTCCGCCGGCTGCACCCACGGCCTGCTCGCCCACATCCGCAGCCTGCGTGACCGCGGGCTGGACACCCGCTTCTCCGTCGGGGTGGCGATCACCGAACCGATCCGCCAGGCGATCCTGACCGCCAAACAGCGACCAGGCGACTGGGTGCCAGCCGTGGACACCGACGGTGAACCCCGCGACAGTGCGCAGGTCTGCGAACTCACCGGCCTGGTCCCAGACGACGGCTATCCGGCCGGGACCCGGTTCATCGTGCGCCGGGAACGGCCGCACGCCGGCGCCCAACTGTCGCTGTTCGACACCATCGAAGGCATGCGCCATCAGGTCATAGCCACCGACACCCCGGCCGGCGACCCCACCAACGGCCCCATCCAATACCTCGAAGCCCGCCACCGCGCCCACGCCCGCGTAGAAGACCGGATCCGGACCGGGAAGGACACCGGCCTGGGCCGGTTCCCGTCCCGGGTCTTCGCGATCAACCAGGCGTGGCTGCAACTCGCGCTCACCGGCATCGACCTACTCGCCTGGACCCAGATGCTCCTGCTAGACGGCGAACTCGCCGCCGCCGAACCCAAGAAGCTGCGCTACCGCATCCTGCACGTCGCCGCCCGGATCACCCGCACCGCGCGGCAGACCAGGCTCCGCATCGCCGAAACCTGGCCCTGGGCGGCAGATCTCGCCACCGCCTTCGCTCGCCTCGCCGCGCTGCCCCAGCCGATCACCTGAACCCGGCACCACAACCCCGACGAACCAGATGGAGCAGCCCGGCCAGAGCCGGGCACTCACCATGCCCACACCCAGCCAAACCACCCAGCAAAGATCAACCCTGGTCCGAACAACCTAGATCGACAGTTGGCGAAAGACTGGGGCTAGGCGGTCGGGCGCGCGATCCAGACCGTACGGGCCGCGCGGATCGACAGGTCGTCGCGGCGCAGTACGGACCGCTCACCGTCGCCGAGCAGGTCGTCCAGCGTCGCCAGGTCGTCCGTGGTGAGCAGGTCGGCCAGGCCCTCGCGGGTGCGGCTCAGGGACGCGTGCGCGTAGCGGGTCGCGGCCTCCGGCAGCGGGGGCTCCATCGTCACTTCGAAGCGCCGCTCGGACTCGACCTTGAGGCCGGCCCCTCCGAGGAGAGCGGACCAGTCGGCGCCCATGTACGGCATGTCCTGCTCGCGCCGGCGGGCCATCGCCGCGTGGCAGCGCTCCTCGATCCCGCCCGCGGCGCCCTCGGGCAGGAACCGCGGGAACGCGTCCAGCTCCGACAGGGCCAGCCGGCCCTCGGGGGCCAGCGCGGCGCCGATGTCGCGCAGCACGCGCGCCGGGTCGGCCATGTGGTGCATCGAGTTGGCCGCCCAGATGAGGTCGAGCCCGTCGAGGCCGGCGGGCCAGCCGGCGTCGAGGTCGGCCCGCAGCGTGCGGACCCGCTCGCCGAGGCCCCGCGCCGCGGCATTGGCGGCGAGCCGGTGCAGCATGGCGTCGTCGCTGTCGACGGCGGTGACGGTGGCCGCGTCGAACCGGGCGAGCAACTGCAGGGTGCCCGCCCCGGTCCCGGCGCCGAGGTCGGCGATCGTGCGGGCCGGGCCTTGCGACGCCACCCACGCCACGATCCCGGCGTGGTAGTCGTGCAGCACCGCCGCGTCGAGCTCGAGCAGCTCGGCGAGGCCGTCGTGGGAACCGTGGCCGGCGTGGGCGTGGCGGCCGTGGTGGTGATCGTGGTGGTGACCGTGCGTGGACATGGACCGAATGTAGCCGGACCTTGCGCCTATCGCATAGCATCTTGCGTATGAAGCAAGACGAAGGCGACGGCGGGGACCTCGACGCGCTGGTCCGCAAGCGCATCCGCGGGCTGCGCGCGGCGCTCGGCATGTCCCTCGACGACCTGGCCGCGGCGTGCTTCATCAGCCCGTCGACGCTCAGCCGCATCGAGACCGGCCACCGCCGCATCAGCCTCGACCAGCTCACCGCGATCGCCCGGGCGCTCGGCACGAGCCTCGACCAGCTCGTCGAGTCCGCCGACGCCGACGTGGTGATCCGCCCCCGCCACGAGCCGCAGCGGGGCGTCACGACCTGGACGCTGCGGCACGAGGCCGGCCCGGGCGGCACCACCGTGGCCAAGATGCGCATCGACCGGCCGCTGCCCGGCCCCGACCAGCTCAAGGCCCACCCCGGCTTCGAGTGGTTCACGGTGCTGTCGGGCACCATCGCGCTGCGCCTCGGCGAGCGCCTGATCCTCGTCGAGACCGGCGAGGCCGCCGAGTTCTCCACGATGGTCCCGCACGCGTTCGGCTCGCACGAGGGCCCGGCCGAGATCCTGGGCATCTTCGACCACGACGGCCGCCGCACCCACCTGCGCAAGCTGCCCTAGATCGCGTCCCAGGGGATGCTCGCCTCGGCGTCGGCGACCAGGCGCATCAGCACGGCGTCGACGCCGAAGGTCACGTCGTCGACCGCGGCGACCGGGGCCACGCCGATGGAGTTGGCGACAAAGGCGCCCCGGAACGCGCCGACGTCCGCGAGCCCGACCCGGGCGTCCTTCGACGGCAGGCGCGGCTTGAGCAGCTGCATGGCGATCCCGGGCAGGTGCGGCGCGTCCGGCCACGTCACGACGGTACCGTCGAAAAATCCGATGTTCGCGATCGCCGCCTCGCACACCGCGCCGCTCGGGTCGACCAGCAGGGCGTCGTCGAAGCCCTCGGCCTCGGCGCGGCGGCCCCAGTAGCCCTGCCCGAAGCCGCCGACGTGCTTGAGGTGCGCCGCGGGCCGCACATAGGGCGCCGAGCGCAGCCGCAGCGGCTCCGCGGGCGGCCGGTTCGGCGGCCGCACGAAGACCATTGTCGTGAGTTCTTCGCGGCGGTACACGTTGATGCGCACGGAAGCGTCGGGCACCCCGCGCACGGCATGGGCGAGCAGCTCCCGCACCCGGCCGGTGTCCAGGTCCGTGCCGAACAGCTCGCGCGTCGCCCCGGCCAGGCGCGCCAGGTGCAGGTCAAGCCCGCGGACCCGGCCGCCGCGCACCTGCATCGCGGTGAAGTGGCCGTAGTTGGACAGCAGCGGCTGGTACAGATCCGCGACGGTCGGCTCGCGCCCGTCAATCTCCACCCTGATCGGTTCCACGCTCGCCAACCATAGTCCGTCAGAGATCCAGCGCGGCGACGACGCTCGTCCGCTCGTGCTGGTAGATGACCGAGCTGCGGAAGCCCACGATCTCGCGCCGCTTGCTGAACTTGTCCATCAGGAACGCGTGCAGCGCGTCGACGCTCGGCACCGCCACGTGCACGAGGAAGTCGTCGCCGCCGGTGAGCACGAAGTACGACAGCACCTCCGGCAGCGTGCCCAGGTACGCCTTGAACGCCTCGATGACCTGGCGGCTCAGCGGCCGGATCTGCACATGCAGCAGGGCCTGCACGTGCCGGTTGAGCGCCGGCAGGCTGATCTCGGCGTGGAAGCCGGTGATGACGCCGCGCTCGCGCAGGCCCCGCACCCGCTCCAGGCACGTGGACGGGGCGATCCCCACCGCGGCGGCGAGGTCCCGGTTGGTCTGGCGCGCATCGCGCTGCAACTCCTCGACGATCGCCGCATCAAGTTCGTCCACGACCGGGATTTTACGCGTCCTGCCGAACGACGTTCGGATATTCGCCGCCAGTACCGGTGCAGGTCCTAACGTCGGCGCATGGAACACGAACGCATCGTGATTCGCCGGGGCCCACGCAGCGGCCGGCCGATCATCGTGGCGGTCCACTCGACCGCGCTCGGCCCGGCGCTCGGGGGCTGCCGGCTCAAGGAGTACGACACGTGGGAGCACGGCCTCGCCGACGCCCTGCGGCTCTCGGCCGCGATGACGGCGAAGTGCGCGGTGGCGGGCCTGGACCACGGCGGCGGCAAGACGGTCGTCGCACTCCCCCGCGGCGCCGGCCTCGACAGAACCGCGGTCCTGCACGACGTCGGCGACGTGATCGAGGAGCTCGGCGGCGCCTACGCCACCGGCCCGGACGTCGGCACCGGCCCCGACGACATGGCCGTCATCGGCGCCCGGACCCGGCACGTGTTCTGCCGCCCGGACGCGAGCGGCGACTCCTCCCCCGCGACCGCCACCGGCGTCATGGCCGCCCTGCGGGTGCTCGGCGGGGACCGGTTCGCGGTGATCGGCCTCGGCCACGGTGAGCACGCCGGTGCACGGCGGGACCAAGGCGCTCAAGGCGGCCGCGTCCGCGTCCGACAACGCCCAGTGCAGCCAGACCGTGGCCGTGCAGCC
>NZ_JBEZDS010000060.1:26967-66161 GCF_040648435.1 Dactylosporangium sp. NPDC049140 | reverse complement strand
CGGCACGAACGACGCGGACGCGGGCGGGCACGGGCGGCACGAACGACGCGGACGCGGGCGGGCACGGGCGGCACGAACGACGCGGACGCGGGCGGGCACGGGCGGCACGAACGACGCGGACGCGGGCGGTGCCGGCACGGATGGCACGGCCGCGGGCGGCCCGAGACGGACGGCGCGGGACGCGGGCACGGGCGGTCCGGCATGGGCGGCGCGGACGCGGCGGGCGTGGGCGGCCGAATGAGGACCGCGGCAGGGCGAACGCGGACGAGCGGGCGAGCGGTGGCGGCGAACGCGGACGAGCGGGCGAGCGGTGGCGGCGGGCGAGGGCTGGCGGCCACACGAGCCCGCCACCAGCACGCGGGCTGCTGCACACGAGCGACCACGCCCGCGTGGCCGTCGTCAGCGGGCGGCCGTCCCCGAGGGGTTGGTCGCCCGCCGTGGTCGTCGGCCCCCCGTTGGAGGCCCGCCGTGGTCGCCGCCCCCGAGGGGCGGCCGCTGTGGACGGCGCCCCCGTGGGGTGGTCGCTGTGGACGGTCGGCCCCTGAGGGGGCCGGCGCCCGTTGTGGACGGTCGCCCCGGAGGGGGTGGGTGCGCGTTGCAGGGCGGGGTCGTTGCCTGCGTCCGGGGTTACTGGCGGCCGGGCTCCGAGCGGCGCAAGGCCAGCCGCGCCAGGCCGGTCAGCAGGATGATCTGTACGAGCAGGATCAGTACTGAGCGCCACCACGCGCCCGTTGTGTGGGCCCACAGGGCGTCCTTGAACGGGATCATCGACTGCAGGTCCACCGTTGACGCGCCCGCGGCCAGGCCCCAGCGCGTCGGGAACAGCCAGGAGATCTGCTCCAGGACGTTCTGGCCGTCCAGTTCGAAGAGGCCGCCCGAGAGGACAAGCTGGGCCATCACCACGACCACCAGCACCGGGGTTGTCTGCTCGGTGGTCTTGACCAGCGCGCTGACCAGCAGGCCGAAGGCCATCGAGGCCAGCGCCACCATGGCCACCGGGATCGTGATCTCGACCAGCCAGTGCTCCTTGAAGAGCAGCGGGTCCTTCGGCGGGTTCTTGCCCAGCAGCGCCAGCCAGGTGAACAGCGCGGTCTGCATGATGATGATCAGGGAGAAGACGAAGACCTTCGAGGCCAGGTAGGCCCCGGCGGACAGGCCGACCGCGCGTTCGCGCTTGTAGATCGTGCTCTCGTTGACCAGCTCGCGGATGGCCGCGGCGGTGCCCAGGAACGCGGCGCCGACCGCCAGCACGACCAGGAGCCGCTGGGCCTCCAGGCTGTACTTCAACAGGCCCGGCGCCAGGCCGTTGTCCCCCGGCACCGTCCGGGTGAGCAGGGCCAGGGCGAGCGGCAGGCCGACCATGAACACGCTCAGGCCGCGGTCGGCGCCGATCACCCAGAACATCCGCAGGCACAGGGTGAGGAACTGCCGGATGGGCGCCGCGGGATGCACGACCCGGCTGCGCAGCGACGCCCCGCCGAGCTTGACCCGCGCCCGCCCAACGACCTTGCCCGAAGAACCCGACGCGCCCGACGCGCCCGGCGAGCCCGAAGAACCCGTGGGAGGCTGCACTGAGGCCGGCCGCGGTGGCATCTCCTGCTCGGCCGTCGCCTCCCCCGCCGCCGTCGTGGCCCCGGCCGGCGACGGCACGTGGGCGCTGCCCGAGGCCACGCGCTGGGCCGGGATCGTGACCTGCTCGACCGCCTCCGGCTTCGGCGGCGGGGCCTCGGCGATCTGCTCGGTGACGTATCGCGTGTAGAGCTCCGACGAGCGGTACTTCCGCGTCCAGTGCTCCGCGTTGGTCGTGACCTCGCGGAAGACCTCGGCGTAGTCCTCGGCGCCGAAGAACTCCAGCACCTCGCCGGGCGGGCCGAAGTAGCCCATCCGGCCGCCCACGGTCAGCACCAGCACCCGGTCGGCCAGGTCGAGGTGCATGACGTTGTGCGTGACGACGGCGACGGTGCGGCCCTTGTCCGCGAGCTCCCGCAGCTCCTCCATGACCTCCTTGTCCAGGGCTGGGTCGAGGCCGGACGTCGGCTCGTCGAGGAAGAGCAGGGACGGCTCGGTCAGCAGCTCCAGCGCGACCGAGACGCGCTTGCGCTGGCCGCCGGAGAGGCTGTCGATGCGCTGCTTGGCCCGCTCGGTCAGGTTGAGCGTCTTGAGCACCTCGGCGACCCGGGCCCGGCGCTCTTTGCGCGGCACGTCGTCGGCGAAGCGCAGGGCGGCGGCGAAGCGCAGGGCGCGGCGCACGGTGAGCTGGCGGTGCAGCACGTCGTCCTGCGGCACCATGCCGATGCGGTAGCGCAGCTCGGCGTAGTCGGCGTAGAGGTCGCGGCCGTCGTAGCGCACGGCGCCCTGCGTCGCCGGCCGCAGCCCGGCGACCGCCTTGACGAGCGTGGACTTGCCGCAGCCGGACGGGCCGATGATGGCGAGCAGGCTGCCCTCGGCCAGGGCGAAGCTGACGTCGTCGAGCAGGATCGCGTCCTTGATGCGCACCGTGAGGTCGTCGGCGATGAGCGAGGACGGGCCCGCGTCCTCGAACTCGTGCAGCCGGGCGCCGTCGAAGATGAACTCGTGGCGGCCGATCGAGATCAGGTCGCCGGGGGTCATGTCCTGCCGGGTGACCTGCTTGCCGTTGTGGAACGTGCCGTTGCGGCTGCCGAGGTCGACGACCTCGAAGCCGCCGGTCGGGGTGCGGCGCAGCTCGGCGTGGTTGCGTGAGCTGCGCAGGTCGGTCAGGACGATGTCATTGTCGGGGCCGCGGCCGAGGCGGATGCGGCCGGCGCCGAACTCGTGCTGGGTCGCCTCCCGCTGCGGCGGCGCCGGCTGCACGGGCAGCCGCTCGGTGATGGTGATCACCTTGAATTTGAGGGCCGGGCCGTCGGCCGCGCCGAGGTGGACCTCGCCGCCGTCGGTGGCGGCGACGAAGGCCGCCTTCTCCCCGGCGACGAAGGTGCCGTTGCGGCTGTCGAGGTCGCGCAGGAACCAGCCGTCGTCGTTCCAGATGACCTCGGCGTGCCGCCGGGAGATCAGGTTGCCCTCGATGACCAGGTCGTTGGCGGCATCGCGACCGATGGTCACGGTGTCGTCCGGACGGACCGTCGCCTTCTGGTCGCCGCTGGTCACCTCGAGGACTTGCAGCTCCCGGGTCACCGTCTGCTGATCGATGCTCGCCACGGGCCTCATCATGCCGTGGGGGTACGACAGAAAACACCCGGGGCCATGTATCAGACCGGCGGGGCGCGTCCTCATGTCTGTCGAGACCAGAGGAGGAGGAGCCCATGCCCCCGGACGAGTGGCGTTCACGGCGAGCCCGGCGACTGGCCGGTCTGTCGTGGATCCGTCGCGAGGACCGGGCGGACGGCACGCCGGTGCGCTTCGTCGCCGACGAGCTGGTGGTGCTCGGGGAGTACTTCGCCACCGCGCGCCAGGCGTTCGCCGAGCAGGGGCTCACCGCACGGGACATCGTCGAGGAGGGGGATGTCCCGGACGGCTTCCGCCGGGTGCGGCTGCCCGGCCTGGACGTGGCGCGGGCCGCACGGCGCGTGCGCGTGCAGGCGGAGGCGGCCGGGGACACCCGGGTGGCCGCCGCGCCGAACCACGTGTTCGTCTCGACACCGTTCGCGCACGCCGGAGCGTACGGGCCGCCACGCCCGGCGCCGCCCGGCGCGCTGACTCCGCCGGAGAAGGGGGCCGGTGGGGTACGTGTCCTGGTGCTGGACACCGGGGTGTGGCCGAACAGCCCGTTGCCGAAGGAGCGGTACGTCACCGAGGACTTCGAGCCCGGCGACGACGACGGCGCGGAGGTGCGCCAGGGCGACGCGGGGCACGCGAACTTCGTCGCCGGGGTCATGCTGGGCCGGTCGCGGCGGGTACGGCCGAGGGTGGTGCGGATCGTCGACACGTTCGGGGTATGCCGGGAGAGCGACCTGGTCGCGGCGCTCCGGCAGGCGGGCGACGATCCGATCATCAACCTCTCGCTGGGGGGATACTCGCTCGACGACCGGCCTCCGGTCCTGCTCACGGCGGCGCTGGCGGATCTGCTGACGAACGGTGACCGGGTGGTCGTGGCGGCGGCCGGCAACGACGGCCAGCACGACCGGCCGTTCTGGCCGGCCGCGTACGCCGGGACCGGCGCGCCGTGGCAGCGTCGCGTGGTCGCGGTCGCCGCCCACGACGGCCGGCGCATCTGCAACTGGAGCAACACCGGGCCCTGGATCACGCTGGCCGCCCCGGGTGCGGACGTGCTGAGCACGTACGTGCACCACGACGGCTTCCCGGACGGCTGGGCCCGATGGAGCGGCACCTCGTTCGCGGCGCCGTACGTGGCCGCGGCGATCGCCGACGCGCTGCCCGAGGCCGGCTCGGCCGGGCTCGCGGCGCAGTCGGTCGTGGCGGGGGCGGGCCTGCGCTACGGCCGCTACGCGGGGGTGGCGTGAAGCCATGCATCACACCTGGGGGAGGGGGGTGACGGGGTGCGGCGCGCTGGTTGCCGCGCCCCGTCGCCCGGTGGCCGCGATGCTACCCTTCGGAGCCATGGCCGACCCCGAAAGTCCCGGTGAGCATGACAATGCCGCACTTCTGCGGGCGGCCGCGGCCGGCGACCAGCAGGCGTGGGAGTCCATTGTGGACAGGTACGCCAACCTCGTCTGGTCGGTGGCGCGCAGCTTCCAGCTCGGCCAGTCCGACGCCGCTGACGTGAGCCAGGCGACCTGGCTGCGGCTGGTGGAGCACGTCGATGCCGTGCGCGAGGCCGACAAGCTCGGCTCGTGGCTGGCCACCACCGCCCGCCGCGAGGCCATCGCGCTGCTGCGCAAGAGCGGCCGCGACGTGCCCGCGGGCTCGGCCGGCGACTTCGTGGAGACCCTGGGCGGCGCCCCGGCCGGCGTGGACCCGGCCGAGGACGAGCCCGACGCCGGGGTCCTGCGCGACGAGCGCGACGCCCAGCTGTGGCATGAGTTCCGCACGCTTTCCCGCCAGTGCCAGCAACTGCTGCGGGTGCTCATCGCCGATCCCCCGCCGAGCTACGCCGAGGTCTCGGCCGCGCTCGACGTGCCGATCGGCAGTATCGGACCGACCCGCAAGCGCTGCCTGGGCACGCTGCGCCGACGATTGGCGACTTCGACATGACCCACCGCGGCTGGGCAGGGCCGACCCGATGATCGGGGAGGAAGAGGTGCTGAGCTCTTTGCGTGACATCGCCGGCCGGCGCGACCCGGTGCCGCCGAACGTCCTGGCGGCCGCGCGGGCGAGCCTCGCCTGGCGCGACCCGGACGCGGCGCTGGCCGCCCTGACGCGCGACTCACTCGACCGGCTCATCGCCGTCCGGGGCGGGATCCGCGGCGGTACCCCCCGGGTGCTGACGTTCTTCAGCGGTGCGCTGACCATCGATGTCCAGGTGACCGCGCGCGCCGGCGCCGTCGACGTGGTCGGCGAGCTGGCGCCCGTCGTCGCCGCGCGTGTCGTGGTGGAGTCGCCCGCCGGCTCCCACGAGACCGCCGCCGACGACGAGGGGCGCTTCCGCATCGAGGGGGTCGCGGCGGGGCCCGTGCGCCTGCGCTGCGAGCCCGCGGTCGAGGGCACTTTCGTGCCGGTCCGCACAGAATGGGTGCAATTGTAGAATTCTCGACGAAATCGCAGGTCACAGGGGTACGGCCAGACGTCGTTCACGCTCGTCACCTGGTTCGAGACGATGCCGCCCGGCTCGCTGCGCGGGATCGTCTTCGACACCCCGATCGAGGAGGGGCCGTTCTCGCGGGTCACCAGCTTCGTGCTGCACCAGCTCCACCAGCCGCGGGCGCGGACCGTAAGCTTCGCCTCGGCGAGGTCGTAGCGCAGAGGTCGTCGCGCGCCGACTCATAATCGACGAGGACGCCGGTTCGAATCCGGTCGGCCCCGCCGCCTGTCGGCGCGCGGTTATCATGCTGCGGTGTCGCTCGACCCCGCCGACGTCGAGGCCTGCCTCCGGGTGCTGGCCGCCATCGACGGCGCCGACGAGCGCGTGGTGGCGGCGGTCGACAAGGCCTACCGGGCCCGCAAGAAGCAGCGCCGGGCCGAACGGCGCACGGCGACCGGTGAGCACGACCGCCGGATCTTGACGGACCCGCGCCCCGGCGACGCGCCGCTGCGGCGCGAGCGCCGGTGCTATGTGTGCAAGTCGCCTTACCGCGAAGTTCCGCAGTCGTACCCGCAGCTGTGCGCCGAGTGCGCCGCGGGCAACACCGCGCGGCGGCACGCGCGCTGCGACCTCACCGGGCGGCGGGCGCTGCTCACCGGCGGCCGCATCAAGATCGGGTTCGAGACGGCGCTGAAGCTGCTGCGCGACGGCGCCGAGGTCGTCGTCACCACGCGGTTCCCGCGGGATGCGGGGCGGCGCTTCGCGGCGGTACCGGATGCCGCGGACTGGCACCACCGTCTGCACGTCCACGGCGTGGACTTCCTCGACCTGCCCGGCGTCGTCGGGCTCGCCGACGCCGTCGCCGCACGCTGGGGCCACCTCGACATCCTGGTCAACAACGCGGCCCAGACGATCCAGCGCCCGGCCTCGTACCATCGCGAGCTCGCCGCCGCCGAGGGCCGCCCCGCGCTGCCCGCCTCCCCCGCCGACCTGTTCTTCCCGGCCGGCGCGCTCGACGAGACCGGCGAGCCGCTCGACCTGCGGCCGGTGAACAGCTGGACGCTCAAGGCGCACCAGGTGACCCCGCGGGAGTGGATCGAGGTGCAGGTCATCAACGCCTTCGTACCCTTCCTGCTGACCGCCCGGCTGCGGCCCCTGCTGGCCGCGTCGCCCTTCCCCGACCGGTACGTCGTGAACGTCTCGGCGATGGAGGGCAGCTTCAGCCGGGCGTACAAGACCGCCGGCCACCCGCACACGAACATGGCCAAGGCGGGCCTGAACATGCTGACGCGCACGATCGCGGACGAGTACGCGGCTGCCGGCATCCACGTCACCAGCGTCGACACCGGCTGGGTCACCGACGAGCGGCCCCACGCGACCCGCGAGGCGCTGCACCGCAAGGGCTTCCGGGTGCCGCTCGACGTGGTGGACGGGGCCGCGCGCGTCTACGACCCGATCGTGCGCGGCGTGCACGGCGACCGGGTGCACGGCGTCTTCCTCAAGGACTACCGGGAGGTGCAGTGGTAGAGCCCGGGATCGAGATCTCCTGTCCCGTGATGGCGGCTCCGGCGGTACCGACGGCGGATCTTGCACTTCTCGAGCCGTTGCTGGCCCGGCTGTCCGATCCGGCCGGGGTCGCCGCGACCGAGCGTTTCCCGCTCGGCACGCTGCAGCCCGACGGGCGGCTCGACCTGTGCAAGCAGGGCCTCGGGGCGGACGGGGTCAGCCGGGTGCTGGACCGCGTGGTCGGGTCGGCCCATGCGGTACACCTCCTGCTCGGCACGAACGGCCTCGGCGCGCCCGGGACCGCCGCGCTCGCCGCGTCGCTGGCTCCCGGGCACGGCGTGGAGACGCTGTACCTCGGCTGCAACGCCATCGACGCGAGCGGCGCGGAGCCCCTGTTCGAGCGGCTCGCCGGCGACGACACCGTGACCGCGCTGTGGCTCAAGCGCAACCCCCTAGGCGACGACGGGATCGCCGCGCTCGCCGCCGCGCTGCGCACGAACACCGCCCTCAGCACGCTGGACCTGGTGAACACCGGGCTCACGACGGCCGGGCTGGCGCTGCTCGTCGACGCCCTCGCCGCGCGGGAGCGGCCCGTCGCGCGGGTCTTCCTCGGCGGCAACGGGCTCGGGCCGTCCGCCGCGCCGCTGCTGCGCCGCCTGCTGGCCGAGTGCGGCGTCACGGGGCTGTTCCTCGCGGCGAACCGCCTCGGCGACGAGGGCGCCGGGCTGGTCGTGGAGGGGATTTCCCGCGACGGTACGACGCTGGGCCTGGGCGGCAACGGCCTGACCGACGTGGCGCCGGTCGCGGCCCGCCTCGGCCGGCTGGAGGGTCTGGACCTGAGCCGGCCGCTGTCGCTGCGGGTGCTCGGCGCCGTGGACAACACCATCGGCGACGCGGGCGCGCGGGTCCTCGCCGAGGCGCTGCCCGGCAGCCCGCTGCGCCGCCTCGACCTGCGCCACACGGGGGTGCGCGGCCGCGGGGCCAAGGCGCTGCTCGCCGCGGTGGAGACGGGCCGGACCGGGCTGCGGCGCCTGACGCTGGGGCCCGATGTGCCGCGGCGCGTCAAGCGCCGGCTCGCCGAGCTGCTGGCCGGGGACGAGCCGCCCTTCGCGAGCGAGATCCTGAGTGTGTACCGGTGAGCGCCCTCGTCTCCGGTAGTGCGCTGGGGACGTGGCGGGTGATCCGGCGGTACGCGGTGCCGCGCTCGATGATCGAGGAGGCGACCGCGGCCCGGGAGCGCGGCGACTGGCGCGGGGCCTGTGCCGCCGCCGGGGTCGCCGTGGCCGCGAGGCCCGAGGACCTCGCCCCCTACGCCGACGACCTGGCGCACCTCGCGCCGGACCTGGTGCGGTGGCATCTGCCGCGGTACCCGCCGAGCGGCGAGACGACGCTCGAGCCGCGCACGACGGTCGTGCTGGCGCGGCGGGGCGAGACGTTCCTGGGCATCGCCACGCCGCGGGTCGCCCGTTCCACCCAGCGGCTCTCGCTGGTCGTCGCCCCCTCGTTCCCGGACCAACGGCTGGACTGGCGTGCCGCCCGGCACCTGTGGGACGTGCGCGAGGCCGACCGGCTCATCGCGCGCACGTGCGGGCCCCGGACCCGGCAGATGCTCGCGCTGCACGACGCCGGGTGGGCCCGGGCGGCGTGGGCGCTGGCCGGCGTCGACGTGCCCGAGCCGCCGGGCGGCTTCCCCCTGCTGGACGCCGATCCGGACATCCTCGTCGCCGCGGCCCGGTCGGCGCGGGCGCCGTCCTCCCTCGTCACCCTGCGCTCCCAGGAGCTGCGGCTGCACGTCGTCAACGGCGGGCCGCCCCGGGCCGAGTGGGTCACCGGGCACGACCGCAGCCCCGGCCGGCTGCCGATGCCGGCGTACCTCCGCCCGCCCGACCTGCACCTCGTGCGCCTCGGTCTCCTCTCCCCCGCGGACCTGCACCCGCTGGTCGGGCCGCTGCTCGCGCCGTTCGCGGCCGCGGTGCCGGCCGCCTCCGACGAAGATCCGGCCGTTCGCGTGCGCTGCGGCGGGGCCTGGCACGCGCTCGGATGGTCGGGCGGGCGGATGCGGCTCCCGCACACCGCGCAGGAGCGGCGCCGGGAGGAGGCCCTCCGCGCGCTCGGGGGCGAGGTCCACGGGTGCTTCGCGGCCGAGCGGGCGTGGGGGGATCGGGCGGCACGGCTGCCGCGGCGGCTCGAGCGGCAGCGCCGCGACCTGCTCCTGCGGATGCAGCACGGCGACCTGGCGGGCGTGGAAGCGGTGCTGGACGCCGGGGTCGACCCGCGGGTCCGCGACCCCCACGGCCGCACGCTGCTGCACCTGCTGCCATGCGTCGACTGGCGGCCCGGCTGGGAGCGCCTGCTGGAGCGGCTGCTCGCCGGCGGGCTCGACGTGGACGACCACGACCACGCCGGGCTGACCCCGTTGTACGCGGCCGTGCACGACGGCGGGTCGCCGGTCCTCGTGCGGGCGCTGATCGCCGCCGGGGCGACGGTCGACGACCTGGTCGTGGAGGCCTGGGACCGCTATCGGCGGGACGATGTCCCGGAGCTCCCGGCCTGATATCCCGGCGATTTTTGTCGTACCCCCCGGCTAATCTCGCGGGCATGACGGAGGCTTTGAACCTGCTCGCCGCGGCGGACGACCTGCTCGCCGCGACCCGCGCGACCCGTGTCGAGCGCCGCGACAACGTGCAGCTCGAGGCGCTCGCGCTGGCCGTGTCGGCGAATCTGCCGGTGCTGCTGTGGGGCGAGCCCGGCATCGGCAAGTCCTCCGCGCTGCAGCAGCTCGCCGACCGGCTCGAGGTGCCGATGGAGACGGTCATCGCGAGCATCCACGAGCCCTCCGACTTCGCCGGCCTGCCGGTCGTCGGCGACGATCCGGCGACCCAGGGGGTGCCGATGGCCCCGCCCGACTGGGCGGTCCGCCTGACCCGCGGCGGCGTCGGGCTGGTCTTCTTCGACGAGTTGTCATCGGCCCCGCCGGCCGTGCAGGCGGCCCTGCTGCGGGTCGTGCTCGAGCGGCGGGTCGGCAGCCTGGCCCTGCCGCCAGGCGTGCGCGTGGTGGCCGCGGCCAACCCGCCGGCCAGCGCGGCCGACGGCTGGCACCTGAGCCCGCCGCTGGCCAACCGGTTCGTGCACCTGCACTGGACCCACGACCCGGCGGTCGTCGCCCGCGGCCTGGCCGGCACCTGGCCGACCGCCGACATCCCGCGCATCGACCCGCGCCGGGCCGCGTCCGCGCTGGCCCGCGCCCGCGGCACGCTGTCGGGCTTCCTCACCGCCCGCCCCGGCCTGACCCACCACCTGCCCGCCGACGCCGAGGCCCGCGGCGGCGCCTGGCCCTCCCCGCGCACCTGGGAGATGGCGCTGCGCCTGCTCACGTTCGCCCTGGCCAGCGACGCCTCGCGCGAGGCCCTGTCGACGGCCCTCATCGGCGCGATCGGCGACGGCGCGGGCCTCGAGTTCATCACCTACCTCGACGAGCTCGACCTGCCCGACCCGAACCGCGTCCTGGCCAACCCGGACGCGTTCGCCCTGCCGGAGCGCGGCGACCGCCAGCTGGCCTTCCTCACCGCGATCGTGTCGGCCGTGCAGTCGGACACGTCGCGGCCGCGCTGGGAGGCGGCGTGGACGGTGCTGGCCAAGGCCGTCGACGCGGGGGTGCCGGACGTGGCGGCCCGGGCGGCCACGGACCTGGCGGCCATGCGGGAGAAGTCGTGGCCGGTCCCGCCGACGATCGACGCCTTCGTCGACATCCTGCGCCTCTCGGGGGCGATGCGGTGAGCTCGCCGGCGCCTTTGGACTCCGCGCCGCCGGCCCGGGTGGCGCTGGACCGGACGAAGCTGCTCGCGGCGCGCTACCGGGCGGCGAAACTGCGGCCGTATCTCGCCTCGGCGCTGTATGCGCTGTCCGTCGTGCCCTCGTGGCACCTGTCCACGATGGGCGTCGACCGGCACTGGCGGCTGTACGTCAACCCCGGCTTCGTGACCGCCCACCCCGTGGAGGAGCTGGCCGGGGTCTGGGTGCATGAGGTCGCGCACCTGCTGCGGGACCACCACGGGCGGGCCGAGCGGCTGCGGCACGTCGACCGCGACGACCACCTGCGGGTCAACCTCGCGCAGGACTGCGAGATCAACGACGACCTCATCGCCGACGGGCTGCCGCTGCCGCCGAGCCGCGTGCAGCCCGAGACGTTCGGGCTGCCGCCGGGGCGGCTCTTCGAGGAGTACCTGGCCGGCATCCCCCACACCCACGTCATCCACGTGCAGTGCGGGTCGGGGGCCCACGGCGTGGAGATCGCGGGCGAGCTCGGGGCCGGCGGGGCGCCCGCGGTGACCGAGGTGGAGGCGGGGGCGATCCGGCGGTCGACGGCCGACGGCATCCGGGCCCACGTGCGCGGGCGCGGCACCGTGCCGCAGGGCTGGCGGCGCTGGGCCGACGAGATCGCCGAGCCGACCGTCGACTGGCGGCGGCTGCTCACCGGGGTGCTGCGGCAGGCCGTGGTGTGGGCGAGCGGGGCGGTCGACTACACCTACGCGCGGCCGGGCCGGCGCAGCGCCGCGCTGCGCGGGGTCGTGCTGCCGAGCCTGCGCCAGCCCCTGCCGCGGGTTGCGATCGTCATCGACACCTCGGGCTCGATGGGCGACGACCAGCTCGCGTCGTGCCTGGCCGAGGTGACGGGCGTGCTGCGCGCGGTGGGCATCCGCGGCAACCGCGTCACGGTGCTCGCCTGCGACGCCGACGTCACGGCCGTGACCCGGGTGACGAAGACCGAGCAGGTCCAGCTGAGCGGGGGCGGCGGCACCGACATGCGCGTGGGCATCGAGCGCGCGCGGCGGCAGCCGGAGCCGCCGAACATCATCGTGGTGCTGACCGACGGCCTGACCCCGTGGCCGGAGGAGCCGGGCGGCTGCCGGATCATCGCGGGGCTGATCGGCCCGAACCCGCCCGCGACCCCGGCCTGGATGGAGGCGATCCACATCACCGGCGACTGAGACGTCCGGCTACTTTCGGCGACTGTCCCGCCCGCGGGGTGGCTGCCTAGCGTGTAGGCATGGCTGATGACGAGCTGGGACTGACCCGCGGAGACCGGGCCTTGCTGCTCGTCGGGCTGCCCGTCGCCGGGGGGCTCGCCGGGTGGGGGCTGCCGAGCGCGGCGCGGTGGCTGCTTTCGCTGCCGTGGGTACCGTTCGCCGGGCCGCTGCGGCTCGTGCGGCACCTCGACGCCGGGTGGGGGCTGCTGGCCGTCGTCGCCGTGGGGGTACTGCTCGGCGCCGGGCTCGCCTTCGTGGCGGTGCACGAGGCGCTGCGCGTGACCGTCGGCGACGGCGGGCTCACGCTCGTCTGCGGGGAGACGCGGCGGACCGTCGAGCGGCGCGACGTCGACGCGGTGTTCGTGGACGGGAGGCTGCTCGTGGTGCTCGACCGGCAGTCGCGCCAGGTGGTGCGGGACCGGCTCGACAATGCCGGGAGCCCGCGGGTGGAGCGGGCGTTCCGCGAGCACGGGTACCCGTGGGTCGCCCGGGACCCGTACGCGCAGCTGTACCGGCGCTGGGTGCCGGACCTCCCCGACCTGCCCGCGGCCGTCAACGCCGTGCTGGCCGCGCGCGGCAAGGCGCTGGAGAACAAGAGCGGCACCGACGCCGACGAGCTGCGCGACGAGGTGCAGAAGCTCGGGTACACCGTGCGGGACGTCGGCATCGTCCAGCACTGGCGGCCCTTGGTGAAGTCGTGACGCGGGCCCGCAACGTCGCGGTCGACATCACCGCGACCGTCATCGCCGTGCTCGTGGCACTCATGGCGGCGGCCGGCGGGCTGGACAACGGCACGCTCGGGGACGGGCGGCTGCTCGTCTCGCTCGCCATCACCGTGCCCGCGATCGTGGTGCTGTGGTGGCGGCGGCGGTACCCGGTCGGGGTGGCGATCGCGCTCCTCGTGCCGGCCGCCCTCACCGACATGGCGGGCGGGGCCGCGCTCATCGCCGTGTTCGGGGTCGCGGTGCACCGGCCGCTGCGGACCGCGCTGTGGGTCGCGCTGCTGCACGTGCTGGCGCCGGTGCCGCTCAGCATCCGGTACCCGGACCCCGACCTGCAGGTCCTCGGGGCGAACACGCTCGCGCTCACGATCATCGCCGGCGCGATCGCCTGGGGCACCGCGGTGCGGGCGCGGCGCGAGCTCATCGCCTCGCTGCGGGAGCGTGCGGCCCGCGCCGAGGCCGAGGCGCGGCAGCGGGCCGAGCTGGTGCGCGGGCTCGAGCGGGAGCGGATCGCACGCGAGATGCACGACGTGCTCGCGCACCGGATCTCGCTCATCAGCCTGCACGCGGGGGCGCTGGAGATCCGCGACGACCTCTCGCGGGAGCAGGTCGCCGACGCGGGGGCGACGATCCGGACCAGCGCGCACCAGGCGATGGAGGAGCTGCGCGAGATCCTCGGGGTGCTGCGCGCGAGCGACCGGGAGGAGCTGCGGCCCCGGCAGGGGCTGGCCGACCTCGGCGAGCTCGTGGCGGAGGCGGAGAAGGCCGGCACGACGGTACAACTGGAGCATCGTCTCGACGGAGGACTGCCCGCGGCGGTGGACCGCACGGCGTTCCGGCTGGTGCAGGAGGGCCTCACGAACGCGCGCAAGCACGCGCCCGGGGTCGCGGTGCGGGTGCTGCTCGAACGCGGCGACGAGGTGCACGTCCGGGTCAGCAACCGGCTGCCCGACGGGCCCGCCGCGCCGGCCCTGCCCGGGACGCGCTCGGGGCTGGAGGGGCTGGCCGAGCGGGTCGCGCTGGCCGGCGGACGGTTCGAGCACGGCGTGCGGCGCAGCGATCAGGGCGTCACGACGTTCACGCTGGAGGCGTGGCTGCCGTGCAAGGGCTGATCCGCGTCGTCGTCGCCGATGACGACGCGCTGGTGCGGGCCGGGCTCGCCATGGTGCTCGGCGGCGACACCGGGGTCGAGATCGTCGGCGAGGCGGCCGACGGGGCCCAGGCGGTGCGCACCGTGCGCGCCACGCGGCCCGACGTCGTCCTCATGGACATCCGCATGCCGCGCATGGACGGGCTCGCCGCGCTCGAGGCGCTGCGGCCCGACGGCGTGCGGGTCATCGTGCTCACGACGTTCGACACCGACGAGCACGTCCTGCGGGCGTTGCGGCTCGGCGCGCACGGGTTCCTGCTGAAGGACACCCCGCCGCTGGCGATCCTCGATGCGGTACGCCGGGTCGCCACCGGCGAGCAGACGCTGTCCCCGTCCGCGGTGCGGCGGCTCATCGCGCACGTGAAAGCCGATGATCGCGGGGCGGCGGCGCGGCGTACCCTCGCGGCGCTCACGCCCCGGGAACGCGACGTGGCCGAGGGCGTCGCCGAGGGCCGCTCGAACGCGGAGATCAGCGCCGCGGTGCACATGAGCGTCGCGACGGTGAAGACGTACGTCTCCCGGATCCTGGCCAAGCTGGGCTGCACGAACCGCGTCCAGGTGGCGATCCTCGTGCACGAGTCGCGGCTGGACTAGCCCGTCACCGGTGGTAGCGGTCGGCGATGAACCCGGGCTCGGGCGGCTCCGGGCGGCGCGCCCGGGGCAGGGCCGTGTTCGCGCCGAAGCCCCGGCCGAGCGTGCGCACCTGCTCCTCCATGAGCGGGACGCTGCGCCGGGCCTGGAACTCGACCACCTTCTCGGCCAGGCGGCTGTTGAGGAAGGTGCGCAGCCAGTACACGAGCACGACGCTGCGGGGCACGAAGACCTTGCGGCGGCGGCGCTCCAGCGCGTCGACGAAGGCGGTGGCGCAGCGCTCGACGGACGTGGTGGAGCCCAGCGGCGGGGGCAGGCGGCGCAGGGTTTCGCGGAACGCGGGCAGGTCGTCCTTGGCGTCGCGGACGAGGTCGGTGTCGATCCAGCTCGGGTGGGCGGTGCCGACGGCGACGCCGTGGTGGGCCACCTCCAGCCGCACCGCGTTGCCGAAGTGCTCGACGCCGGCCTTCGAGGCGCAGTACGGCGCCATTCCCGGCAGCGCCGCGAACGACGCGGCGGAGGCGACGATCAGCAGGTACCCGTGCGAGGCGATGAGCGCCGGCAGGCACGCGGCGGCCGTGCGCATCACGCCGACCAGGTTCACCTCGACGGTACGCACCAGCGCCTCGACGTCGCCGGTGGCCATCGTGCCGCGGCTGGCGACGCCGGCGTTGGCGACGACGGCGTCGATGCGGCCGTACGCGGCGAGCGCCCCCTCGACCGCGGCGGCCATACTGGCCTGGTCGGTCACGTCGGCGGCGAACCAGACGGCGTCCAGCTCCCCCGCGAGCCGCTCCAGGCGGTCGGGCTCGAGCCCGACGAGCGCCAGCCGGGCGCCGCGGGCGGCGGCCAGGCGCGCGGTGTGTTCGCCGATACCGCGGGCGGCGCCGGTGACGAGTACCACCTGACCAGTCAGTGCACGCTTCACCGAGGCCCCTCTTGTCGGCGGTACCGTTCAGTACCAGGCAAACTAGCACCCGGGCACATTGTCGCGAAAGGTCGAGGCCACCGCATGACGAGCACCAGGACCGCCGAGGAGCTGCGCGCCGACCTCACGGGCGGGCTGGCCGAGTCGATCGCCGCGAAGGGTTACGCGGCCACCACGATCGCGGACATCGTCATGCACGCGCGGGTGTCCAAACGCACGTTCTACGAGCACTTCGCGGACAAGGAAGCCTGCCTGATGGCCCTCTACGAGCAGGGCTGCGTGCACCTGCTCGAGGTGGTGCGCAGCGCGGCCGGCCCGGGCGGCCGGCCGTGGAAGGAGATGATCAACAGTGGGGTGACGGCGTACCTCACCGCGCTGGAGAGCCTGCCCGCGGTCACCCGCACCCTGCTCGTGGAGATCCAGGCGGCCGGGCCCAAGGCGTTCCGGCTGCGCCAGCAGATGCTGCGCCGCTTCGCCGACGCGCTGGTCGAGGTGATCGAGCGGGCCCGCGAGTCCGATCCGCGGATCCCGGCGCTGTCGCCGCTGCTGGCGATCGCGCTGGTCGGCGGCGTGCACGAGATGATGCTGCAGGTCTGCGACCCGTACACCGGCGCCGGCCCGTCCTTCACCGAGCTGACGCCGGCCGTGGACGAGCTGGTCTACGCGATCCTCACGAACCCCTGGATGACCGCGGATGGAATGATCGGGCGTACTGCCGGGTTGCAGAGCTAAAACAGGAAGGACGCGTCGCGGTGCTGAACCCCAGCGAACTTTACGAGCTCACCGAGGAACCGCCGGAGGCCGACCGGCCGGTGCTCGTGCACGCGCTGACGGGCTTCGTGGACGCCGGCAACGCCGCCCGTCTCGCGCGCGAGCACCTGCTCAGCGTCGGATCGCCGCGCACGGTCGCCACATTCGACCTCGACCAGCTCTACGACTACCGTGGCCGGCGCCCGGCGATGCTCTTCGTCGAGGACCACTGGGAGCACTACGAGCAGCCCCAGCTGCTGCTGCGGGCGGTGCGCGACGCCGGCGGCACCGAGTTCCTGCTCCTGGACGGGCCCGAGCCCGACCTGCAGTGGGAGCGGTTCACCGCGGCGGTGCTCGAGCTGATCGAGCGCTTCGACGTGCGGGCCACGGTCGGGCTCACCGCGATCCCGATGGCCGTGCCGCACACCCGCCCGACCGGGGTGACCGCGCACGGGACCAGCCGGGACCTCATCGCCGGCTTCGAGCCGTGGCTGCAACGGGTGCAGGTGCCGGGCAGTGTCGGCAACCTGCTGGAGTACCGCATCGGCCAGCAGGACCGCGACGCCTTCGGCTTCGCCGTGCACGTGCCGCACTACGTGGCCCAGGCCGAGTTCCCGGCCGCCGCGGAGAAGCTGCTGGCGTGCCTGGCCGACGCGACCGGCCTGCGGGTGCCGATGGACGACCTGCACGCCGCGGCCGACTCGGTGCGCGCGGAGATCGACGTGCAGATCGCCCAGGCCGACGAGGCCGCCTCGCTGGTGCGGGCGCTGGAGGAGCAGTACGACGCCTTCACCCGCGGCCGCAGCGGCAACAACAACCTGCTGGCCGACTCCCCCGCGCCGCTGCCGACCGCGGACGAGATCGGGGCGGAGCTGGAGCGCTTCCTGGCCGAGCACACCCGCGGCGACGAGCCCCCGCTGGGGGGCTGAACAGGCATTACCAGGCGGTGCCGGTCAGCCGCTCGTAGACCTCGACGTAGCGCGCCCGGGTCAGGGCCACGACGTCGGCCGGCACCTCCGGGCCGGGTGCGGTCTTGTTCCAGCCGCTGGACAGCGACCAGTCGCGCACGACCTGCTTGTCGAAGGAGAACTGGGTGCGGCCCGGCTCCCACCGGTCCAGCGGCCAGAAGCGGGACGAGTCGGGCGTGAGCACCTCGTCGGCGAGCACCACGGCGCCGTCGCGGCCGCGGCCGAACTCGAGCTTGGTGTCGGCGACCACGATCCCGCGCTCGGCGGCGAGGGCGGCGCCGCGGGAGTACACCCGCAGCGTGAGCTCCCGGAGCTCGTCCGCGAGGTCCTTGCCGATCTCCTCGCGGACCTCGTCGAGCGTGACGAACTCGTCGTGCTCACCGACCGCGGCCTTGGTCGTGGGGGTGAATACGGGCTCGGGCAGGCGGGACCCCTCGACGAGCCCCGGCGGCAGCTGGATGCCGGAGACCTCACCCCGGGAGTTGTACTCCGAGAGCCCCAGACCGGCGAGGTAGCCGCGCGCGATGCACTCGACGGGCAGCATCTCCAGCCGCCGGCAGCGGATCGCCCGGCCGGCGAACTCCGCGGGCACGTCGGTCGCCGAGATCACGTGGTTGGGCACGATGTCGGCGAGCTGCTCGAACCACCACAGCGAGAGCCGGGTGAGCACGGCGCCCTTGTCCGGGATCGGCGTCGGGAGCACCACGTCGTAGACGGAGATGCGGTCCGAGGCGACCAGGATCAGGTCGTCGCCGTCGGCGTACACGTCACGGACCTTGCCCGAGTGCAGGAGTTCCACGCGGCTCAGCCTATCGGCCGAGGCCGTCGGAACGATCCGGGCCACCGCCGTCGCGGCGTAGGGTGAGCTGCGTCACGACGTCGTGAGTGGAGGGTCCGCATGACCATCGATCCCGCCAAGACCGCCATCGTCCTCATCGAGTACCAGAACGATTTCGTCTCCGAGGGCGGCGCGTTCCACGCCGCCGTGCAGGGCGTGATGGACAAGACCGACATGATGGCCAATACCCGGCAGCTCGTCGCCGCCGCGCGGGCCGCCGGGGTGACGATCGTGCACGCGCCGATCACCTTCGCGCCCGGATACAACGAGATCACCTCCCATCCCTACGGGATCCTCAAGGGGGTCGTGGACGGCAACGCCTTCGTCAAGGGCGAGTGGGGCGCGCAGATCGTCGACGAGCTCGCGCCGCAGGCCGGGGACATCGTCGTGGAGGGCAAGCGCGGGCTGGACACCTTCGCCAGCACCAACCTCGACTTCATCCTGCGCAGCAAGGGCATCACCACGATCGCCCTGGGCGGCTTCCTGACCAACTGCTGCGTCGAGTCGACCATGCGGACGGGCTACGAGCACGGCTACCAGGTCGTCACCCTGCAGGACTGCCTCGCGGCCACCTCACAGGAGGAGCACGACAACGCGCTGAAGTACGACTTCCCGATGTTCTCGACCCCGATGTCAGCGGCCGACTTCGCCGGGCAGTTCTAGGCCCTCCGGAAGAGGCGCACCGCCAGGCCGCCGGCCAGCAGGAAGCTCGCGCCCAGCACCGCCACGTGCAGCGGGTGCGGGGTGTCGCCGGTCCACGCGGCCTGGATGGCCTGGCGGAAGGCGCCCAGCGGGGTGAAGTCCCCGATCCGCCGCAGCGTGGCCGGCATGTACTCCACCGGCACGTACAGGCCCGCGAAGAACGCCGACGGGAACCACATCGCCAGGGCGTAGGCGGTGGCCGTCTTGGCGGTGCCCGCCACCGACGCGACGAGCAGCCCGACCGGGAAGAGCCCGAGCACTCCGAGCAGGAAGGTCGGCACCACGAGGGCCAGGTCGGGCAGGTGCATGTCCAGCGCGGCGACGCCGATGACGAGGGTGAGCACGGTCGAGACCAGCACCACGCCGGCGTTCATGACCACCTGGGCGCCGAGCAGGGCGGCCGGCTTCACCGGCGTGGTCGCGAACCGGCGCAGCACCCCGCGCTCGCGGTAGTTGGCGAGCACCACGGGCAGCATGAAGAACGCGACCATGGCCATCGACAACATGACGGACATCGACGGGATCACGGTGTCGATGCCGCGGTGCCCGCCGAGGGCCGGGTCGGCCTTGTGGACGCTGCCGGGCAGGCCGGCCACGACCAGCAGGGCGATCGGCAGCAGGACGGTGAACATCGGGCCGGCGATCTCGCGCAGCATGAGCTTGGTCTCGATGACGGTGAGCCGGGTCAGGGCACGCATGTCAGGACTCCTTGCCGGTGAGGGCGACGAACGCGGATTCGAGGTCGGCCTGGACGATGTTGAGCTCCAGGGGTACGACTTGCTGGGCCGCCAGCGCTTTCGACACCTCATGGGCGAGGTTGCCGCGGCCCGTGACGGTCCAGATGCCGTCGTCGGCCGTCACCGAGTCGACGCCGGGAACGCCGGCCAGGTCGGCCGGGGCGGACGTGCGGAACGTGACAGTCACCCCCGAGACGGCCCGGCGGATCAGCCCGGCCGGGGTGTCGACCGCGACCGTGCGGCCCTGGTCGATGACCGCGATCCGGTCGCAGAGGCGCTCGGCCTCGTCCATGAAGTGCGTGACGAGCAGGACGGTGACGCCCCCGTCGCGGATGTCCGAGATCAGCCGCCAGGTGTCGCGCCGGGCCTGCGGGTCCAGGCCGGTGGTCAACTCGTCCAGGACCGCCACCTCGGGCGAGCCGACCAGCGACAACGCGATCGACAGGCGCTGCTTCTGGCCGCCGGAGAGCCGCTTGTACTGCTGGTCGCGGTGCTCGGCCAGGCCCAGCCGCTCCAGCAGCGGCCCGGTCGCGGCGGGGCGCTCGTAGAACGTCGCGAAGAGCTCCATCGCCTCCCGGACCCGGATGCGGTCGGGCAGCTGCGACTCCTGCAGCTGCACGCCGAGGCGCTGGCGCACGACCGGGTCGCCGGGGTCGCGGCCGAGCACCCGCACCGAGCCGCCGTCGGCGGTGCGCAGGCCCTCGACGCACTCGACCGTCGTGGTCTTGCCGGCGCCGTTGCGCCCGATGACGCCGAAGATCTCCCCGCGCTCGACGGAGAAGGTCACGTCCCGCACGGCCTCCCGCTCGCCGTAGCGCTTCTGCAGTTGCTGTACGTCGATGACTGTCATGGCCGACACTCTGCCGACACCGGCGACCCGGCAGAATGACGCTGGATGCCGACCCGGGGGTGCAGTTATCTGCACCGGGCGCGGCAGTCAGGGCCGATGTGCGCGACGAGGGGAAGGGCGAGGCTCGTTGACATGACGTACTCCAAGGCGCTCGCCCGCAGCGGGCAGCTGCTCGCGCTGACGCCGGTCGCGCTCGTGCAGTTCGTGCTGACGGTGCTGCCGACCGGGCTGGCCCTGATCGCCCCCGGGATCGCCGTCCGGCACCTGACCAACCGGTGGCGCGCGCTGTTCGGCTCGTGGCTGGGCCGCGAGATCCCGGTGCCCTACCGGCCCGAGCCCGCCCCGCCGCAGCCGGACGAGGAGGGGCTCTACCGCCACGAATCCCAGCTGTACCGGTCCCCGCGCATGCCCGCCTACCTGGCCCGGGTGGACTGGTTCGCCAAGGACCCGGCGCTCAAGCGCGACGTCCAGTGGATGCTGTTCTTCCCGCTCGTGGTGCTGCTGGTGATCCCGCTCGGGCTGCCGGTCGCGCCCCGGGCCGTGCGCGCGGTCGCGGCGTGGAGCGAGCGCCGTCTGCGCCCGGTCGCCGACCCGTCCCCGGCGGGGCGGAAATGCTCGGACCGCGCCCTGCTCGCCTGGGCCCGCTGCGGCCTGCTCGCGATCAGCGCCGTCGTGCAGGTGGCGCTGTTCGCGGTCACGCTGGTGTGCTTCGCGCTCGGCTTCGGGCTCGGCCTGATCTTCCTGATCCCGCTCGGGCTGACGCACTTCCGGTGGCTGGCGAACCTGCGCCGCAACTACGCGGCTTGGGCCGGGGTCACCATCGAGCGGCCGTACACGGCGCGGCGGTTCCCGGAGCTGCGCGCGGACGGGATGTACCGGGTGGACCGCACCCTGTACAAGACCGAGGGCATGGCGGATTTCAACGCCCGCTGGCAGTGGGTCTGGCACGACGTGGCCTCGTGGCGCGACCTGCTGTGGCTCGTCGCCGACGCGGTCGTGGTCGGGGTCGTGGCCGGCATCCCGGTCGTGGCCGGCATCTACGGCGTCTGGGGGCTGGCCCTGCCGTGGATGTGGACGCAGTTCTTCGGGGCGGACTGGAGCCGCTGGTACGGAGCCGTGGCCGGCAACCGCACCGCCGGGCTCGCCGTCGGCGTCGCGCTCGCGGTCGCGGCCGTCGCGGTGGCCGACCGCGCGCTGCGGATCGCGTCGCGCTGGACCGCGGTACTGCTGCGGCCGACCGCCAAGGAGCAGCTCCGGCGGCGGGTCGAGCGCCTCACCCAGACCCGGGCCGATGCCGTCGACGCCCAGGCGGCCGAGGTGCGGCGCATCGAACGCGACCTGCACGACGGCGCCCAGGCCCGGCTCATCTCGGTCGGGCTCACGCTCAGCACGATCGAGCGGCTCATGGACACCGACCCCGACGCGGCCCGCCGGCTCGTCGCACAGGCCCGCGAGACCTCGCAGACCGCCCTCACCGAGCTGCGCGACCTCGTCCGCGGCATCCACCCGCCGGTGCTGTCGGAGCGCGGGCTGCCCGACGCGGTGCGGGCCCTGGCCCTGGACACCGCGGCCGAGGTCACCGTGACCGGCCGGCTCGCGGGGCGGCTGGCGGCGCCGGTGGAGTCCGCGGCGTACTTCGCGGTCAGCGAGCTGCTGGCCAACGCGGTCCGGCACGGCCGGGCCGAGCACGTCTCGATCGACATCCGCCACCGCGAGGGCGCGCTGCGCGTCACGGTGACCGACGACGGCGAGGGCGGCGCCGACCCGTCGCGCGGCACCGGGCTGCGCGGGATCCAGCGGCGGTTGGGTACCTTCGACGGAACGCTCGCCTTGAACAGCCCCCCGGGCGGGCCGACCGTCGCCTCGCTGGAGCTGCCGTGCGCGTTGTCCTCGCCGAAGACCTCTACCTCCTGAGGGACGGCCTGGTCCTGCTCCTGCAGAGCCACGGCTTCGAGATCGTGGCGGCCGTCGACACCGGCCCCGACCTGCTCGCCGCGCTGCTGGAGCACCGGCCCGACGTCGCCGTCGTCGACGTGCGGCTGCCACCGAGCTTCACCGACGAGGGCCTGCAGGCCGCCCTCGCCGCGCGCCGCGAGGTGCCCGGGCTGCCGGTGCTGGTGCTCTCCCAGCACGTCGAGCAGCTCTATGCCCGGGAACTGCTGGCCGACGGCACCGGGGCGGTGGGCTACCTGCTCAAGGACCGCGTGTTCAACGCCGACCAGTTCATCGATGCGGTACGCCGGGTGGCGTCGGGGGGCACCGTCATGGACCCCTCGGTGATCGCGAAGCTCGTGGCCCGGCCGACGGAGCAGACCGGCACCCTGACGCCGCGGGAGCGCGAGGTGCTGACGCTGATGGCGGAGGGGCGCTCGAACGCGGCGATCGCCAAGCAGCTCTTCCTCAGCGAGAGCGCCGTGAACAAGCACATCGCGAGCATCTTCGGGAAGCTGAACCTGCCGATCTCGGACGACGACAATCGCCGGGTATTGGCGGTTTTGGCACATTTGCAGGGTTCGTAACGGTACCTTGGCGCTCGTGGGGCTTCCCGTCGCCGCGATCCTGGGGCAGCTCAACCTGGCGGGCGAGAACGTGGCCCGCGCCCCGGCGCCGGTCGAAAGCGCATAGGGTCGAGCGCTCAGGCCACGACCGTCCCGGCCGCGGCGATCGCCGCTCCCCGGGCACCGGCCATGTCGCGCTCCGGGACGAGCGAGAACTCGGAGACCTTGACCTGCTCCTCGCGCAGCAGCGTGTGCTCGCGGACCCGGGCCAGGAACCAGTCGCGGAAGTGCGGCGCGGCCTCGACCACGCCGCCGCCGACGAAGTAGCAGTCGGGGTCGGTGAAGTTGGCCGCGATCGTGAACAGGCGGCCGAGCCCCATCGCCTGCTGCTCGAAGATCCGCAGGGCGAGCTCGTCGCCCTGCTCGGCGTAGGAGCGGACCTGCTTCGCGGCGGACTTGAGGGAGTCGGCGCCGTGCAGCGGGTGGTCGGGGAAGCGGCTGAGCCAGTACGGCAGCAGGTTGCGCACGATCCCGGTCAGCGACGAGACGCTCTCCACGTCGCCGAGGAAGCCACACCCGCAGGAGGGCAGCGGCTGGCCCTCCTCGAGCAGCCCGTGCATCGGGATGTGGACGTGGCCGAGCTCGCCCGCCATGCCGGCCGCGCCCTTGATGACCTTGCCCTGCTCGATGACGCCGCCGCCGAGGCCGGTGCCGACGATCGCCGAGACGGACGACTTGGTGTCGGCGGTGGGCCCGAAGTACACGTGATGCGCGTAAAGGGCGGCCGCGTTGCCGTCATTGTTGTAGATGACCGGCAGGCCGAGCCGGCGCTCGAGCGCGCCCCGGAAGTCGTAGCCCCACCACGCCGGCTGCGAGAAGTTCGTCGCGCCCTTGGAGGAGATGACCCCGTCCGCGCTGGCCGGGCCCGGGGTGTCGAGGCCGACGGCGACGACGCGGGAGCGGTCGACCTTGGTCACGGCCAGGATGTTCTCGAACGCCTCGGCCAGCGACTCGACGGCCGCCTCCGGGCCGTCCAGCACCCGGCTCGGCACCTCGACGAGCCCGTCCACCAGGAACGAGCCCCCGTGGTCGAGCACCGTGGCGTTGTTCGCGGTGCCGCCGTTGTCCAGTCCGACAACGACCCAGTCCTTCGCGTTCACCATGGTCGACTCCCTGAGTACTCCAACGCGGATGCACGGTACCCCATTGACCTCAACCGCGCTTGAGGTCGGACAGTGGTTGACCATGAGAGCCGCTGCGTTCGCCGAACCCGGTCCGCCCGACGTCCTCCGCCTCCACGACCGCCCCGAACCGCAGGCCGGGCCCGGTCAGGTCCGGGTCCGCGTGCGCGTCGCCGGCGTCCAGCCCTTCGACGCCGCGCTGCGCCGGGGCTGGGTCCCGCCGTACGCCACCGTGACCCTCCCGCAGACCCCGGGCAACGAGTTCGCCGGCGTCGTCGACCAGGGCACCGACCGGATCCCCGCGGGCACGGAGGTGCTCGGGTTCAGCGTCTTCGGGTCGTACGCCGAGCTCATCGTGGTGCCCGAGGACCAGGTCACCGTCAAGCCGCCGAGCCTGCCCTGGGAGGTGGCGGGCGGCTTCACGGCCGGCTGGCAGACGGCCCGGCTGGCCTTGTCGGCGATCGGCGCCGGGCCCGGCGACACCGTGCTCGTCAACGCCGCGGCGGGCGGGACCGGCACGGCCGGCGTCCAGCTGGCCGGGCTCCTGGGGGCCACGGTCATCGGCACGGCGAGCGCGGCCAACCAGGACTACGTGCGCTCTTTGGGCGCGATTCCCGTGGTGTACGGCGAGGGCCTGGCCGACCGCGTCCGCGCCCTGGCCCCGCAGGGGGTGACGGCGGCGATCGACGGCGCCGGCGGCGCGGCGCTCGAGACCTCGCTCGCGCTCGTGGCCGACCGCAAGCGGATCATCACCCTGGTCGCGCACGACCGCGTCGAGGAACTCGGCCTGGCGAGCATCCAGGGCCGGCGCAGCGCCGAGGCCCTGGCCGAGCTGGTCGGGCTGTACGCGGCCGGCCGCACCCGGTGGCACGTGCGCCGGGTGTACCCGCTCGCCGCGGCGGCCGACGCCCACCGCGAGATCGAGACCGGTCACGGCCGCGGCAAAATCGTGATCGCGGTGGACAATTGAGGGCGTGACCATCCTGGAAGAAGGCCGGGACGTCCCCCTCGGGCGTTACACAGTCGTCCGCCGCACCTTGCCCAACAAGGCCCGGCGGACGGTCGGGGCCTGGTGCTTCCTCGACCATTTCGGCCCCGAGGACGTCACCGGCAAGCCGGGCATGCGCGTGCCGCCGCATCCGCACATCGGCCTGCAGACGGTGAGCTGGCTGCTCGGCGGCGAGGTGCGCCACCGCGACAGCCTCGGCTCCGACCAGGTCATCGTCCCGGGCCAGCTGAACATCATGACGTCGGGCCGCGGCATCGCGCACTCGGAGAACTCGCCGACGGCCAAGCCGCCGGTCCTGCACGGCCTGCAGCTCTGGGTCGCGCTGCCGGGCGCCGCGCGGCACCGGGCGCCCGCGTTCCAGCACATCGCCGAGTTGCCGCAGCTCGCCGACCGGGACGTGAAAGTTACCGTCGCGGTCGGCGCGCTGGCGGGGGCCGTCTCCCCCGCCGAGGTGTACACCGAGCTGCTCGGCGCCGACATGGAGCTGGCCGGGCGCACCGAGCTCGCGCTGCGCCCGGACTTCGAGCACGCCGTGGTCGTCACCGAGGGCACGGCCCGGGTCGACGGGGTCGCGGTCGAGCCCGGCTCCCTGCTGTACCTCGGCCGGGACCGCGACCGCCTGGCCTTCGAGGCCACCGGCGGCCCGGCCCGGCTGTTCCTGCTCGGCGGCGTGCCGTTCGAGGAGGAGCTCGTCATGTGGTGGAACTTCGTCGGCCGCTCGCACGAGGACATCGTCGAGGCCCGCGACGACTGGATGCGGGCCTCGGACCGTTTCGGGGTCGTGCCCGGGGACGAGCAGCCGCTGCCCGCCCCCGGCCTGCCGACGACCCGGCTGAAGCCGAGGCCCGGGCACCGCTAGAGCAGTTTCCAGAGGTGGTCGGCGGTTCCGCTGTCCGCGAACTGCACCACCTGGGCGCTGTTCGCGGTCGACATCCCGGAGACGCCGAGCACCTTCAGGCTGTGCTGGACCTGGATCCGGGCCCAGCCGTCGCCGTTGTCGACGAGCCGCCACAGGTGGTCGGCGCTGCCGTTGTCCTCGAACTGCTGGACGAGCGCGCCGTCGGCCGTCGACATGTTCTGCACGGCGAGGAGCTTGCCGCTGTTCTGGTTCTGGATTTTGTACCACCCACCGCCCGCATCGATCAGGCGCCAGTTGTGGTCGGCGGTGCCGTTGTCGTCGTACTGCACGACATTGGCGCTGTTCGCCGTCGACATGCCCGCGACGCCCAGCACCTTGAGGCTGTTCTTGTTCTGGATCCGCTTCCAGGAGATCGGCGCCGTGGTGCCTTCGACGCGCATCTCCAGCATCCCGCCCGAGAAGCCGGACCTGAGCTGGACGGCCACGCGCAGGGCCGAGGTCGTGACCGCGTTGAAGGTGACGCGGTTGAAGGTGTTCAGCGCCGTACCGTACGCCGACGCCCCGCTCACCGCCGTCCACTGGCCCGAGGCGTTGAGGTACTGCACCTGCCATGACTGCGGCACCCGGCACTGCCCGGCGCCGGTGTCGTCGAACCAGTACACGGAAACCGCACCGGTGTTGACCGGCGTCTCGTAGGACAGCTGCGCCCACTCGCTCGTGCCGAGGTGGTCCCACCAGGTCAGCCGCGGGATGGACTGGTCGCCGGAGCTGCTGGGGACCTTGCCGTCGTTTATCGCCCCGACGCTGTCGCCGCCCCAGCACCACGACGCCGAGGCCGTCGCCGGGATCGACCAGTCGATCGCGTCCGCGCCGTCGCTGATGCGCGGGAACGTGGTGATCCGGACCCGCTGCGCGCCCATCGGCAGCAGGGTCACGGTCTCGTTGGGCTGGGTGGAGCGGGCCGGGCTCTGCTGCAGCGTGCGCACGATGCCCTCGGCGTCGGCCTGCCAGTTGGGGATCTTCCGGCCGGTGAGGCTGAGCGAGATCGGGGCGCCGTCGCGGGTGAACGGGTTCGCGGCGAGCGCGCCGGGCTTGCGGGTGACGGTCACCGCGGGGTTGTTCGGGTCCAGCAGGAGCCCGTAGTTCCAGGCCGAGTCCGTGTACACCTCGTTGCTGGGCCACGCGTCGGTGCCCCCGATGCGCGACCACCGCTCGGCGATCGACAGCGAGAACGTCAGCGGGCCGTTGTCGACGCTTATCGCGTTGCCGTTCTTGGCCCAGGTCCGCACGGTGGTGCGCATCGGCAGCGTGACCGTGACCTTGTCGCCGTTGTTGAAGGTCTGGTCGACGATGACGAACGAGCCGGACTGCAGCGTGCCGGTGACCAGGGTGCCGTTGACCCGGACCTGGGCGCCCTGGGACCAGCCGGGCACCCGCAGGTACAACGGGAAACTCACCGGTCCGGGCGTGCTGAGCGTGAACGTGACCGTGTCGCTGAAGGGGTAGTCGGTGTCCTCGGCGATCGTGACGGTGGTGCCGCTCGCGCCGACCTTGGCGGTCACCTGCGAGGCGCCGTACATCGCGGCGCACAGCCCGTTGTCCCACGTGCCGAACCACAGCTCCTGGGCGTAGTACGGCCAGCCCATCCCGTAGTTGTGCGGGCAGCAGCGGTAGTTGTGGATGCCGAGCATGTACGCCAGCATCGGGAAGCCGTTCTGGAACTGCCCCTGGCTCAGGGTGCGGTTCGTCAGCCCGATGCTGTTGGCGCACGTGATGTAGTGGATGCCCTTCTGCCCGGGGTCGAGCGCGGCGGGCAGCGAGTTGAACGCGAGGTCCTCGCAGCGGTCCAGCCACACGGAGTCGCCGGTCATCCGGGCCAGCATCTGGTGGCTGTGCATGAACTCGACGATCCCGCAGGTCTCGAAGCCCTGGCGGGGGTCGGTGTACCCGGTGCGGCAGTTCTCGTCGCCGGCGAAGCCGCCGCCGGGGAAGTTGCCGTACAGCCCCATCACGGTGTTGTAGTCGTTGTACGTGGCCTGCTGGTACTTCGGGTCGGTGTCGAGCAGCCCGAACTGCGCGGGCTCGCGGAAGCCCTGGGCCAGGTTGACGTTGTGCCAGTTCGGGATGCCGTTGGTGTAGTCGGCCGAGCCCGCGTGGATCTTGCGCACCAGGTCGAGCAGCCAGCTCTCGCCGGTCCGGTTGTACAGCCAGTAGACGCTGTCGATGTTGTCGCCCCAGCGCAGGGCCGCCCAGCTGCGGTTGAACACGGCCGCCGGCTGGGCGTTCTGGAACTGGAAGTACTTGCGCATGAACGGCACGACCCGCGTGTCGCCGCTGTACTCCGCGAAGGCGCGCAGGGCATCGAGCAGCGGCATATGCGGCCAGAAGTCCGGCCCGCCCTCCAGGCTCGTGCGGAGGCTGTCCGGCCCGAAGAACCCGTCGGCGGCCTGGTTGGCGATGATGCCGTCGATCCACTGGCGCGCCAGGGTGAGGATGCGCGTGTTGCCGGTGACGTACCCCAGGTCGCCGAAGCCGCGCAGCCAGTACGGCAGCTCCTCCCAGGCACCCTTGGTCCGGTCGACCCAGCCGCAGTTGCTGTACACCAGGTAGTCGGAGACCTCGGTCATGCGCCCGCAGAGGCCGTCGGCCTCGATGTTGAGCTGGTTGCGGATCCAGCCGCGGGGCTGCACGGCGCCGGGTGGCAGCTTCAGGAACGGGGTCGCCTTGAGGGGAGCGAGGTTCGGCGAGTACTGCCCGGTGCGTGCCCCGGCCGTGACGGTCTTGCTGGTGCGCACGGCGGCGTCGGCGACTCCGGCGACGGCGGTGCTGAGCGCGATCGCGCCGCCGGTGACGACGGCCCCTCGCGCGACGAACGTCCTGCGGTCCACGTCGGACTCCTTTGCTCCTGGCGGGGAACATCGATGCCCGATTATGCAGAGAAACGGTCGTTCATGAAAGAACTCGTTGGGTTTTGTTTACTTCTCCGAGTTCTGATGTGGCCTTTCGCGCCGTTCTTCGGGTTCCGCGGGTGCTGCCTGCTGGTACCACCGAACTCCGCCGGCAACGGCCAGTCCCGCTCCCGCCGCGAACGCCACGACGACGGCCCATCTCCCCCAGGACGGCCCGGCGAGGGTCCCGTACCGGAACACCGCCGAGTCCCCGAGCCCGACCATGACCGCCAGACAGGCCCCGGCGATCGCCACGACAATGTCCACACGTTTGAACAGCGACAGCCCGCCGGCCGCCACAACGCCGACGGCCGTGACGAGCGGCCACAACCGGGCCAGGAGCTGCACCCCGACCCCATCGGCGGGCGACGCGGCCAGGCCGGCCGACTGCACAATCCACCCGGCGGCGACGAGCCCGGCGACGACCGCGACCCCGCCGAGCACGGCCCGCGACCGCCACAGAAGCCCGACGACCACGGCCCCGAGCACGCCTCCGGCCCACCACCACCCGGTCTGCGGCGCCGGCGCGCTCGCGACGGTACCGCGCACAATCCCGGCCTCCCGCCCGTCGACGAGCAGCGGAACACTCCAGGCGCGCGCGGGCAGTTCCCTGGCCCGCTCGTCGTGCCACCGGGCCCGCGGCACCGAGGCCACGAGATGCCACTCGGGAGCGGCGGAGGCATTCCCCCCGCGGGCCGTCCCAGTGATCGACCGACTGGCGACCCAGGTGGGCGACTGCCGATTCTCTTCGACTCCACGCGCGCCGACGCGGAGAAACTCTTCCCCTTGCAGCCCGAGCACGACGACTTCACGGCCGGAGCGGTTCACAAGCTCGAGCCGAGCCCCACCCTCAACAGCACGTACTTCAACCCCGGAAACAGACACGGAGTCAACGCGCACGACATAACCGACGGCAACGGGCGCGTCGGCCCCATGAGCAGAGACCGGCCCGGAGTAGAGCACAACGGCCACCAGCCCCAGCGAAACCGCCAAAACAAGGCGAGCAACGGTCACGACTGCACGACGAGCGACGGCCACGTCGGCCATTTGCCTCCTACCGGCCAACGACGGTCACCTCAGCACGACGAGCGACAGCCAAGTCCGCCCGCCGAGAGCCAGCCACTTCCTCGCGACGAACGACGCTCCCCACTGCACGACGAGCGACAGCCCCGAACGCCCGACGAAAGCCAGCCATTTCCGCCCGGCCAACGACACTCGCCTCTTCCTGACCAGCAACGATCACCGCCTCCCGGCCAGCAACGGTCGTCACCGCCTCTACGCCAGACACGGATACCTCTTCCCGGTCGACGCCGCTGACTGCTTCTCCGCCGGCCATGGTCACCGCCTCCCGGCGGCCGGCCACGGTCACCGCCTCCCGGCGGCCGGCCACGGTCACCGCCTCCCGGCGGCCGGCCACGGTCACCGCCTCCCGGCCAGCAACGATCGTCACCACCACCTCCCGGCCGGCCACGGATACCTCTTCCCGGCCAGCGACGGTCAACGCTTCCCCGCCGACCACGGTCACCGCCCCCGGCCAGCGCCCGTTCCCTCGTATGGGCGAGCGTCAGTCATCCAGCGCGAGCGGCAGCGATGGCAGCGACCAGGTCAGCGCGCGCCCGAGCAACCCGCGAGCGGATCGTCCCAACGGGAACGTCCTCAATCTCGGCAGCCTCCGCGTACGACACACCGAGAACCTGAGTCAGCACAAACGCAACCCGGCGCTCCGCAGGCAGAGCGGCAACCAGTGCGCTGGTGGCGTGCAGGCCCGCGTGATCGCCCTCGGCCAGCGCCGCCGGCTCAGCCACGACCCGAGCCTCGAGGCGCCGCGCCCGAACGGCCGCCCGCACCTGATCGGCACACGCCCGCCGCGCGATGGCCAGCACCCAGGTGCGCGCCGAGGACCGACCGGCAAACTCGGGCAGCGCCCGGAAGGCCCGCAGATAGGTGTCCTGAGTCACGTCATCGGCGTGCGCCACGCCAACCAGCGCCGCAACGAACCGCCAGACCTCCGTCTGCGTAGCCCGCACGAACACGGCCGCGGCCCGCTCGTCGCCCGACCGCGCGGCCAGCAACGCCTGGGTCGCCGGGTCCGCCTCGGCGTTGGCCTCACCAGTCACGCAGCGAGCCTAGCGCCCCACCCTGACAATCCTCCCTCCGGCTCACCAGGGTGTAACTCGAGCAACCACCGCACTCGACGACCCACATATCGCAGTCGCGGAGACCGGCCGTCGAACGATCCGAGGCGGCCTGCCCCGAGCTCCAGCTGTGGGCTCGCCGACGAGGACCCCTGCCCCAGCCAGGAGCAAGACGGCAACGACCCGAAATCCGAACCGCATCCGGTACCAGCCCGGCGACGACACCACGGTCACCCGGGCGGCGCCCGCTCCCCCGCCCTGGCCAGTCGCGATCGACCACCCGGCCGACCGTCCAGCCCCGCACCGTCCGACGCCCGCGAACGGCCGGGCTCCGTACCGGCAGGCGCTCCCAAAGCTCTCGACCGTGCAACAACTGCCACTCGAGAACTGTCGGAACGAACAGCAGCCGACTCCCGGGAACGGACCGGCTCGACGACAGCCGACGATGCCGAACCGCCCGGCCTCGCAGCGGCCGATGCCCGCGAACCGCCAGGCCTGGCGACGGTCGCCACCCGCGGACGGTCCGGCTCGACGACAACCAACGCCCGCGAACCGCCCGGATCAACACCCGAACCGCCAGGCCTGGCAACGGTCGCCACCCGCCGACGGTCCGCCTCCACGACGACCGGCACCGGCACCGGCACCGGCACCGGCGAAGCGTCCGAGTCCACCACCGCCGGCGCCCGGAGAGAGCCAGGCTCCGCAACGCCCGACTGAGTGGCAGCCACGGCCGGCCGGCCCGGAGCGCGAGCACCCGGCGAGCTCCCGCCCGCCGCCGGCCCCCGATCCGGCGACGAGCGGCCGAGCGCACCCGACGCCGGAGATGGACAAGAAGACGTAGGAGCAGGAACGGGAGAAGGCGGTGGAGACGGGGCCCGCGGGCGACGACCGGCCGCCCGAGCGTCACGCTCGGCCCAGTACGCCGTGATCTCCGCGGTTCGAGCCTCCCGGTCGATCAGGGCCAGCCGCTGGGCGTGTCGCTCCTCGAGTCCCCGTCGCCTCGCCTCGGCGAAGGCGGCCCGCGTCGCGGCGCGCCGTTCACGGCGGAGTCGGTGCTCGGCCATCATCGTCTCCAGCCGGTTACGCCACTCCGACAGGTCTTCTGCGGTCAGCACCTCATCCATGCCGACAACTTAGAACAGGGGTACGACAAAAACCCCGAGAGCCTGGTCAGCCCCGCCGACGGCGCCGGAAGGCCATGACGACCGCGGCCGCCACGGCCAGCCCGCCCAAGGTGAACCAGAGCGGTGTCAGGCCGCCGCCAGGCGACGGCGAGGGCTCGGTGGACGAGGCCGTGGCCGGGATCAGGCAGGCAACCTCGGTCGGCGCGGCCGTGGCCGAGGGCGCGGCGGACTGGACAACCGCCTGGCAGTGGCCGTTCACGGGCGCGCCGAGGTCGATCGCCACGCGCCAGGTGCCCGGGTCCAGGGTGCCGCTGTACGTCTGGGTGCCCCGCTCGTCGCCCGTCTGACGCAGTACCGATGGAGCCACCGAGGCCGAAGCGTCGCCCGTGGCGAACATGGTCACGGTGGTCGGCTCGTTGATCGCGTGGCCGTCCTGCCACTGGGCGGTGATCCACACGGAGCCGTGGCCGTCGGAGTGGATCGTCACGGACGCGCCGCCGTGGGCCTCGGCCGGCGTCGCCACCAGCAGCAGGAACACGACGGTGGCCAGGAACGTCCCGATCCGCGCCGCCACCCGGGGAACCCTACGGCATCGCGGGAATCGACTCGGGACGGTCGTCGCGGACATACACGATCATGTCTCCGGTCTGGATCGCCGTGCCCTCGGGATCGGCCAGCGAGAGCACCTTGCCCCGGCGGAACAGCGCGATCACCAGCTCCTTCAGCTCGCGCGGCGACGAGCCGACCTCGTCGCGCCGGGCCGAGCGCATCGCCAGAGCCATGCCCTGCCCGGGCGTGAGCAGGTCCTCGACGACCTCGATGAGCGGCGGCGCGGTCGTGGACAGGCCGAGCAGGCGGCCGGCGGTCGCGGACGAGACGATGACGTGGTGGGCGCCGGACTGGCGCAGCAGCGGTGCGTTCTCGGCCTCGCGCGCCGCCGCGATGATCGACACCTTGCCCGCGGTGAGCTGGCGGACGGTGAGCGTGACGAGGACCGACGCGTCGTCGCTGTCGGTGGCGATGATGACCGCCTTGGCCTCCTGCACGCGCGCCTCGACGAGGACGGTCGAGCGAGTCGCGGAGCCCTCGACGGCGACGAGCCCGTCGGCGGTGGCCTGGCGCAGCGCGGCGCGGTCGCTCTCCACGACCACCACGCTGGTCTTGTCGAAGCCGTTCTCCAGCAGGGTGCTGACGGCCGCACGGCCCTTGGTGCCGTAGCCGCACACGATGACGTGGTTCTTCACGCGCTTCCTCCACCGCTGCAACCTGAGGTTCGTGCGGTACTGATCGGTCAGGACTTCAAGGGTTGTGCCGACCAAGATGATCAGGAACAGCACGCGGGCCGGGGTGATGACCAAGATGTTGATGAGCCGGGCGGACTCCGACACCGGGGTGATGTCGCCGTACCCGGTCGTCGAGAGCGTCACGACGGCGTAGTAGAAGCAGTCCAGCAGCGACAGGCCGTCCTCGTTGATGTCCCGATAGCCACCGCGGTCGATGTAGATGACGATCACGATCACGACCACCAGCGCTACGGCGAAGCCGACACGGGCACTGATCGCTCGCAACGGACCTTGCCGTACCGCTGGAAGGTGGATCACGAAATCCACCATAAGGGTCGGGTGTGACAGTTTCGCTCGTGGGTAGACGGGGCCGCTCTGGCGACGGGAGGGACGGGAGGCGCGTCATGTCCGAGCACGGTCCACGGGTGGGTGTCCTGGGCTCCTACGGGGGGTACAACCTGGGCGACGAGGCGATCCTGGCCAGTCTGCTATCCGACCTGCGGGCCCGGCGCCCGGACGCGCAGGTCCTCGTCTTCTCGCGCGATCCGGATCACACCGCGGCCGCGCACCCCAGCGTTGCGGTGGCACCGTGGGAGGGCGTCGGCCGCGACCGTACCGCCGACACGCTGGCCCGCCTCGACCTGCTGGTCCTGGGCGGCGGCGGCATCCTGTACGACACCGAGGCCCGCCGCTACCTGCGCGTGGTGCGCACAGCCCAGGAGCGGCGCGTTCCCGTGTTCACGTACGCCATCGGGGCCGGCCCGCTGACCGAGGACCTCGACTGCACGATGGCGCGCGAGGTGCTCGGGGCGGCCACCGAGCTGACCGTGCGCGACGAGGAGTCGAAGGTCGCGCTGGAGGAGGCGGGCGTGACGGCCCCCGTCACCGTGACCGCGGACCCGGCCCTGCTGCTGCAGCCGGAGGAGTTCGACATGGCCACGCTGCGCGACTCACTGCCGCCCGGGCGCCGCGTGGTCGGCATGAGCGTGCGCGAGCCGGGCCGCGCGGCGCAGCACCTCGCCGCCGACGAGTACCACCAGCTGCTCGCCCACGTCGGGGACTTCATCGTGCACCGGCTCGACGCGTCGCTGCTCTTCGTGCCCATGGAGCGGTCGGACATCAGGCACTCGCACGCGGTACTGTCGCGAATGACCGCCGCCGAGCACTGTCGCGTGCTCAACGGGCAATACCGGCCCGGCCAGGTCCTCGATCTGATGCGTCACCTGGACCTCTCGGTCGGGATGCGCCTGCACTTCCTTATTTTCTCGGCTTTGGCGGGTGTACCTCTACTAGCGCTGCCGTACGCCGGAAAGGTCTTCGACTTCGCGCAACGCATCGGCGCGCCCGTTCCCCGCGGGGTCGTGCGGGAGGCCGCCGGGCCGCTCATCGCGCAGGTCGACCGGCTCTGGGACGAGCGGCCGCAGCGCCAGGAGGAGATGGCGGCGCGGGTCGCCGGCCTGCGCCAGCGCGCGACGGAGACGGGGCGGCGGCTCAATGCGCAGCTCGACCGCCTGTCGCCCGTCGCCGAGCGGGAAGTGGTGGGCGCATGACCGCGCTCGAACGGCCGCACGGGCTGCCCCCGGTACAGCTCCCGCCGCGCTCGGCCACACATGGCGGCCGCACGGAGGTGCTGGTCGTGGGCGGTGGGCCGGCCGGGATCGGAGCGGCGACGGGAGCGGCCGCGTCCGGGGCCGACGTGGTGCTCGTCGAGCGCTACGGGTTCCTCGGCGGCAACGCGACGGCCGCCCTGGTCATGCCCCTGATGAGCTTCCACAACGAGATGAAGCAGGCCGTTGGCGGCGACGACAACCGACTGCTACCGACCGATCACGGGGAGGGCGAGCCGGTTGTGGCGGGTGTACTATGGACCCTGCTCGATCGCCTGGTCCGAGCCGGAGGCGCCACTCCCCCGGATCCGAGCACCGGTTATACCGTGCCCTTCGATCCTGAGCTGTTCAAACTCGTCACCTACGACATGCTGACCGGCAGCGGTGTCCGACTCTTGCTGCATGCCTTCGCCTCGGATCTGATGCCGCTGCCCGACGGCGGTTCCCGCGTCGTGTTCGAGACGAAATCCGGTCCGGTCGTGCTCGATGCCGACGTGGTCGTCGACTGTACCGGCGACGGCGACCTCGCCGCGGCTTCCGGCGCGCCCTACGAGGTCGGCCGCCCCGATGACGGCCTGACCCAGCCGATGACCCTGATGTTCCGCGCGGGCAACGTCGACCGCGCGGCGTTCCTCGACTACGTCCACGAGCATCCCGACCAGTGGAAAGGAGTACACGGGCTGTGGGATCTGATCCGCCAGGCCCGCGAGGCGGGCGAGCTCGACCTGCCGCGCGAGGACATCCTGTTCTTCGCCACCCCGCACCCGGACGAGGTGTCCGTCAACTCGACGCGCGTCGGCGGCCTCGGCATCAGCGTGTGGGACCTGACCCGCGCGGAGCTGGCCACGCACCAGCAGCTGGCGCAGATCGCGCGGTTCCTGAAGGACCGGGTGCCGGGCTTCCAGGACTCGTACGTCATCCAGAGCGGCGTGCAGATCGGCGTGCGCGAGACGCGCCGGATCCTCGGCGACTACCAGCTCACCGGCGAAGACGTGCTGGGCGCGCGCCCGTTCGACGACGTGATCGCGCGGGGCGCCTACCCGGTCGACATCCACAACCCCAACGGCCCGGGCACGATCCTGCGCCGCTTGCCGCAGGGCTGCTCGTACCACATTCCGCTGCGCGCCCTGCTCCCCCGCGACACCGACGGCCTCCTGGTGGCCGGCCGCTGCATCTCCGGCGACCATGTCGCACACAGCTCGTACCGCATCATGCCGATCGCGATGGCCACCGGCCAGGCGGCGGGGGTGTGCGCGGCCATGGCGGCGCACGCGGGCAAACCACCGCGCGAGATACCGGCGTCGCATGTCCAGCGCGTCCTACGCGCCCAGGGCGCGAGCCTCCCGACCTGAGCTCACTCCGGACGGGATCGGCCGCCAACTCCGCACGCTCGAGATCGGCCCCGACGCCACGGCCGCAACCCGGGGCCGGCCCTGGCCCGCCCGGCCCGGGCCACCACCGCTGCCGGTCCACCCGCAGCTCCAACTCCGGCTGCCGCTCCGATCACGGCTGCGACTGCGACTGCGGCACCGAGGCGGATCGAGGTTCTCAATCCGCCTCCGGCTGTCGCCCCCGCTCCGATTCCGGCCCCGGCTGCTGCTCCGGCTGCGATCGGCCTCTCAACCTCGAAGCTGACAGCGACCCGGGCCGGGGTGGAGGCAACTGCCGTCGTTCCGTCCTCGTGCTCGTGGCGGCGGCCGCGTGGATCGTCGTTGTGTGGGCCTCGGGGTTGCGATTGGTTCTTCCGGCCGTGTGGCTTGTGTCGCACGCTGGTAGGCGTGCTGGTACACCCGTGGGACGCACCCATCGACGAGTCCGAGTGGCGGCGGTGGCTGGGCGGCCACGACTTCGGGCAGTTGATCGCGCCCGGGCGGGGGCGGGACCTGCCCGTGGTGGTGCCGACCCACTTCTCGTTCGACGGCGACGAGCGCGTGCGGCTGCACCTGGCGCGGCCCAATCCGGTGTGGGCGGCGCTCGAGGAGCACCCGCGGGCGTTGCTGACGGTGATCGGCGACTACGTGTACGTGCCGTCGGACTGGAACGCGAAGCCGGGCACCGAACCGCGCGACGGGGTGCCCACGTCGTACTACGCGACCGTCCAGCTCTCGTGCGACGTGCGCATCGTCGACGATCCGGCCGCGAAGGCGTCGATCCTGCAACTGCAGGTCGCCCAGTTCCAGCCCGCGGTCGAGCGTGCCCCGGTGCTGCCGTCGGACCGCAACCTGCCCGGCATTCGCGGCATCGAGCTGACGATCACCGCGGTCGCGGGCAAGTTCAAGTACGGCGGGAACCGTACGACCGAACACCGCCACGAACTCGCCGCGCACCTGGAGACGCGCAACGGCCCGATGGACGCCGAGGCCCGCGCCCACCTCCTGCGCCGCATCGATCCCTGACCGGCGGAACCGCATCGACCCGGCTCGGCGTTCGGCATGGGTGCGCCGCGCGATCCGCCCCGGTGACGTTCGGGGCGACGATTGGCGAGATGGGCGCGGCCGGCGCGGAGCCGACGGGTGGATGTGGTCGTCGGGCCTTGCGGCACGCCGTCTGGGGCTGGTTCCCAAAACGAGGCTGTGTTCACGAGCGCGATGCGTCAGGATCGATGGATGGCGACAATCGTTTCCGAACGTACCGCTGTGCGCTGGCCGCTTTCCTCCGCTCGGCGGGATCTACTCGTTGCGCTCGCCTCGGTCTGGCTGGCCGGCGGGCTGTTCATGGACGGGTGGGCGCACTCGCACGTACCGTCGCTCGAGACGTTCTTCACGCCGTGGCATGGGGTGCTGTACAGCGGCTATGCCGCGCTCGCGATCAGTCTCGTGCCCGCCCGGCTCTGGCGCGGGCGGCCCGAGGGGGCGGTGCCGACGTGGGTGCCGGCCGGGTACGGGCTCGGGTTGCTCGGGGCGATCCTCTTCGCCGCCGGTGGGGTGATCGACATGACGTGGCACATCACGTTCGGGATCGAGACGGACCTTGCCGCGCTGCTGAGCCCGCCGCACCTGCTGCTCCTCACGGCCGGTTCGCTGATGATCGCGACGCCGATCCGGGCCGCGGCCGCCAAGCGGGGCCTGCGCACCGTCGTGGGGAACGCGGGCGCAGGGGCCGAGGTGCCGAGCGCGCGCAACACGGGAGTGGCGACCGAAGGGCCGAGCGCGCGCAACGCAAGCGTGGTGAACGAAGGGCCGAGCGCGCGCAACGCAAGCGTGGCGGCCGAGGGGCTGAGCGCGCGCAACGCAAGCGTGGCGGCCGAGGGGCCGAGCGAACGCAGCGCGGACGTGGTGACCGAGGTGCGGAACCCACGCAACGTCGCGCCGCGGGGCAACACGTTGGCCGAGGAGCGGAACCCGCGCACAGTCGTGGGGAGCGCGGGCGCCGTTGGCGGTGGTGCTGCGATCGGTTGGCGCGCGGCGGCCGACGTGCCGGTGCTCATCAGTGCCACGAGCGGGACCGCGGTCGCGGCGTTCTTCCTCGACTATCTCTCGCCGTTCACGGATGCGCCCGCTGCTAACAGTGGGTACGGCAATGGGCAGCCGTTCGGGCTGGCGCAGTACCTGGCGTACTCGGTGCTGGTGATCGCCGCGTTGTTGTTCGTCTGGAGCCGGCTCGGGCGGGTGCCGTTCGGGCTCGTCACGCTCGTGGTTGCGGCCGCCTCGATTCCCAATGGGGTGTTCGACGACTTCGAGAATCTTGCCTCGCAGCTGTGGCCGTTGCTCGGGGCGGTCATGGCCGACCTCGCGTTGCAGGCGGTGGCGGTGCGGCGGGCGGGGATGGTGTCGTTGGCGATCGGGGTGGTCGTGCCGCTGCTGGTCTGGCCCGCGCATCTCGTCGGGGTGCAGCTCTCGCTCGGGGTGGCGTGGTCGCTTGAACTCTGGAGCGGGGTGGTCGTGCTGACGATGCTCGCGGGGGCGGTGCTCGGAGGACTGTTCCTACCCCTGGTCAATGCCGATCGGGCGAAGAGCGATTGATCAAGCACTGAGGCACGTGCGAGAAGGGCCCGTGCGAAAGAGAGGCCGTGGGAGAGAGGCCGCGCGAGAAGAAGCCGTGAGAGAAGACGAGGCCGCACGAGAAGAAGCCGCGCGAGAAGAAGCCGTGAGAGAAGACGAGGCCGCACGAGAAGAAGCCGCGCGAGAAGAAGCCGTGAGAGAAGACGAGGCCGCACGAGAAGAA
>NZ_JBEZDS010000060.1:0-26870 GCF_040648435.1 Dactylosporangium sp. NPDC049140 | reverse complement strand
GTAGCCGCGCGAGAAGACGAGGCCGCACGAGAAGAAGCCGTGCAAGTAGAGAGGCCGCACGAGGAACGAGAAGGCCCAAAAAGGCAGGAGTCGGCAAGTACGGCGTTGCGCGGTTAGAGTCGCCGCGTGCACGATCTGTTGCCCGACTGGGTCGCGGTTGAGGTGGCCCGGGAGGCGGACTACCTCGCCGACCTGCTCCCCGAAGAGGCCGCCGCGCTGAGTGCCCGCGCCGTGGCCAGCCGGCGCCGGGAGTTCACGGCCGGGCGCAGCTGTGCGCGGCGCGCGCTCGCGCGGCTCGATGTCCACGGGCAGCCGCTCGTGCCGTCCGAGAACCGGGCGCCCGTCTGGCCCCAGGGGACGACCGGCAGCATCACGCACACCGCCGGGTACTGTGCCGCCGCCGTTGCCCGCCGCAGCGACCTGTGCGCCGTCGGGATCGATGCCGAGCGGCGCACCATCCTGCCCGCGAACGTCCGGGCCGCCATCTGCCGGCCCGAGGAGCTGGCCTGGTGTGCGCGGCGGCCGGACGAGGACTGGTGGCCCGCCGTGCATTTCTCGGCCAAGGAGGTCGTGTTCAAGCTCTGGTCGCCGATCGTCGGGACCTGGCTGGACTTCCTCGACGCGCGGCTCACGATCGACGTGGAGACGAGCGAGTTCGAGGCGCAGATCCTTCCCGGGCGGCTGGCGAAGTCCCCGGGAGCGCCGACGACGTTCAGGGGACGGTTCCACGCCACGCCCGACCTCGTGCGCAGCGCCGGCGTGGTCACCACATGAGTGAGAGCACCGAACCGGACCTGCGACCACTGCCCGCCGAGGCCGCCGACCTGCTACGCCGGGCCGGGGCGCCGCCGCGGCTCTGTGCCCATCTGCGGGCCGTGCACGACGTCGCCGTAGAGATCGTCGAATGGGTCGGGCGTGAGGTGGACGTGGACCGGGCGGCGGTGCTGTTCGGGGCGGCCACCCACGACATCGGGAAGGTCCGCTTCCCCGCCGAGCTGTCCGGGGCCGGCACAGAGCACGAGCCGGCCGGGCAGGAGCTGCTCGTCGCGCTCGGCGTCGAGCCGCGGCTCGCCCGGTTTGCCGCGCTGCACGGGAATTGGCAGCGCGACGGGGCCACGCTCGACGAGCTGCTCGTCACGCTCGCCGACAAGGTCTGGAAGGGGCGGCGCGAGCCCGGCCTCGAGGAGCAGGTCGCGCAGGTCATCGCCGACGCCCGCGGCGAGCCGGTCTGGGCCGTCTTCATGCGCCTGGACGACGAGCTCACCCGCATCGCCGACGGGGCCGAGGCCCGCCTGGCCTTCCAGTCGCGCTTCCCGACGATGTAGTTCATGATCTAGAACGTCTGTTCTAACCATGCCGCCACCGTACCCCAGCGGTACGACAAAAACGCGCCTAGACGCGCGGGTCGTACCGGACAATCGGCTGCGTCGAGCGCACCAGGGCGCGGATGTCCGAGTCCACCAGCCCCAGGGCCCGCGCCTGCACCAGGATGTTGCCCAGCGCGCCCGCCTCCACCGGGCCGGCCAGGACCGGGAGCCCGCAGGCGTCCGCGGTCAGCTGGCACAGCAGCGTGTTGAGGGCCCCGCCGCCCACCATGTGCACCACGTCGACGGTGACGCCGGACAGGCGGCGGGCGTCGTCGACGGCCCGCCGGTACGCCAGGGCCAGGGAGTCGAGAATGCAGCGCGTCATCTCCACGGGCGTGGCCGGCACGGGCTGGTCGGCCGCCTTGCACGCCCTGGCGATGCGCGCCGGCATGTCGCCGGGGGCCAGGAAGACCGGGTCGGTGGCGTCGACGATGCTGCGCCCCGCCGGGGCCTCGGCGGCCCCGGAGAGCAGCGTCGACAGGGGAAGGTCCCACTCCCGCATGCACTCCTGCAGGAGCCACAGGCCCATGACGTTGCGCAGGTACCGCACCGTCCCGTCGACGCCGATCTCGTTCGTGAAGCCGGCCTCGTAGGAGTCGCGGGTCAGCACCGGCGCGGTCAGCTCCACGCCGACCAGCGACCAGGTGCCGCAGGAGATGTACGCGAAGTTTCCCGCACCCGGCACCCCGGCCACCGCCGACGCCGTGTCGTGCGACGCGACGACGGTGACCGGGGTGCCCGGCGACACCCCGAGTGAAGTCTGGATCGTGCCCGCCGGCGAGCCGGGCGCACGCAGCGGCGGGAGCAGGTCCGCGTCGATGCCGGCGAGCGCGAGCAGGGCCGGCGACCAGCCGCCGCCCCCGCCGGCCGCGAGCAGGCCGGTCGTCGAGGCGTTCGTGAGCTCCGCGCCGGCGACGCCGGTCAGCCAGTACGACAGCAGATCGGGGATCAGCAGGAGCGTGCGCGCCGCCTCGAGCTGCGCGCTGCCCCGGGCCGCGGCCAGCTGGAAGATCGTGTTGAACGGCAGCGGGGCGATGCCGGAGGCCTCGTAGAGCGCGTAGCCGTCGAACCCGGCGGCGACCCCGTCCGTCCGCGCATCGCGGTAGTGGACGGGGTTGCCGAGCAGGGCCCCGTCGGCGTCGAGCAGGCCGTAGTCCACGGCCCAGGAGTCGATGCCGACCGAGTCGACCGGACCGGCGGCCGAAAGACCGGACAAGATCCCGCGGTACAGCGCCAAAATGTCCCAATGCAGGGTGCCGCCCACACGGACCGGCTCGTTCACGAACCGCGCCACCTCGGAGAAGGTGACCGCCGAGGACGACACGTCCCCGACGATCACCCGCCCGTTGGAGGCCCCCAGATCGACCGCCGCAATCCTCATCGCAGGAAGGCCGCCGCCACGCCGGCGTCGACGGGGATGTGCAGGCCCGTCGTCAGCGACAGTGAACCCCCGGTCAGCGCGAAGACGGCGTCGGCCACGTGCTCCGGCAGCACCTCGCGCTTGAGCAGCGTCCGCTTCGCGTAGAAGGCGCCCAGCTCCGACTCGGGCACCCCGTAGACCGCGGCCCGCTGCGCACCCCAGCCGGAGGCGAAGATGCCGGACCCGCGCACCACCCCGTCGGGATTGATGCCGTTGACCCGGATGTCGTACTCCCCCAGCTCCGCCGCCAGCAGCCGCACCTGGTGCGCCTGGTCGGCCTTCGTCGCCCCGTACGCGACGTTGTTCGGCCCCGCGAAGACCGCGTTCTTGCTGGCGATGTAGACGATGTCCCCGCCGAGCCCCTGCTTGATCATGGCCCGGGCCGCCTCCCGCGCGACGAGGAACGAGCCCCTCGCCATGACGTCGTGCTGCAGGTCCCAGTCGGCGACGGTGGTCTCCAGCAGCGGCTTGGACACCGACAGCCCGGCGTTGTTGACGACGAGGTCGACCCCGCCGAACGCGAGCACCGCCGCGTCGACCGCGGCCCGCACCGCCGCCTCGTCGGTGACGTCGACGGCCACCGGTACGGCGACGTCGGCGCCGCCGATCTCGGCCGCCACCGCGCTCGCGGAGCCGGCGTCCCGGTCCGCCACGACGACGCAGGCGCCCTCGGCGGCCAGGCGCAGCGCGATCGCCCGGCCGATGCCGGACCCGCCGCCGGTCACCAGCGCGATCCGCGTCGCGAGCGGCTTGGGCTTGGGCATCCGCTGGAGCTTCGCCTCTTCCAGTGCCCAGTACTCGATGCGGAACTTCTCGGCCTCGTCGATCGGCTCGTACCGCGACACCGACTCGGCCCCGCGCATCACGTTTATCGCGTTGACGTAGAACTCGCCGGCGACCCGGGCGGTCTGCTTGTTGGCCCCGAAGGAGAACAGGCCCACGCCGGGCACGAGCACGATCGCCGGGTCAGCGCCGCGCATCGCCGGGGAGTCGGGCGCCGCATTCCGCCGGTAGTACTCCGCGTACTCTTCCCGGTACTGAGCGTGGATCTGGCGGATGCTCTCCTCGGTGCCGCCGCCCGGCTCCAGTACCATCGGACGCACCTTGGTCCGCAGAAAGTGATCGGGGCACGAGGTCCCGAGCCCCGCCAGCCGGGGCATCTCCGCCGATCCGACGAAGTCCAGAACCACGTCGTCGTCCCGGAAATGGCCGACCTGGCGCCGGTCGGTCGACACGAGCCCACGCAGCAGCGGCATGAGCTCCGCCGCCCGCGCCCGCCGGTCTTCGAGCGGAGCCTGCACCTGGGGCCCGAACGGCTCGGCGCGCCCCCTCGCGGCCAGGAACGCGGTCGCGGCGTTGATGATCTCCAGCGAGTTCCGTTCGCACTCGTCCGAGGTCGCGCCCCAGGCCGTGATGCCGTGGCCACCCAGGATCACACCGATCGCCTGCGGGTTCGCGCGCTGGACGGCGGCGATGTCGAGGCCGAGCTGGAAGCCGGGCCGCCGCCAGGGGACCCACAGCACGCGGTCGCCGAAGCACTCCTTGGTCAGGGCGGGCCCGTCGGCCGCGGTGGCCAGGGCGATGCCGGCGTCGGGGTGCAGGTGGTCGACGTGCGGGGCCTCGACCAGGCCGTGCATCGCGGTGTCGATGGACGGGGCCGCGCCGCCCCGGCCGTGCAGGCAGTAGTCGAACGCGGCGACCATCTCGTCCTCGCGGTCGATCCCCGGATAGACCTGGGTCAGCGCACGCAGCCGATCCAGGCGCAGCACGGCGAGGCCGGAGGTCGTCAGCGTGCCCAGGTCGCCGCCCGAGCCCTTGACCCACACCAGCTCGACCGGGCCGCCGGTCACCGGGTCCTCGGCGGTGCCCTTCGCCGACGTGTTGCCGCCGGCGTAGTTGGTGTTGCGCGGGTCGGCCCCGAGCCGGTTGGACCGCGCGATCAGCTCCCCGGGCGTCACGACGCCACCTCCGCTTCGCTCCGAACCGCTCACGCGCCCCACCCCGCCTGCGAACCGCCGACGCGCTCAGCCACGATCTTCTCCAGGTAGCCGGAGCGCTTGTACGCCCCGATCGGGTCGGGGTCCAGGCCCATGTCCTCGCGGACCGAGCGCAGCAGCGGCCGCACATCGGTGTTGTACGCGTCCATCAGCACCTCGTTCGCGCCGAGCACGTCGCCGGAGTCCTGCGCGGTCTTGAGTGCGGCGTGGTCGACGAGCAGCGCCTTGGCCGTCGCCTCCTGCACGTTGAGCACGGAGCGGATCACCGCCTGGATCTTGGGTTCGATGTTGTGGCACTGGTCGAGCATGAAGGCGATGCCCTGCGCGGTCAGCGCGTCGGCGAGCACGATCTCGTGCATGATGCGGAACAGCTGGAACGGGTCCGCGGCGCCGACCATGAGATCGTCGTCGGCGTAGAAACGCGAGTTGAAGTCGAAGCCGCCGAGCTTCCCGGCCCGCAGCAGCATCGCCACGATGAACTCGATGTTCGTGCCGGGCGCGTGGTGCCCGGTGTCGATGACGACCTGGGCCCGCTCACCGAGGGCCATGCAGTGCACGTAGGCCGTACCCCAGTCCGGCACGTCGGTCATGTAGAAGGCCGGCTCGAACAGCTTGTACTCCAGCAGCATCCGCTGGTCCTCGCCGAGCCGCGCGTACGTCTCGGACAGGGCCGCGGCGAGGCGGTCCTGGCGGGTGCGCACGTCGTCCTGGCCCGGGTAGTTGGTGCCGTCGGAGAACCACAGCTTCAGGTCGCGCGACCCGGTGCGGTCCATGATGTCGACGCACTCGAGCAGGTGCCCGGTCGCCTTGCGCCGGATGCCGGCGTCGGGGTTGGTGACGCTGCCGAGCTTGTAGTCGTTGTCCTGGAACACGTTGGTGTTGATGGTGCCGACCTGCACGCCCAGCTCGGACGCGTGCCGGGCCAGGTCGGCGTAGTCGTCGACGAGGTCCCACGGGATGTGCAGCGCCACGCTCGGCGCCACGCCGGTGAAGCGCTGGACCTGGGCGGCGTCGGCGAGCTTCTCGTACGGGTCCCGGGGCACGCCCTCCTGCGGGAACACCTTGAACCGGGTGCCCGAGTTGCCGTACGCCCAGGACGCCGTCTCGATCCGCTGGTCGCGCAGCCGCGCCGCGACACGCGCCCGCGTCTCCGGGGCGAGCTCACTCATTGCAATGCTCCAAGCTGGTGCTCCAGGTTGAACACCTCGTCGAGGACGACCAGATGCCGCCCGTGGATGAAGAACTCCGCCATCTGCGCCTCCCAGCGCGCGGACACCTCGGTGGCGTCCATGGCGGCCTGCGCGGCGGCCAGATCGTCGGTCAGCAATGTGCCGACGAGCAGGCCGTCGTCGCGCAGGAAGAGCTGGTACTCGTGCCAGCCGGCGCCGCGCAGGGCGACGAGCATGTCCGGCCAGACCTGGGCATGGCGGCGCCGGTACTCCTCCAGCCGCTCCGGCTTGACCTGCAGCGTGAAGCAGACTCGGCGCACGCCCTACCTCCTCGTGGTAAATCGTGAAATGTCCGATAAGTCGCGGCGCGGAGCGCCCGACTTATCGGGCCCAGCTGGAACGACTTCGTCGAGAACGGCTAGAAGTTGAACTGGTCGATATTGTCGGCCTTGAAGGTGTACGGGTCGCCGAGCAGCACGACGCCGTCCTTGCCGACGGTGAAGTCGCCGAGCTTGCCGGCCTTGAACTTGTCGCCCTCCTTGCCCTTGATCAGGCCGGAGGCGAGCGCGGCCCCCGCGTAGGCGGCGAGGTAGCCCAGGTCGGCCGGGTTCCACAGCGCGAACGCCTTGACGGTGCCGTCCTTGACGTACGCCTTCATCTGGTTCGGCGTGCCGAGCCCGGTCAGCTGGACCTTGCCCTTGTACGTCGAGCCGCTCAGGTAGCGCCCGGCCGCGGCGATGCCCACCGTGGTCGGCGAGATGATGCCCTTGAGGTTGGGGTGCTTGGCCATGAGGCCCTGCGCCTCCTGGAACGACTTCTGGTCGTCGTCGTCGCCGTAGACGGTGTCGACCAGCTTGAGCTTGCTGTACTCCGGCTTCGCCAGCTCGGTCTTCATCTGCTCGATCCAGGCGTTCTGGTTCGTCGCGTTCGCCGTGGCCGAGAGGATCGCGATCTCGCCGCCGTCGGCGCCGATCGCGTCGGAGATGAGCTTGACCTGGATCTTCGCGATACCCTCGCTGGTGGCCTGGTTGATGAACAGGTCGCGGCACTCGGGCTTGGTGTCGGAGTCGTAGGTGACGACCTTCGCGCCGTTCTGCCGCGCCTCGTTCAGCGCGCCGCAGATGGCGTCCTTGTCGTTGGCGGACACGGCGATGACGTTCGCGCCCTGCTGCGACAGCGTGTTGATGTAGCTGACCTGCGCCGAGGGGCTCGCCTCGGACGGGCCGGTCTCGCTGTACGTGCCCTTGAACTCGTCGACGGCGAGCTTGCCGCCCTTGTTGTCGGAGGTGTCGAAGTACGGGTTGTTTACCTGCTTGGGCAGGAACGCGACCTTGAGACCGCTCTTGATGGTGCCGGAGCCGGCGGCGGCGCCGCTGCTGTCGGTTGAGTTGTTGGAGTTGTTCGACGTGTCCGAGTCGTCGGCGCAGGCCGACATGCTGAACGCGAGGGCGGTCGCGACCACGGCCGCGATGAGCTTGCCTCTCATCGGGTTGAATCCTTTCAGTGGGGTGTCGGCGGAGCAGAAAAACGCGAGGTGCGATCAGGCGGGTCGGCGACGGCGCAGGCGTTCCCGCGCCATCGCCACCACGTTCGGTCCGACGACCGACGCGATGAGCAGCGAACCGGTGACGATGGTGAGCGTGTTCTCGGGCACGGAGGCCAGCTGGAGCTCGTTGCGCAGCACGCAGATGAGCACGACGGCGCCGAGGACGCCGAGCAGGCCGCCGCGGCCGCCGAAGATGGACACGCCGCCGAGGAGTACCGCCGCGACGACGGCGAGCTCCAGGCCGTTGGCGTTGTCCGCGCGGGCACTGGCGAAACGGAAGGTCCAGAAGACGCCGGCCAGGGCCGACATGGTGCTCGTGGTGACGAAGAGCCAGAACTTGGTGCGGCCGACCGCGACCCCGGCGAAGCGGGCCGCCTCGGCGTTGTTGCCCATCGCGTAGAGCCCGCGGCCGACCGGCGTGGCGTGCAGCACCACGGCGAAGAGCACGGCGAGGACCGCCACGACGATGATGAACCAGGGGATGGTCAGGCCGGGGATCGGCTTGGTCGAGCCGCTGGTCCACGAGACCGGGTAGTTCGAGATCGCCTTGTCCCCCAGCACGACGTAGGCGAGGCCCCGGTACAGCGCCAGGGTGCCGATCGTGACGGCGAGCGAAGGCAGGCCGAAGACGGTGATGAACAGGCCGTTGATCGCGCCCAGCACGGCGCCGAGCACCAGGCTCAGCACCACCAGCAGGGGCAGCGAGGTGACCCCGTGCGCCCACAGGTCGCCCATCGCGGCGCAGGTCAGGCCCATCACGCTGGCCACGGACAGGTCGATCTCGCCGGTGATGACGACGAGCGTGAGCGGCAGCGCCACGATCGCGATCGGAATGACCTCCAGCGTCACGAACCGCCAGAAGCGCGGGCTGGCCACCCCCTCCACGGAGGCCGCGCCGACCGCGACGACCAGCACGAGGGCCAGCAGGACGATCAGGTCCCAGGACCCGATGCGGCGGACGATGTTCACTGGTGCACCCCTCGCTCGAGGCTCTTCGTGACTCGCAGCGACAGCGCCCGGTCCAGGCCGATCGCCGCCAGGATCAGCGCGCCGACGGCGGCCCGCTGCCAGAACGGGGTGACGCCGAGCACCGGCAGCGCGCTGCCGATGGTGGTGAGCAGCATCGCGCCGAGGGCCGCGCCGTAGACCGAGCCGCTGCCGCCGAAGATCGCGACGCCGCCGACGACGACCGCGGCGACGACGTTGAGCTCCTGACCGAGGCCGGCGTTGGCGTCGAGCGTGCCGAAGCGGGCCACGTACAGCACCCCGGCCAGCCCGGCGAGCGCGCCGCAGGTGACGAACGCGAAGAACACGCGCCGCCCGACCGCGATGCCGGACAGGCGGGCCGCGGCGGGATCGGAGCCGATGGCGTAGAGCTCCCGGCCGCTGCGGTAGGAGCGCAGGAAGAACCCGGCGGCGAGCACGACGACGAGGGCGAAGAGCGTCAGCAGCGGTACCCCCGCGATCGTCCTCGTCCCCATGTGCAGGAACGAGGCCGGGATGTCCGCGGCGTTGATCTGCTTGCCGGTGGCCCATCGGTAGTCGATGCCGCGGAAGACGTACAGCGTGCCGAGAGTCACCACGAGCGCCGGCACCCGGGCGGCGGCGATGAGGGCGCCGTTGACCGCGCCGCACACCGCGCCGAGCGCCACGCCCGCCACCAGCACCACCGGGATCGGGATGCCGGGGTGGTTCAGGAAGAGCGTGCCGGTCAGGAACGCCGACAGGCCCAGGACCGAGCCGACCGAGAGGTCGACGTTGCGCGTGATGACGACGATCGCCTGCCCGGTGGCCAGGATCGCCAGGATCGTCGCGCCCAGCAGCAGGTCCTTGATGCTCTGCTGGGACAGGAACCGCGGGTTGGTGATCGCGGTGATGCCGATGAGCAGCACCAGCGCGACCAGGATGCCCAGCTCGCGGACCAGGAAGACGCGGTGGGTGAGCCGGGTGGCCCGCGCGGTGCGTGGCGGGGCCGGAGTCTCGACGGTCGTCATCGCTCCCCCTGCCCGGTGGCGGCCAGCATCACGGACTCCTCGTCGGCTCGGGTGCGGGGGATGTCGGCGGCCAGCCGCCCTTCGTGCATGACCAGGACCCGGTCGGCCATGCCGAGCACCTCCGGCAGCTCGCTGGAGACCATGAGGACCGCGACGCCCTCCCCGGCCAGCCGGGTCAGCAGGCGGTGGACCTCGGCCTTGGTGCCGACGTCGATGCCGCGGGTCGGCTCGTCGACGATGAGCACGCGGGGCTGGGTGGCCAGCCACTTGGCCAGCACGACCTTCTGCTGGTTGCCGCCGGACAGGGTGGAGACCGGGTCGCCGAGCCGGGCCGCCTTGACCTGCAGGCGCTGGGCCCAGTCCTGGGCCGAGCGCCGCTCGGCCCCGCCGAACAGCAGCCCGAGGCTGGACAGCGACCAGCGCCGCGGCAGGGTGGCGTTGCGCTCGACGGACAGCTCCATCACCAGGCCCTGCTGGCGGCGGTCCTCGGGCACGAGCGCGAGGCCGGCCCCGATCGCCGCCGACGCGCTGCCCGCGCGCAGGGGCTTGCCGTCGACCAGCACCTCGCCCGAGTCGTACCGGTCGACGCCGAACACGGCCCGGATGACCTCGGAGCGCCCGGCCCCGACGAGCCCGGCCAGGGCCACGATCTCGCCGCTGTGGACGGTGAAGCTGATGTCGTGGAAGGCGCCGGCCCGGTTGAGGCCGCGGACCTCCAGGCGGGCCTCGCCGATTGTCGCTTCCGGATTCGGGGCCTTCGTTTTTCCCGGGTAGAGGTCGCCGACCTCCCGGCCGACCATGCGGCGCACGACGTCGGCGACGGTGAGCTCGTCGGCCGGGTCGGTGGAGACCCAGCGCCCGTCGCGCATGACGGTGATGCGCTGGCACAGCGCGAACACCTCGTCGAAGCGGTGCGAGATGAACAGGACCGCGGCCCCCGCGTCGCGCAGCGAGCGGGCGACGGAGAAGAGCCGCTCGACCTCGACGCCGGACAGCGCCGCGGTCGGCTCGTCCATGACGAGCACCTTGGCGTCGAACGACAGCGCCTTGGCGATCTCGACCAGCTGCTGGTCGGCGATCGACAGGCCGCGGGCCGGGCGGTCGGGGTCCATCTGCACGCCGAGGCGCGCGAAGAGCTCGGTGGCGCGCCGGCGCATCTCGGCGGTGTCGATGCGGCGCCCGGACTTCAGCGGCTGGCGGCCCATGAAGAGGTTCTCGGCGATCGACAGGTCGGGGAAGAGCGTCGGCTCCTGGTAGATCACGGCGATGCCGGCCGCGCGGGCGTCGGCGGGGTTGTTGAGCACCAGCGGCCGGCCGTCCAGGGTCAGCGTCCCGGCGTCGGGTGCGTGCGCCCCGGCCAGGACCTTGACCAGCGTGGACTTGCCGGCGCCGTTCTCGCCGACCAGCGCGTGGGCCTCGCCGGCGCGCAGGTCCAGGCGCACGTCGCGGAGCGCCGCGACGGCACCGAAGGACTTGCTGACGCCCTCGAGAACGAGCACCCGGGCCTCCGTTCCTGCAACTTGTGAAACGTTTCATAGACTGGTTAGAGTGACGTTAGAAGCCGAGCCCGGACCGCGTCAAGGGTTTCGGTCGCGTTACCGTTCCGATACCACCGGACGTTCAGGAGATCGATGACGACTACCGCTGGCATCAAAGAGGTCGCACGACGGGCCGGCGTCTCCATCGGTACCGTCAGCAACGTCCTCAACCGCCCCGAGCTCGTCGCCACCAGCACCCGGCAGCGCGTGCTCGACGCGATCGCCGAGCTCGGCTACGTGCGCAACGACTCCGCGCGGCAGCTACGGGCCGGGCACAGCCGGCAGATCGCGCTGGTGGTCCTCGACGTGACGAACCCCTTCTTCACCGACGTGGTCCGGGGCGCGGAGGCCGCCGCCGAGGACCACGGCGTGATGGTCGTGGTGTGCAACAGCGGCGAGGACGCCCACCGCGAGCACCGCCACCTCGACCTGCTCGAGGAGCAGCGGGTGCGCGGCGTGCTCATCACCCCGGTCGACGAGTCGCCGAACTCCCGCCTGGAGCAGCTCATCCAGCGCGGCACCCCGGTGGTGCTGGTGGACCGCGGCTCGGGCCGGCACAGCCGCTGCTCGGTCGCGGTCGACGACCTGCTCGGCGGCCGGCTCGCCGGGGAGCACCTCGTCGAGCAGGGGCACCGGCACATCGCCTTCGTCGGCGGCCCCATGTCGATCGCCCAGGTGCACGACCGCCACGCCGGCATCGCCGAGGCCGTCGAGGGGCGGGCCGAGCTGTCGGTGGTACCGACGCCGAACCTCACCGTCGCGTCCGGCCGGGCCGCCGCCACCCAGATCGCCGCCCAGGTCGCCGCGGCCGGCGACGACCGGCCGACCGCCGTGTTCTGCGCCAACGACCTGCTCGCCCTGGGGGTGCTGCAGGAGATGACCCAGCGCGGCGTACGGGTGCCGCAGGACGTGGCGATCGTCGGCTACGACGACATCGAGTTCGCCGCGGCCGCCGCGGTGCCGTTAAGCTCGGTGCGGCAACCCCGCGAACAGCTCGGCCGCACGGCGGCAGCCCTGCTGCTCGAGGAGATCGAGGACGACGGCCGGCACGAGCACCGGCACGTGGTCTTCCAACCCGAGCTGATCGTCCGCGACTCGAGCGGCCGCCCGCGCAGCCGCCGGCAGAGCGCAATGAAGGGCAGGCGGTGACCCATGCGCGTCGCCTTGTTCGTCACCTGCCTCGCCGACGCGATGTTCCCCCAGGTCGGTAAGGCCACGGTGGCCCTGCTGGAGCGGCTCGGCCACGAGGTGGTGTTCCCCGAGGCCCAGACCTGCTGCGGGCAGATGCACATCAACACCGGGTACCAGCGCCAGGCGGTCAAGCTCGTCGAGCACCACATGCGCACCTTCGAGCCCTACGACGCGATCGTGGCGCCCTCGGGCTCCTGCGTGGGTTCGGTACGCCACCAGCACGCCATGGTCGCCGAGCGCGCGGGCAAGCACCAGCTCGCGGCCCGGGCCGGCGAGGTCGCCGGGCGCACCTACGAGCTCTCGGAGTTCCTCGTCGACGTGCTCGGCGTGACCGACGTCGGCGCGCGCTACCCGCACCGGGTCACCTACCACCCGACCTGCCACTCGCTGCGCCTGCTGCGCGTCGGCGACCGTCCGCTGCGGCTGCTGCGCGCGGTCGAGGGCATCGACCTGGTCGAGCTGCCCGACGCCGAGCAGTGCTGCGGCTTCGGGGGCACCTTCGCGCTCAAGAACGCCGACACCTCGGCCGCGATGCTCGCCGACAAGCTGCGCAACGTGCTGTCCACCTCCCCCGACGTCGTCGCCGCCGGGGACTCGTCCTGCCTGATGCACATGGGCGGCGGGCTCTCGCGGCTGTCGGTGGAGACTCGTCCGGTACACCTGGCGGAAATTCTGGCGTCCACATGAGCGGTCCGGAGCGAAGCGGAGGTCGCATGAGCACCTTCCTGGGAATGCCCGCGGTGGCCCCGCGGGGCGTCGGGCAGCTGCGCGGCGACGAGCCCTTCCCCGCCGCGGCCCGCACGGCGCTGGGCAACGAGCAACTGCGGCGCAACCTCGGCCACGCGACCCGCACCATCCGCGCCAAGCGGGCCGCGGTCGTCGCCGAGGTGCCGGACTGGGAGCAGCTGCGCCGGGCCGGCGAGGCGCTCAAGGCCGCGACCATGGCCCGCCTGCCCGAGCTGCTGGAGCAGCTGGAGGAGCGGGTCACGGCCAACGGCGGGCACGTGCACTGGGCCCGCGACGCCAACGAGGCCAACGCGATCGTCGCCGGCCTGGTCCGCGCGGCCGGGGCCGACGAGGTCGTCAAGGTCAAGTCCATGGCGACCCAGGAGATCGGGCTCAACGAGGCCCTGCAGGAGCAGGGCATCGCGGCCTGGGAGACCGACCTCGCCGAGCTCATCGTGCAGCTCGGCAACGACAAGCCCTCGCACATCCTGGTGCCGGCGATCCACCGCAACCGCACCGAGATCCGCGACATCTTCCTGCGCGCGATGCCGGACGTGCCGGCGGACCTCACCGACGAGCCGCGCCGGCTGGCCATGGCCGCCCGCGAGCACCTGCGCCGCAAGTTCCTCTCGGCGAAGGTCGCGGTGTCGGGGGCCAACTTCGCCGTCGCCGAGACCGGCACGCTCGCGGTTGTCGAGTCGGAGGGCAACGGCCGGATGTGCCTGACCCTCCCGCCGACGCTGATCACGGTCATGGGCATCGAGAAGCTCGTGCCCAAGTGGTCCGACCTCGAGGTGTTCCTGCAGCTGCTGCCGCGCTCCTCGACCGGGGAGCGGATGAACCCGTACACGTCGCTGTGGACCGGCGTGACGCCCGGCGACGGGCCGCAGGAGTTCCACCTGGTGCTGCTGGACAACGGGCGCACCGCGGTGCTCGCCGACGAGGTGGGCCGCTCGGCGCTGCACTGCATCCGCTGCAGCGCGTGCCTGAACGTGTGCCCGGTCTACGAGCGCACCGGCGGGCACGCGTACGGCTCGGTGTACCCGGGCCCGATCGGCGCGGTGCTGAGCCCCCAGCTGACCGGGGTCGAGGACAACGCCTCGCTGCCCTACGCCTCCAGCCTGTGCGGCGCCTGCTTCGACGCCTGCCCGGTGCGCATCGACATCCCCTCGCTGCTGGTACACCTGCGGGCCCGGCACGTCGAGGAGCACCGCGGCCCGTCGGCCGAGGCGGTGTCGATGGCCGCGATGTCGTGGATGATGGCGGGCCCGGGCCGGTTCCGCGGCGGCGAGCGGCTCATGCGCCTCGGCCGCCTGCTCGGCCGGCGCCGCGACCGCATCGGCGCGCTGCCGCCGCCGCTGTCGGCGTGGACGGACAGCCGCGACCTGCCCCGCCCGCCGGCCCAGACCTTCCGCGAATGGTGGCGCACGCGCAATGGCTGACGACTCCCGATCCCTGGTCCTGGCCCGCATCCGCGCCGCCCTGGGCTCCGCGCCCGCCGTGCCCGAGGTGCCGCGCGACTACCGGCCCGCCGACCCGGCCCGCCGCGGCGACCTCGATCTGCTCGTCGACCGGCTCGAGGACTACAAGGCGACCGTCGTGCCCACCACCGAGGCCACGCTGGAGGCCGACCTGGCCCGGGCGCTGGACGGCCTCGCCCCGCTGATCGTGCCGCCGGGCCTGCCGTTCGCGGTGCCCGGGTCCACCGTGGACGACGGGACCCGGACGGCGGCGGAGCTGGACGCGTTCGCGGCCGTGGTGACGTGCTGCGCGGCGGCGGTGGCGGAGACCGGGACGATCGCCCTGGACGGCTCGGCCGGCCAGGGGCGCCGCGCGGTCACCCTGGTGCCGGACCGGCACTTCTGCGTGGTGCGCGCCGACCAGGTCGTCCAGACCGTGCCGGACCTCCTCGCGCGGCTCACGCCGACCCGCCCCCTGACGCTGATCAGCGGGCCGTCGGCGACGAGTGATATCGAGCTGAACCGGGTCGAGGGCGTGCACGGGCCCCGGACCCTGGTCGTGCTGCTGATTCGCTGAGCAGGGCGTCGAGGGTCTCGTCGTCGGCCCAGCCGTTCACGGCCAGGGTGCCGTCGGCGCCGACCGTGATCTCCAGGCGGTCCGGGGTCGCGGCGAGCGCGGACGGCGGGATGCGGTCGCCGCGATGGACGTACTCCTGGTTGATGGAGCCGGCCCAGGGCCGCGCGTGGTCGACCAGCCCGGCGACGAACGGGCCGGCCACGAGCAGGTCGGTGGCGGCCAGCAGCGCGGCGACGTCCGCGCGTCCACCGTGGACGGCCGAGTCCAGCTCGGCGGTGGTGTAGCCCGAGAACGTCATGACCGAGCGGCCGGCGGCCCGTACGCCCGCGGCGACGACGGCGAGCGGGGCGGCGTGGTCGAACGGCTCGCCCCCGAGCAGGGTCAGGCCCTCGGTCCCGGCGGCGAGGACCCGGGCCAGGACGTCGGCGGTCGGGGTCGGGGTGCCGCCGCGGAACGTCCACAGGTGCGGGTTGAAGCAGCCGGCGCAGCGGATGGTGCAGCCCTGCACCCACAGGGCGGTGCGCTCCCCCGGGCCCTCGGCGACCGTGCGCTCCACGAACCGCCCGACCGCGAGGGTGCCGGGCTCAGAAGTCGAGAACACGGCCCGGGCCCGGCGGCTGCGACTGCGGCGCCCGGGGCCGCGGGGTGCAGGTGAGGACCGCGCGGAGGCGGGCGAACTCGTGGGGCGCGAGGGCGGTGGCGAGGTCCTCCACCGTCCGGAACCCGCCGCGGGCCTCGCGGTCGGCGACGATCCGCTCCGCCCGCGGGAGGTCGATACGGGCCACCTCCGCCAGTTGGGCCGGGGTCGCCGTGTTGATTTCCAGGGAGGCGGCGAACACCGGTGGGGGCGCCAAAGGTTTGGATTCTTCGAACCAGGGGCGGTTCGCGGCCCGCCACCGCAGCCAGGAGCCGTTGAGGATCAGGGCGTGCACGATGCTCGCGAACCACAGGGCGAAGTAGGCGACCGCGATCGCGGTGCTCACCTGCGAGTCCTCGCCCAGCCGGTTGATGGCGACGAGGCCGGCCCACGGCAGCACGAGGTACGCGATCCCGAGGCCCCACCACGCCGGGCGCCGTGCGGTGATGCCGATGTAGAGGAAGCCGGTGCCGCCGAGGCAGCCCACGCCAAGGACGACGAGCAGCACCCACCAGCTGTTGCGCAGACGCCAGCCGAGGCTCGCCGGACTAGAGGCCATCGTGCTGCACCTGCCTGTTCTGAACGGTCGAAAACTCCCTGGTGTACTCGCTGTGCACCGTCTGCGCCGCCAGCAGCTCCTCGAGCACCGCGACGTAGTCGAGGCACTTCGCACCGGTGATGCCCAGCGTCTCGGCGGAGACCGTGCCGTCCTCGGCCACGGTGACGACGATGCGTTTCACGTCGCCCGCTCCACCGCGAAGACCAGGCGCACGGCCCGGTCGGGGGTCACCGAGCGCGACTCCAGGCGCAGGCCCGCGGCCGGGGCGCGCTGCGTGAGCCGGGCGAGGACGGCCGCCTGGACCTGCCGGCCGTAGGCGGCGTCGACCGCCCGCACGATGTCGACCGCCCGCGGCTCGTCGACGTCGCCGGTGAAGTGCGCGGCCCACACCTGCCGCTCGTCGCGGACGAAGCGGGCCCGCACGCCCGCCCAGTCCGCGACGAGCGCGTCTCCGTCGGGCTCCACCGCCGCCCGCGTGTCCCGCAGCGCGGCCGCGAGCAGGTTCACGTCGCGCATCCGGGTCTGCACCGCGCAGACCGTGCCCTGCTTGCCCTTGGTGAGCCCGGCGTGCGCCGCGGCGGCGGCAATTGCCAGCGGTACCAGAATCAGGGAGACGCTCATCGTCAGACCTCGATCGTGCGTCCGTGGGTGCCCAGCACGGGCATGGGCGCGGTCGGCGGCTCCTCGTCGGGGTCCCAGTCCTCGGCGGCCGTCGCCGCCACGGCCCGGGTGCGGGCCCAGTCCCGGATCGCGTCGAGCTTCTCGGACTGGGTGACGCTCAGCGGTACCGTCGCCGCAATGGCCCGCAGCAGGTCCTCCCGGTGCAGGGGGCGCCGCTCGGAGAACGCGTCGAAGAGCGCCGCGACGACCGCCTGCTCGATCTCGGCGCCGGAGTAGCCGTTGGTCAGCCCGCACAGCTCGCGCAGGAGCGCGTCGTCGGGCCGCAGCGCGCCCTGCACCGCGGGCCGGGTCAGGCGCCGGCGCAGGTGCACGCCCCAGATCGAGGCGCGCTCGGCCCGGCTCGGCAGGTCGACGAAGAAGATCTCGTCGAAGCGGCCCTTGCGCAGCAGCTCGGGCGGCAGGCGCTCGATGTCGTTGGCGGTCGCGATGACGAACACCGAGCCGGTCTTCTCCTGCATCCAGGTGAGGAAGGTGCCGAAGACCCGGTTGGTGGTACCGCCGTCGTTGCCCGCGCCCGTCGAGAAGCCCTTCTCGATCTCGTCGACCCACAGCACGCACGGGGCGCTGGCCTCGGCGGTGCGCAGCGCGGCCCGCATGTTCTGCTCGCTGGAGCCGATGAGCCCGGAGAAGACGCGGCCGATGTCGAGCCGCAGCAGCGGCAGCCCCCACGCGGCGGCGACGGCCTTGGCGGTCAGCGACTTGCCGCAGCCGGGCACGCCGGTGATGAGCACGCCCTTGGGGGCCGGCAGCCCGTACTCCGCGGCGGCCGCGAGCCACGTGTTGTCCCGCTTGGCCAGCCAGCGCTTGAGGTTCTCCAGCCCGCCGACCTCGTCGAGGCGCACGCCGGCGTCGACGTACTCGAGCACGCCGGACTTGCGTACCGCCTGCCGTTTCTCCTCGTGTACCACGCCGAGGTCGTGCAGGTCGAGCACGCCGTCGTTGACCATGGCCCGGGCGAACGCGTTCTCGGCCTCGTGCAGCGTGAGCCCGGTCGCGGCCTTGGCGAACCGCTCCCGGCCGACGGGGTCGAGCTCGATGCGGATCCGCCCGCCCGAGGCGTTGCCCGCGATCATCGCCTCCAGCACGCCGCGGATCTCGGCCTCGCTCGGCAGCGGGAAGTCGACGATCGTGACGTCCTTCTCCAGGTCGGGCGGGATGCGCAGGACGGGGGCGACGATGACGAGCGTCCGCGGTGCCGCACCCGCCTTGAACGCCGCCGCGATGTCCCGCAGCCGGCGCACGACGCTCGGCAGCACCGGCACGTCGCCGCCCAGCGAGCTGTGCAGGTCGCGGAACACGAACAGGCCGGGCTGCTGGATGCGCAGCACCGCCTCGAGGGCGTTGTCGGGCTCGGTCGTGTACTGGGTCGCGACCCCGTCGGGCTGCAGCAGCCCGCTCGTCGCCGACCAGGTCCACACCGGCCGCGGCGTCCGCACGAGCGCGGCGTCCCCGGCGACCGCGGCGAGCTCGCCGAGCACGCGGTGCTCCTCGTACGACTCGACGTACAGGACCGGGAACCTGGCCTTCAACAGCTGCGCCAGATTGTGGCGGAAACCGGTCACCGCGCTGTCCTCTCCTTACCGCGAGTCGTTCGTCGCACGACCCTAACCGCGGTGTGGAGATCAGATGAGTCCGCTGGTTGCCGCCAAACCTGTCAGAAACGCGCCACCGACGAGCACCGTCATGGCCCACGCCTGGACCTTCAGCCTTTTCCGGAACCCGGGCCGCTCGGCGGGCAGCGCGAACACACGGGCGGGCCAGTGCCGCCAGCTCACGTTGGCGAAAATGATGGCGGCCCCGAGGTACACCGGAAGCAGGTAGTAGATCTTCGCCAGCGCGGCGGTGACGAGCAGCGCGGCGATGAGCGGCACCACTTTCCACCGGTTCCCGTGGGCCATGACCAGCAGGAAGTCCTCGAGCTCGTCATCCTTGGTGAAGTAGCGCTCGGCCTTGGGCTGCACGACGAGCAGGCTGTACCCCATGGCCCCGGCCCAAGCGGCGGCGAGCGCGAGGTGGACGGTCGTGAAGAGGGCGGTCACGCTCTCATCTTGCTCGATACGCCCAGTGCCACGGCTCCCGCGGCGTGGTCCCGGCAAACCCGAACCGCCCGGCGTTCTGCCGCATCCAGGCCTGCGCCTTGCCGTCCAGGTCGACGGCCAGCCCCCACCCGTGATCGCTGGTACCGGGCTTGGCGTACAACCCCTTACGCTTGGCGAGGTCGACCTGCTCGGCGAGGGGCCGGTACGAGTCGGTGATCCCGACGTCGACCCCCTGCGCCCGTGCGGCCCGCATCAGCGCGTCGAGCGGCGTGGCGGCGGGCGCCCACAGCCTGTGCCCGGTCGTTCCGACGCGCTGGAGCGCACTCTCCGGGACGCGCCCGTTGCCGTACTCCGTCAGCTCGACCGGCACCCCCTCGGGCGTGCGCGCGGTGCGCAGGGTGGTGTCGAGCGTCTGCTGAAACGACTCGCCGCCGCCCGGGCCTTCGACGGCGGGGACCGGATCTGCGCCATGCGGGTCGCGATCCCGGTGATGCCTGTGATGCCTGTGGCCTCCACATCGCAACCATCGGCCACCCGAACGGCAACCTTTGCCCCGAAGCCCCCCGAAGTCGGCCGCTCCCCCACCCGCGCGCGACCCGTTGGGACGTTTGTCGATGGAATCGGCTTCGGCGGGCGCCGGCGGAATGCTCACCGCCGCGGCACCGCTGTCGTTGTCGTGGTCGGCGCTTTCCGCCCAGTGCCGTGGCCCCGGTTCACCATCGTGGTCGGCGACGGCCAGTTCCACAGGCGGCCCATCCGGACATTCAACCGGCCCAGTCGGCGGTTCCGGCGCCTTGGGCGCGAGGGCCTCCCGGGCCCGCTGCGCAAGTAAGCCTCGGCCGCCTCAACACTGCCGTGCTGGTCACAGAGCTTCTTCCGATGCCGCTCTTCAAGCCCAAAGTCCCGATGCCGCTTGTGCTCTTTCCGAAACTTCTCACCCGCAGGCGAATAATTACGCCGCCGAGTACAGCCAACAACGACCAAGAGGCATAACCGCAAGCAACAACGAAAAGGGACCACGCTTACACATTGCGGGAGCCGAAGGCTCCCGCGCACCATCGGCCGAGCGTCGTTTGTCAGCCCCTGGTCCAGCTAAGAATGCCACCAACCCCCAACATAACCCCCGTCAGGCGAAAAGTCCGATATGTCGCGGCGCGCCAGCGCCCGACATATCGCGCGCCCACAACTTCAGCCCAAGCGAGCAGACCCAAGCAAATGCCCATCGCGATCAGCGACTTGAACCGAGTCGACGTTGGCGAGCTGAATCGAGCTGGCCCCCGTGACCCGTGCCTGAGCGGTCTGCGTACGCCCCCAGCAAGCCGCCTGCTCCGACTGCCCACCCCGCCCAAGGACCTGCATGGTGAACGGCCCCTCCCCCGGAAGACCGGCGAGCTCGATCGAGACCGAAACCCCCCACTGGCGGGGACTGAGCGTGGCCCGGCCCGAAAGCCCACTGCCGCCAGCCGCCTCGAACTCCACGACGGTCCCCGGGGAGGCCGAGGCCGACGGCGACGAAGCGGCGCGCGGCGCCGGGGCCGAGGCGGGCCGGCGCACGGTCAGCACCCCGGCCAGGACGGCGAGCGCGACGCACACCGCGGCAAGGGCGACGACCGGCAGGCGCCGCGGGCGGGCCCGGCGCAGGAAGGCGTCGAGGCCGGCGCGGGAGGGCGGCTCCAGCGGCGCGCCCGGGCCGCTCGGGAGGCGTTGCAGCAGCTCCGGTACCGCGGCCAGGCGCCCCACCTCGGTGCGGCAGTCGGCGCACGTGCTCAGGTGGGCGTCGACCGTGTGCTGGTCGGTGTCGTCGAGGCCGCCCAGGACGTAGGCCCCGAGCAGCCGGCGCACCGCGTCGTGGCCGGCGGTCACCGTAACACCCCCATCTCCTCGAACACCGCCCGAAGCGCGCGTACCGCGTAGTAGGCGCGCGACTTGACGGTACCTTCCGGTACCGCAAGGCGTCTGGCCGTGTCGGCGACCGTGCGGCCGTCGTAGTACACGGAGCGGATCACCTCGCGGTGCTCCACGGAGAGGCGGTCGAGCGCGGCGGTGATGAGCCAGCCCTCGACGAGCTCGTCGACGTTGTCGGGGTCGGCGACGGCCGCGACCGCGTCGGGGTCGGAGACGAGCTGGGGGCGGCGCTGCTCGGCTCGCCAGGCGTTGCTGACGACGTTGCGGGCGATCGTCAGCAGGTACGCCCGCGTGGTGTCCCGGCTGACGTCGATGCGCTCGATGTGCCGCCAGGCCCGCAGGAGCGTCTCCTGCACGAGGTCCTCGGCGCGGTGGCGGTCCCGTTCGTACCGCAGGACGAAGGCGAGCAGCACACCGTAGTGCTCGGTGTACAGCGCGGTCATGAGCTCCTCGTCGCGCGTCACGCACAGCCCCTCTCGACGGCCTCCTGCCGACCTTTACCCCATCAGACTGTTCAGGGTTCAACCAACTCGGGGCAATTCTTTTCGGCATAGGGTGCGGTGGTGAATCCGTACTTCGTCTGGGAGCCCTACTCCGGCGAGCCCGGATGGCGGCCGTTCGCGGCGCTGCTGTCCCCCGACGTGGTGGCGGAGCGGGTCGCCGCGTCGCGGGAGGCGCTCGCGGGGATGTTCGGCCTCGGGCTGGAGGCGCTGCCGGCGCGGGTCGTGGCGTCCGTGCTGTTTCTCGGGTACGCGTCCCGGCTCGTCTCGCCGCCGCTCGCCCAGGCGCTGTCCGGCTCGGTGCCCGGCGTGGGGCCGGAGGACCTCTGGTGGCGGGAGGTGCCGGGCGGGCCGCTGCCCGTGGCGGTACACACGAAGGAAAGCCGGCCCGCGTCCGACCTTTTCGATGTGGCGATCCGCGGCCTGGTCATGCCGCTCGCGGAGGTCTTCGCCGCGCGGTTCCGGCTGTCGCGGCACGTGCTGTGGGGCAACGTGGCGTCGGCGCTGGGCGGGGCGGCGGGGCAGCTCGGCACGCGCGACGCCTGGTCGGCGGTGCAGGAGCTGGTGGCCCGGCCGCCGCTCGAGGGCATGGCGGATGTCGCCGTTGGCCGGCTCCGGAGACGCAACTGCTGCCTGTACTACCGAATCCCCGGCGGCGGTACCTGCGGGGACTGCGTTCTGAAAAGGCCCTAGTGGCAGGGGAAGCCCAGGAAGTGCCGGCCGTCGTGGACGAACTCGTGCACGTGGGAGTCGCTGCCGAAGATGGACACGGCGCCCTGGTCGATGCCGACGAAGTAGTAGACCAGCAGGGCGAGCAGTGCGGTGCCGCCGAGCCAGAACAGCGAGCGGGAGATCGGCAGGACGAGCGGTGTGGTGACCGCCTGCGGTGCCTCGGCGCCGGACATCGTGCTCATGATTGGACACTAAGCGTCCGCTGATCGTTACGTCAATCGGGCCGGTGCCGCGCGGGCACCGGCCCGGACGCGGTTCAGGCGTGGACGCCGGGCGGAATCACCCCGAAGATGAGGGCCGTCGAGCCGGAGCCCTTCTTGTTGATGAACCCGCCGCAGAGCACCGACGCGCCGGTGGTCGGGAACTGGGCGAGGTTCGCGATGATCTCGAGGCTGACGCGGTGGCGTTGGTACACCAGCAGCGAGGCGAGGAAGTTCGGGTCGGTACCGAGGTCCGGTCCGAAGGTGTCGATGCCGGTGCCGCCGTTGCGCCCGATGCGGCCGGTGTCGATGAACCACTGGACGGTCTCCGGGGCGAAGCCGGGCTGGTGCAGCACGCCGTCGCCGTCCAGGTTCGGAAAGGCGGGAGTGCCCCATTTGTACTCCCAGCCGGTCCACATGATGATCATCGATTCGTTCGGAATGCGGCCGTGGCGGCGCTCCCACTGCTTCACGTCGTCCACGGTCAATGCGTAGTCGGCGTTGCGGGCGCATTTGTCGCGCACGTCGATCTTCACCGCGGGCAGGAACAGGTCGTTCGGGTCGAGGTCGTCGGCGAGCGGCTCGCCGGCGTTGAAGTGGCCCGGCGCGCCCCAGTGGGTGCCGGTCGCCTCGCCCTCGCGGACGTACTGCAGGTAGTAGCCCTCGTTCTCGATCGTCGCGATGGTCTCGAGCGTGAACTCGGGGTCGCCGGGGTAGATGTTGGTCTTGGCCGGGTCGTTGACGTGGGACAGGCTGATGAGGCGGGTCTTCCCCGGGCGTAAGGACTCGGCGTCGGCGGCGTTCGCGGTGCCGGCAATTCCGGCGGCACCCGCGACGGCCCCTCCGGCCGCGGCGGCGAGCAGGTGTCGTCTCTGCATGGTCGTCAATCTACGGTGTGGCGACCGCGTTTTCCGGTGCGGTCTTGCCACGGCGGACGCCGGGATTCCTGACGGGAGCAACGGTCCGCACCACAACGGACCGGAGTCATGGTTTTTCGGGTCTTTCGCCCCCAGACTTCCGCCAGGTTGGTCACCTACCATCGAGCCCGCGGCGGGTGATCTTTCGCCGGAAATCGGGAACCGGTCGCCCGCCCTGTGCGACTAAGGAACGGACGCACCCGCACAGATCAGGAGGTTGGCGCGTGTCGAAACGGCAGCGCGACTCGCGCGAGTACGCGCGGCAGATGCGCATGATCCAGGAGCGGGCGACCGCCCGGCGCGGCCGGATGCGCGTCGCGTACTCCGCGATCGGCGCCGTGCTGCTGGTCTTCGTGGTGATGGGGCTGGTCAAGCTCGGCACAGCCGGCGGCGGGGGCGGCGGGGAGTCGCCGAGCGCCGTACCGACCGGCGCCGCGGCCGAGGCGATCATCAGCGGGATCACCTCGGTGCCGGCCGCGACCCTCGACGCGGTGGGCGCCGGGGCCAAGCCGAGCCTGCCCACCGCGCTTACCGGGCAGCCCGCGCTCACCGACGGCGGCAAGCCACTGGTGCTGTACGTCGGCGCCGAGTACTGCCCCTTCTGCGCGGCCCAGCGCTGGCCCGTGGTCATCGCGCTGTCGCGGTTCGGCACCTTCAGCGGGCTGACGCTGACCACATCGGCCGCCGACGACACGTACCCGAACACGCCGACGGTGTCGTTCCACGGCGTGACGTACACCAGCCAGTATCTGTCCTTCCAGGGCGTCGAGACCACGACGAACAAGCGGGTCAACGGGCAGTACCAGCCGCTGGACCAACTCACCCCGGCCCAGCAGCAGGTGCTGCAGAAGTACAACGCCGCGCCCTACGTGCCGAGCGACTCGGCCGGGGCGATCCCGTTCGTCGACTTCGCGAACAAGGCCATCCAGGCGGGCGCCTCCTACAGCCCCGCCCTGCTCGCCGACCACACCCACCAGCAGATCCTCGACGCGGTCAAGGACCCGAACAGCCAGGTGGGCCGGGCGATCGGCGGCAGCGCCAACGCCCTGACCGCCCTGCTGTGCAAGATCACGGGCAACCAGCCCGGGGACGTGTGTTCCAGCGCCGCCGTCCAGGCCTACCAGGGGGAGTTCGCCAATGTCGGCAAGTGAGCCGGAACTGGACCGCAGCCTGGTCCAGCCGTGGGTGCCCCTGACGTCGCTGGTGCTCGCCGTGGTCGGGCTCGGGATTTCGGGGTACCTCACGATCGAGCACTTCAGCGCGTCGACCACGCTCGCGTGCCCCGAGACCGGGGCGCTGAACTGCCTGAAGGTCACCACTTCGGAGCAGTCGGCGGTGCTCGGCATCCCGGTGGCGGTGCTCGGCCTCGTGTACTTCGTGGCGATGCTCGCGGTCTCGCCGGGCCCGCTGTGGCGCTCCAAACTGCCGGCGCTGCGGTACGGCCGCCTCGCCCTCGCCGCGATCGGCGTGCTCTTCGTGTTCTACCTGGTCTTCGCCGAGCTTTTCCAGCTGAAGGCGATCTGCCTGTGGTGCACCGGGGTGCACGTGCTCGCCGTGGCGCTCTTCGCGGTCACCGCCATCGGTACCGCCTGGGCCGACCCGTCCGACCTCTAGGGAACTTTGTGGGGGTGTGTACCGACTACCCGCCCGGTACGCATCCCCCGCCAAGCTTTCGAGAGGAACTCCCCGTCATGCGCCTGACCTCCGTGGTCCGCGCCGGTATCGCCACCGCCGCGGCCGTCACCGCGGCGCTGGCCTTCCCGGCCGTCGCCTCCGCGCACGTCACGGTCAACCCGAACACCGCCGTGCAGGGCGGGTACACGAAGGTGACCTTCCGCGTGCCGACCGAGCGCGACAACGCGAGCACGACGAAGCTCGAGATCGCGATCCCGACCGACCAGCCGATCGCGTCGGTGTCGACCAGGCCGGTACAGGGCTGGACCGCGGTGACGGAGACCTCGAAACTGGCCACCCCGGTGAAGCGCGAGGGCGGCGACGAGATCACCGAGGCCGTCTCGAAAATCACGTGGACCGCCGGCGCCGGCGCCGAGATCAAGCCGCACCAGTTCCAGGAGTTCGACGTCTCCCTGGGCCCGCTGCCGCAGGTGGACCAGATCGTGTTCAAGGCGCTGCAGACGTACTCGAACGGCGAGGTCGTCCGCTGGATCGACGAGCCCGCGGCGGGCGCTTCGGCCGAGCACCCGGCGCCGGTGCTGAAGCTGTCGAAGAAGACGGACACGGCGGCGGCCTCGACCACGACGTCGGCGGGCCCGACGGCGAACGCGTCCGGCTCGTCGTCTTCGTCTTCCTCTTCCTCTGACGGGACGGCGATCGCGCTGGGGATCGCAGGGATGGTGCTCGGCCTGGCTGGTCTGGTGATGGGCGTGCTGGCGTACCGCCGCAGGCCTGTCGCATAGCTTCTCGTTCGGGTTCACGTCCGGTTTCCGATCCGAAATATCCGCTGCTCCGCGACGGATATTTCGGATTTTTCGGTTATGCCCGGTATTGGCGCGGCCGCAGGGGTGCGGCGGAACTCGATCGAGTGATTCCGGCCGGGGTTACCAAGGACGCATGAGGCCGCGGCCCGCTGAATGCATTCGCACCGCGCCCATGGGCGCGCACCCCCGCCCCTGTGGTTTTCCGCTGGGCTGCGTGACCGCGCACCGCGCTCATAGGCACACCCCCGCCCTGTGGCTTTCCGCTGGGCTGCGCGACCACGCACCGCGCTCACAGCCGCGAACCTCGTCCGCGGCCGTCCACCGCACCCATCTAGGCGCACCACCCGCCTGTGACCGTCCACCGCACCCCGCACCCCGCACACCCCGCACCCGCACCCCGCAGCCCGGCACCCCGCAGCCCGGCACCCCGCCCGCCAACCCCGCGGCCGCGCACCCCGCACCCCGCACCCCGCACCCCGCAGCCCGCAGCCCGCAGCCCGCAGCCCGGCACCCCGCTCGTAGCCGCGCGCCCCGTCCGCCGACGTCCACCGCACCCCACTAGCCGAATTCCCTTTTATGACCGTCCACCGCACCCCATAGCCGCGCGCCCCTCCCGTGGCCGCGCCCATTGCAGCCGCGACGTGCACGATTCGGGGAATTTGGCGTGTCCGGATTTATGACCTGTCAGGCGAAAAATGGGATAAGTCGCGGCGCGGAGCGCCCGACTTATCGAAGGGCCCACTTTCGATTCGTGTGGCCACTTGGCTACATTGGACACGTGGCGCGTTACGACCAGATTGCCGACGTACTTCGGCAGCGGGTGGGGTGTGGGGAGTTGGCCGTTGGGGATGTCGTGCCCGGGGCCGGGGAGCTGGCCCGGGAGTTCGGGGTTGGGCGGGACACCGCGCTCAAGGCCGTCAAGCTGCTTCGCAACGAAGGGTTGCTCGCGCTCGGGCGGGACTGTCTCGTTCGGGTCGAGCGGCGCGCCGGGCACGTGGTCGAGGTGCCGGGCACGCTCGTCGAGGTGCCCGCCGTCAGCGTCGTCAAGGCCCGTATGCCCACGCCCAAGGAGCGTGAGGAGCTCGGGCTCACCGACGGCATACCCGTGCTCGTCGTCTGCCTCGGGGACGTCGAGGAGGTGCACCCCGCCACCGGTACGGCGATCCGCTGGAGCCGCGACGCCTAGTACTGCAACGGCAGTTGGGTTGACCGGGCATGGATGATGTTCGCTGTGGCGGCGGAGATTGAGGCGTGGTCGGCTGAGCTGGATCGGTTGC
>NZ_JBEZDS010000059.1:0-66485 GCF_040648435.1 Dactylosporangium sp. NPDC049140 | reverse complement strand
GGCAGCGACGTGCCCGGGGTCTGCCCGTTGATCCAGGTCGCGCCGCTGCTGTTGGTGCGCTGCGACGGCACGAACACCTTGTAGCCCGACGCGTCCGCGTACAGGTACGGCTTCTCCTGCGTCACCGGCGACGTGGCGAGCGTCGTGATCGCCGGCGACGGGAAGCTGGTGGCGGGCGCGCCCTGGACCCCCGAGAACACCATGTTCCACAGGGCGCCCTTCCAGCTGCCGATCGTCGAGTCGCGGGTGAACCACTGCTGCTGCGAGCACGGGCTGATCTGCCCGCTCACCCGGCTGTCGGCGATGTACCCGCCCGACGCCCACCCGCAGTTCGGCGACGCGAGCGTCATGCCGCCGTGCACGTCCATCCGGCGGAACGGCGCCGCCTGGGCCACCGCCCACCGGTCCGTGCCCGACACCGGGTACAGGGACAGGTTCTCGGCCGAGCGCCAGAAGTTCTGGGTCGCATTGCCCTGCATCCAGCCCGCGTCGACCGTGACGTCGCCGTGGATCTGCACGTCCTGCGGGTTCTGGCCGAGGCCGCTGATCGACGTGTAGAAGCCGAGCTGGGCGTTGAGGCCCGAGTACGAGCCCGGCTTGAACAACAGCTGGTAGCGCTCGTCGCCGAACTGGTTCTTTTCCTGCTGCGTGAAGATCTGGTCCAGCCGCGCCTGGATGGTGGCCGAGGACTGGCCCGGGTCGAACACGACCACGTTCGAGCCGAGATCGCCGCCGCCCGGCAACTGCGGGCCGCCGGGATCGCCGGCGTAGACGGCGAACTCGTACAGCGAGTACCCGTACTGGGTCGCCCGCGTCGTACCGTACATCCGGATGTAGCGGCCGGAACCGTTCACCGCCAGGGTCTCGGTGCCGCCGGCGCCGGTCGTGGTCGAGTAGACCGGGCTCCAGCCGCTCACCCCGTCGGCCGAGACCTCGATGCGGTACGCCGTCGCGTACGACCGCTGCCACGTCAGTACCACCTGGCAGATCTGGGTCGTGGCCCCGAGATCGATCTGGATCCACTGTGGATCAACACCGTGCGCGCTCGACCAGCGCGACGAGCCGGACCCGTCGACCGCCTTGGCCGGGCCGAGGCTCGCGCTCTCGGACGACGAAGCGGTGGCCGGACGATTGAGGGCGGCATTGGTGGTACCGCACGCCGCCGCGGCGACCGCGGGCCGGTCGACGGCGACGAGCGCGGCCGCCGCGAGCAGCAGCGCGGCGGCGAGCAGTGTTCGGCGTATGGGTTGCATGGCGGCTCCCGGGCAGTATTCGCCGCCGCGCGGCGTGAACGGCGCGGCGCGGTACGGCGGGGCGGATGACTGGACGGTAGGCCCGCCGCTCAGCCGTGGACAACCGTTTGCCATGAGTTGCCAAATCGATCACGATGCGTCCAATGTGGACCATGAAATGGCATGGCAACTCAATGGCAAGCGCTTTCCCCGCCGTCGCGGAGGCTGCTACGGTCCGCAGCTACCAATTGCCGATGCTCGATTCACCGCCAAGGAGTCGAACATGAGCATCAGATCCATGCTGCCCATCGCCGTCGCGGCCCTCGCCCTGGCCGGCGCCGCCGCGATCGCCGGCCCGGCGCTCGCCGCCGACGACCCGCCCCGCGCCCAGTACCACGAAATGCACGCCAACTGCACCGTCAACCACACGCTCAGCGACGACCCGATCGTCTTCCCGGGCCTGCCCGGCGCCTCGCACAACCACTCGTTCATCGGCAACCCGTCGGTGAACGCGAACTCGACCCCGCAGTCACTGGTCGGCGGGGCCACCTCGTGCGAGGACACCCTCGACGCGTCCGGCTACTGGTTCCCGACCCTGCTGCAGCGCGGCGTGCCGCTGCAGCCGGACAAGCCGACGGTCTACTACAAGTCCGCCGTGCGCGACTACCGCACCGTCAAGCCGTTCCCGGCCGGGTTCAAGCTCCTGGTCGGCGACGCCAAGACCCCGGACGTCGCCCACTTCACCGGCAACTGGCAGTGCACCGGCTACAAGGGCGCGGACATCCCGCCGTCCTGCCCGGCGGGCGCGACGCTGCAGGTGCGCCTGACCGCACCGAGCTGCTGGGACGGCGTCCACCTGGACACCGCCGACCACAAGTCCCACATGGCGTGGCCGGTCTCGGGCGTGTGCCCGGCCGACCACCCGGTCCCGCTCCCGATGCTGGAGATCAAGCTGCCGTACCCGCTGAAGAACGGCGACACGGGCGGCTTGGCCTACGCCTCGGGCGCGAGCTACACGTTCCACTACGACTTCATGAACGGCTGGGACCCGGCGCGCCAGAGTTACCTCGTCCAGTACTGCATCAATGGCGGACGGCAGTGCAACGGCTTCGGCGAGGACCCGAAGAACCCCTGATGCCCCGCGGATCGACCGGCTCGGGTGCCGACCGCCATCGGCCCCGAGCCACCCGCCTGCCGCGGCGAGCCCGAAGGCACGGCACAGTCCGTATCGCGGTCGCTTCTGTCAGGCGTCGAGGGTGAGCTTGGCGTGCTCGGGGTCGTTGAGAGCGCGCTCCACCGGAACAGCATGTCGGCGGCGGCGAATCGGGAGAAGTCGTCGAGGCTCCGCTCCATCGTGGCGGTGTGCACGGCCAGCCGTGCGCGGGCCGCCTCCGGGGCCTGGGTCGCGGCCAGGCGCGCGGCCTGGACCTCGAAGCCGTGGCGGACCTGGATCAGCTCGCGGGTCTTGTCCGAGCGCAGCAGGATGCCGCACGAGAGGGTCTGCGGGAGTACCTCCGACGTGCCGCCTGAGGTACGTCCCCAAGCCCGGCCGCACCGTCACGATGCCCAGGATCTCCAGGGCCGCCAACGCCGCCGTCACCGGGGCCGACGTGGTCATCCTCGCCATGGACTACGGCCGCGCCAAGCTCATCAAGGACGACTGGAAGTCCATCTTCGACGACGCCAAGCCGGACCACATCCACCACTGACCCGCAGTGCAGCACGCCAGGAGTTCCGGTCACCGCGGGCGGTCTGCGACCGTGGATCCGTGACGCAACAGTGGACGCTCGCCCGGTCGGCCCTGCGCGGCGCGGGAGCACGGTTCCGCGCCCTGCTCACCGGCGCGGACGACCCCCGGGCGCTGGCGACGCGGGACTGGACGATCGCGGACTCCGCGGCCCACGTGCTGGGGATCGCGCTGCTGTACGTCGAGCTCGTCGAGCCCGGGACCAGGCTGCTGGACGTCCCCGGGCTCGCCGAGGTCATGTCGACCACCAACGTCGACACCGTCGCCGACGTCAACGCCCTCGTGCTGCGCCACTTCGCCGAACGCGACCCGGCCGTGCTGGCCGCCGCGCTCGGCGACGCGATCGAGCGGATCCTCGCCGCCACCGCGGACATGGCGCCGCAGACGCCGATCCCGTGGCTGGGCTCGTCCCTCGTCCCGGTCTCGGGCGTCGTGTCGCACCTCGTCAACGAGCTGCTGGTGCACGGCTGGGACATGGCCCGTGCGGCCCGGCGCCCGTGGCCGATGCCGGACGAGGAGGCGGCGCTGTACTGGGACCAGTTCTTCCTCGGCATGCTGCGCCTGGACTACGGCACGCTGCTGAACACGTCGCTGCCGATGCCGCGCCGCCCGATCGCCGTGCGGTTCCGCTCCGCGCACACCCCGGAGGCGACGATCATGCTCGGCGACCGGCGGGTGTGGATCGCCCCGGACGAGCAGCCCTACGACGTGCGCGTCACGTTCCGGCCGGCCCGGTTCAACCTGATGCTGTTCGGGCGGATCGGCACCGCGACCGCGGCCCTGCGCCGCGACGTCGTCGTCGGCGGCCCGCGGCCGTGGCGCCTGCCCGCCTTCCTGCGCGTGGTCCACATGCCCAACGGGCGCCTGGCGCCGGCCTGAGCCGCGACCGGTCCGGCCGCGGCCCGGGCCCGGCGGTCAGGTGTTGTACGGCATGGTCGGGAACCAGCCCCAGCCGAACATCGAGGGCACCCGCACGTCCCAGTAGACGACGGTGAAGACGCCCAGGGCGATCAGCAGCGCCGCGGTGATGACGGTCGTGCGCCGGGGCGCGGCCGCCATCCAGCGCAGGAACCGGCCGCCGGTGCCGAGGGTCAGCAGCGCGAACAGGGCCGTGACGATCAGGATGTTGCCGAGCGACTGCAGGACGAACGCGGCCGCCCCGTACAGCGGGTTGTGCGTGTCGGCGGCCCAGTGGAACAGCTTGTTGAACAGCGGGTACGGCCGGCCGATGAGGAAGCCGCCGACCAGCGCGCCGAGCGCGACGACCCGCCCCACGGGCCGGTCGCGGAACACGTCGGGCAGCACCCCCAGCGCGGCGAGCCCGAGGTAGGTCAGGGCCAGCCCGATCACGCCGAAGACGACCATCGACTGGATGAGACGTACCGGTACGGTGCCGACCATCGCGGTCGACAGCTGCGGCAGGTCGTCGCCGATGAGCACGCCGACGAAGCCGTAGACGGCCGAGACCGACACCATGCCGAGGGTGAGCCAGCCGATCGGCCGCAGCAGCGTCCGGAACAGCCCGGAGCGGCGCTGGGCCTCCCCGCCGGCGATGCTGAGCGGGCCGATCGACGCCGCCATCGCGATGTTGCAGGCGGTGAAGGTGCCGGCCAGCCCGGAGACGAACGCGAACACCAGGCCGGCCGCGGTGCCGGCGATCGCCGTCTTCTTGGCGTCGTGGCCGAGCAGCGTGTTGGCGACGTTGTCGCCGATCACCTTGTCGACCAGTTCGAAGGACCAGAGCACGGCGAGCAGCAGGCCCGCGGCGACGCTCCACCCGACGACCGCGCCTCTGCGGATCGGGCGCTCGAGGCCGCCGCCGGCCGGGCGGGTCAGGGAACGGGGGGCAGTGGTCATGGAAGCTTCCCTCCTGCCGTACGGGTTCAGGCGGCTCCGGGTCGGAGCCGCCTGATGGTGCCGGTGACGCCGGGAACGGCGCGACCTTTGGTACGGGCCGGGCGACCATGGCCGCCCGGCCCGGGCTCATGCCGTGACGGGCACCGCCGCCGGTGCCGGCGTCGCCGCGGGTTCCGGCGCCCGCCGCCCCCGCAGCCACTTGACCCACCAGAACAGGCCGCGCAGGAGGCACACGATGGTGACGGCGAAGAACAGCGTGTAGACGACGTTGAACAGCATCAGCACGCCGTAGACCATTGCCACGTTCGCGCCGAACATGAACTGGTTGCGCGCGGGGCCGGGCGTCGTGCCCGGGTCCGTGATCATGTAGTTGGTGAAGAGCACGAAGGCCACCCCGGTCATCGGGGCCAGGGCCGCCCACAGCGCGACGTCCCACACGTAGTGGCGGATCAGCGCCTGGATGACGAACCCGCCGACCCAGCCGACGATGAGCGCCACCTTCTTGGTGAGCATCGAGTTGAGCACGGTGCCGGCGGTGATGATGACGACCGGGACGACGATGCGGATCACGTCCGGCACGTGCTCGGTGAAGTGGTACGGCGGCGCGACGTTTACCCACGGGAACGCGAGCAGCGCCACGGTGATGCCGAGGTTGGACGGGTTCATGAAGTGCCGGATCCGGCCGTTGATCGGGGCCTGCAGCACGTACTTCCCGCCGACCGCGACCACGACGGCGAACGCGATCGGCCAGAACACGTCGTTGGCGTAGAGCAGCATGTTGGCCGCGAGGGCGGTGATGTGGGTCGGGAGCAGGAACGTGTACACGCCCCAGGCCCCGTTGCCCGAGTAGGCGGCCGGCCGGCGCAGCGCCCGCGCCTGCACCGTCTCGAAGGCGAACTCCGCCGTGTAGCCGACCAGCAGCGACAGCAGCGGCCAGGTCCACGGCTGCTCGAAGCCGAGCACGGTGTAGCCGAGGATGTTGAAGATGCTCATCGAGATCGCGAAGTTGCGCAGCGCGAGGTAGCGCGGGTCGCGGGCGTCGACCCGGGGCGCCTTGCCCGGGGTGGCCGCCGGCTCCGGCCGCGCCGGTGCGGCCGGCGTGAGCTTGGCGGGCGGGGTCGCGGTGGGCACCGCATCGGTCTTGGGGGCCTGCTGTACGTCCGTCACGGCGTCGTCACCTCCTGGGCTTGGTCGGTCAGCATGAGGTTGTGCCAGCCGGCGCTCAGGTCGAGCTTCTGGTGGTGGGTGGCGCCGGTGGTGTCACGCCAGCTCAGCTCGGCCGAGACCGGCTTGGCGCCGGCGGCACCGAGGCCGAAGAAGACGTCGAAGCTGCGCTTGCCGGAGTGCCCGCCGCCGCCGTCGAGCTGGGCCACCTGGACCCGGCCGTCGGCGGTGCGGATGCGCACGACCGCGCCGTAGGCGGGGGTCGCGGCGGCACCGGTGGTCGCGGCGGTCCCGGTCGTGCCGGCGGTCCCGGTCGTGGCCGTCGTCGCCGGGCGGTACAGGCGGAGGCCGAGGAAGTCGTTCTTGGCGGTGTTGCCGTTGCGGTAGTACGCCGGCGGGCCCCACTGGCGGGCCACGGCGAAGTCCTGGCTGCCGTCGCCGTCGGTGTCGGCGACCGCGAGCCCGCGCGTCGGCGTCTCCACGGCCAGGCCCAGGTTGGCGCTGAGGTTGGTGAACCGGCCGGTGTGCTCCTCCTTGACCCAGAAGGCCAGGGGGTTGGAGCCGGCGATGTCGTCACCGGGCTCCGCCTTCGGCCACATGTCCGGCTCCTGCAGCAGCAGGTCGTTGCTCATCGCGAGCTCCTGCAGCCAGTTGAACCGGTTGATGGTGCCCTTGACGAAGCCGCAGGTCTGCACGACGACGAGCCGGCCGCTGTTGTCGAAGTCGGCCATCTTCGCGTCCCAGCCCCAGCCGACCCAGGCGAGGTTCTTCGCCGCGGCCTTGTTCTCGAACGGCGCGACGCCGTCGGCGAGGTCGGCGCGGGCCGCCTCCGGGGTCGCCGCGGTGTTGCTCCAGACGAAGTTGCTCTCCTCCAGGCCCCACGACTCGGTGATGTTGCTGACGAAGAGGTCGAACCGGCCGCGGCCGTCGAGGTCGCCGAACTCGGCCGACATCCCCTTGAACGAGTCGTGCCCGACGACCAGGGACTTGGGCGTCGTCGGGCCCCGGCTCCCCTCGGCCAGCTTGAACTTGATGTGGCCCGGGGTGGAGACGTTGTGGAAGAAGCGGTCCTGGCCGAAGTCGTTGGCGAGGTACAGCTCCGGCAGCAGGTCGCCGTCGAGGTCCGCCGAGGCGGAGCCGAGCGTCCAGCCGGTGGAGTACCTCGGGTCGATGGCGACCTGCTCCTCGAACGTGGCCGTCGGCTGGTCGCCCGCGGTCGCGGACTTCCAGTGCATGACGTGCGCGCCGCCGGCGTTCTGGGCCCGGGACATCGAGTGGTTCATCGTCACGTCGGGGTGGCCGTTGGGGTCCAGGACCTGCGTGTCGGGGAAGTAGTTGAACACCCCGATGTCGGCGTGGCCGTCACCGTCGAAGTCGGCCACCGCTACGGCGTTGGTGTTCCACAGCGCCCCCTGGTAGCCCCCGTCGGGCGAGGACTTGCCGGGGATCAGCTCGACCGGCGCGAACGCATCGAGGCTCAGCGACTTCGCCCCGGCCTTGTGCATGAACAGCACCGGGGTGCGGCCCCAGTAGTTGACCAGGATGTCCATCCGGCCGTCGGCGTTGAAGTCGCCGGGCGTGCAGCCCATCGGCGCGATCGCCGGGCCCATGGGCAGCTTCGCCGACGGGTCGAGGACGAAGGGCGCGTAGGTGTCGCCGCTGTCCGGCGCCGGGGTCACGATCACGGAGTCGCTGCGGGTGTCGACGAGGCACAGGTCGTTGGCCACGCCCTCGCCGTCGAGGTCGTTCACGGCCACCGCGGCCCCGACCGAGGAGATCCACGCCTTGATGTGCTCGTACTTGGGGTTGACCACCCGCACGGTGTGCTCGGGCAGGCCCGGCGGCATCGCGATCGGCAGCTCGGTGAACTTGAACCGTGCCGCCATCGCCGCCCGGTCGGAGGCGGATACGGAAGGCAGCCGCGCGTTGACGTACAACGCGCCGACCACCACGAGAACGAAGCAGATTGGGATGAGTCGGCGCATCAAACCGACAGGTTGCGCTGGCAACGGTCCCCCTTAACTGGTCGGAAGAGTCTTTGGCGGCCATTTCTGCGATCCGATTTCAACCTCCCGAAAAGAATGCGGACCACAGCTATCTTCACTGGTACGGGTATCTATGTCTTCTCAAAACGTGCTCATCGATGTTCCTGAATAGACAGGGGATAGTGGCGCTTTCCGAGACCCGCGTCCGCATTGTTCGAAAACGCACCCGGACGACAGCGCCGCCCCGCCGGAAACGGCGGGGCGGCGCGGGTATTGCGGCCGGGTGACGCTCAGGCGGCCTTGTCGCGGGGGGTGTTGACGTACGCCGACAGCCGCCACTGGCCGTCGTGCCGGACGACGACCCAGGCGGCCCGGATCGCCTCGGCGTCGGACACCTCGGACTCCCCCGCCGCCATGACGCCGCCCTGCGACAGCAGGATCGCCGCGTCCGGGCCGAGCGGGCGCAGGTCGATCGGCTTGCCGGTGACCTGGGTGCCCTTGTAGCGGCCGGCGAAGCCGTCGGCCATGTAGTCCCGGATGCTCGCGCGCCCCTTCAGGTGCACCCCGGGCATCGTCATCGTGCCGTCGTCGACGAACACGCCGGCGAACGCGTCGGCGTCGTGGTACGCCCACGCGGCGATGACCCGCTGGGTCAGCGACGCGACCGCCGCCTTGTCGGCGTCGGACAGGTCCGTCGGGCTGGTCGTGCTGCTCGTCATGCTGTGTCCTCTCGGGCTGGGCCGCGGCCGGTCAGATGTAGAGCGTGTTGGGCTCCAGGCCGCACAGGACGCGGCCGTAGAGCTCGGCGTTGGTGTTCGGGTGCATCAGGGCGTGCAGGTGTACCGCGTGGATGTCGCGCATGACCCGCTGGATCGGCAGGTCGGTGTAGATCGACGAGCCGCCGCTGGCCCCGGCGAAGATGTCCACGGCCTCCTTGGCGCGCTGCACGACGGCGCCCATGTCGGCCCGGGCCTGCACCCGCTCGGTAAGCGTCCACTCGCCGCCGCCGGCGCCCTTGCCGTCGACCAGCGCGGTCAGCCGGTGGGCGTGGAACTCCGCCTCGTCCAGGCGCAGCACCGCGTCGGCGACCTGCAGGTGTGTCACCGGCGCCTCGCGCTGGCTGTCGTAGCCGGTGTAGCTGATCTTCCGGCCCGGGAGCCGGTGCAGGAACGCGTCCTGGGCCGCGCGCCCCAGCCCGACGATCGCGCCGACCGACGACGCCGACGCCACCGGCAGCAGCGGGCTGCGGTAGATCGGCGACTCCGCGTTGACCTTCGAGGTCGACTGGCCCGCCAGGACCACCGGCAGCGGCAGAATCCGGTCCTGCGGGACGAAGAGATCCTTGGCCACGGTACTGACGCTGCCCGTGCCCTTGAGCCCGAAGGTGTTCCAGTCGTCGACGATGAGCAGGTCGGACATCGGCACGAGACCGATGACCGGATAGGGCTCGCCCTCGGCCGGCACGTAGATGGCGATGACGACCTGCCAGTCGGCGTGGTGGGCGCCGCTGATGAACTGCCACTTGCCGTTGACCACGACGCCGCCCTCGGCCGGGAACGCCATCGCCGACGGGCTCAATGTGCCGCACACGCGGGTGTCCGGCCCGGCGAACACCTCGTCCTGCACGTGGTCGGGGAACATGCAGGCCATCCAGCCGGGGATCCACGTCACCGAGGTGACCCACGCCGCGGAGCCGTCGCCCCGGCCGAGCTCGGTGGCCACGTCGACGAGCGTGCGGGTGTCGACCTCGAGCCCGCCGTACTGCCGCGGCCGGCGCAGCTTGAACATGTCGGCGGCGGTGAGCGCCTCGACCACCTCCTCGTGCAGGCGCCGGTGCTCCTCCGCCCACGGCGCGTGCCTGCGCAGCAGGGGCACCAGCTCCGCCGCGCGCCCGACGAGATCCTCGCGGGTTGGAGCATCCGTCGTCGTCATAGCCATCTGACTCCTCTCGAGTCCACGCCGAACCGTCCACCAGACACCGTGCCGACCGGCGGGCCGCCCGGCATCTCCGGCCGTGCGGTCCTTGCCCGGCGCACGCGCGCGGCGCCGGCAGCTGCGCACGATGGGAGAGGGCCGCGGCGCCGGCGGCTGCCACCATCGGTGCTCATGACCACCCGCCCGCTGACCGGCGACGAGTACGTCGAGAGCCTCCGCGACGACCGCGAGGTCTACATCTACGGCGAGCGCGTCCGGGACGTGACGACGCACCTCGCGTTCCGCAACCCCGTCCGGATGGTCGCCCGGCTCTACGACGCGCTGCACGACCCGGAGCACCGCGACGTGCTGACCGCGCCGACCGACGCGCCCGGCAGCGACGGCTGGACGCACCGGTTCTTCACCACCCCGCGCAGCGCCGAGGACCTGGTCGCCCACCAGGGCGCGATCGCGGCCTGGGCCCGGCTCACCTACGGCTGGATGGGCCGCAGCCCCGACTACAAGGCGTCGTTCCTCGGCACGCTCGGGGCCAACGCCGAGTACTACGCGCCGTACTCCGCCAACGCCCAGCGCTGGTACCGCGAGTCGCAGGAGAAGGTCCTGTACTGGAACCACGCGATCGTGCACCCGCCGGTGGACCGCAAGCTACCCGCCGACAAGGTCGGGGACGTCTTCGTGCACGTGGAGCGGGAGACCGACGCGGGGCTCGTGGTCAGCGGGGCCAAGGTGGTCGCCACCGGCTCGGCGCTCACCCACTACAACTTCATCGCGCACTACGGGCTGCCCATCAAGGACCGCAAGTTCGCCGTCGTGGCGACCATCCCGATGGACGCGCCCGGCATGAAGCTGATCTGCCGGCCGTCCTACGGCGCCGCCGCGGCGATGACCGGCAGCCCGTTCGACTACCCGCTCTCCTCCCGCCTCGACGAGAACGACTCGATCCTGGTGCTGGACAAGGTGCTCATCCCCTGGGAGAACGTCTTCATCTACGGCGACCTGGCCAAGGTGCAGCTGTTCACCGGGCGCTCCGGGTTTCCCGAGCGGTTCACCTTCCACGGCTGCACCCGGCTGGCGGTGAAGCTGGAGTTCATCGCCGGCCTGCTGCTCAAGGCGCTGGACATCACCGGCACCCGCGACTTCCGCGGCGTGCAGAGCCGCCTCGGCGAGGTCCTGGCGTGGCGCAACCTGTTCTGGGCGCTGTCCGACGCCGCGGCGCGCAACCCGGTGCCGTGGACCGGCGGCGCGGTGCTGCCCAACCCCCAGTACGGCCTGGCCTACCGGTGGTTCATGCAGATCGGCTACCCGCGGATCAAGGAGATCGTCCAGCAGGACGTCGCCAGCGGACTGATCTACGTCAACTCCAGCGCCGAGGACTTCCAGAACCCCGACCTGCGGCGGTACCTCGACACCTACGTCCGCGGCTCCAACGGCGTCGACGCGGTACAGCGGGTCAAGGTCATGAAGCTGCTGTGGGACGCCGTCGGCACCGAGTTCGGCGGGCGGCACGAGCTGTACGAGCGCAACTACGCCGGCAGCCACGAGGACACCCGCGTCGCGCTGCTCTCCGCGCAGATGGCCGGCGGCCTCACCGACGGCTACGAGGCGTTCGCCGACGCGTGCCTGTCCGAGTACGACCTGGACGGCTGGACGGTGCCGGACCTCGACTCGTTCAAGGACCTGCGCCGGCTGCGCACCGACCTGATGAACGGCCGGCCCGACGCCGCGGGCCCCCCGACCCGATCAGACTCACGACTGGAGGACGGCCAGGATGGTTGACTACGTCGCAGACCGAGCCGTGGTGCTCGGCGGTGGCATCGGGGGCCTGCTCGCCGCCCGGATACTCGCCGACTCGTACCGGCACGTGTCGCTGGTGGACCGCGACCGGCTGCTCGGGGTGCGGGACCCGCGCCGCGGGGTGCCGCACGGCCGGCACGCGCACGCGCTGCTCGCCAAGGGCCAGCACATCCTCGAGGAGCTGTTCCCGGGCCTCGACAAGGCGATGGCGGCCGAGGGCGTGCTCGCCGGCGACCTTTCCGGGAACCTGCGCTGGTACTTCAACGGCAAGCGCCTCAGCCAGGCCCGCACCGGGCTCTCCAGCGTGTCGGCGACCAGGCCGGTGCTGGAGGCCCACGTGCGCGCGCGGGTGGCCGAGCTGTCCAATGTGGAGTTCCTGGAGGGCTGCACGATCCGCGGCCTGGTCACCACCCCCGACCGCAAGCGGGTCATCGGCGTCGAGGTGCTCGACGACGGCGCCGCGGCCGCCACCCAGGTGCTGCGGGCCGACCTCGTGGTCGACGCGACCGGCCGCGGCTCCCGGATGCCGGCGTGGCTCGAGGAGTTCGGCTACGCCCGCCCGGCCGAGGACCGGGTGAAGATCGACATGGCGTACACCACGCGGCACTTCCGGCTGCGCGAGGACCCGTACGGCACCGACCTGAGCATCAACCCGGTCGCCTCCCCCGCCTTCCCGCGCGGCGCGTTCTTCCCCAAGCTGGGCGACGGCGTCTCCATGCTGTCGCTGACCGGCATCCTCGGCGACTACCCGCCCACCGACCACGAGGGGTTCCTCGCCTTCGCCCGCTCGCTGCCGGCCCCGGAGATCTACGAGACCATCCGCACCGCGGAGCCGGTCGACGAGGCGGTCAGCTTCCGCGTGGCGGCGAGCGTGTGGCGCCGCTTCGACCGGCTGCGCGAGTTCCCGGCCGGGCTGCTGGTGTTCGGCGACGCGGTGTGCGCGTTCAACCCGGTCTACGGCCAGGGCATGACCGCCGCCGCGCTGGAGGCGGTCGCGCTGCGCGAACACCTCCAGCGCTTCGGCGACCCGCAGGCGCTGCGGTTCTTCCGCGAGATCAAGCCGCTGATCGGCGTGCCGTGGGAGATCTCGACCGGCGGCGACCTGGGCTTCCCGGGCGTCGAAGGCCCCCGCACCCTCAAGGTGCGCCTCGCCAACGCCTACATGTCGCGGCTGCACGCGGCGGCGGTCCACGACGGCGCCGTCACCCGGACCTTCTTCCGGGTCGCCGGGCTGGTCGACCCGCCGGCGGCGCTGATGAGCCCGGGCACGATGCTGCGCGTCCTGCGCGGCGGCCGGGCGACGGGCCCCGCGCCGGCCCCCGAGCACGCCCTGACGTGAGCCCGGGGAAATACGAAACATAGCCTCAGGAACACCCGCCGGGAATTGCCCGGCGGGTGTTCCTGAGGCTTTGGTGAAAACGACGTTGCTATGAACTTTCAGGCCACCGGCGTCGTCGCGGCGGCCAGCACCGCACTCGTGAACCGGTCCAGGTCGGGATCCTCGAACAGAATGCCGACGTCGACCGGCACACCGAGCTCGTCCTCGACCCGGGCGGTGATGCGCACCGCGGAGATGGACTGCCCCTGCAGGTCGAAGAACGTGAGGTCACGCCGCCCTTCGGGCATGTCCAGCACGTCCTTCCAGATCTCCTCGACACGCTTGGCGATCACGTCCGGATCGAGGTCGCCCGCTTGCTCCACCATCGGCCATGCTCCTTTCGCGAATACAACCGCGACCAATTGTCGGCGGCCCTCGCGGGCGCGGTCATCCTTCAGATTGCGCTCGGACGCGGGCGTTTCCGGCACGGTCGGCGAGTAAGCGCAAAACACAAGAAGTTCCGGCCCCGCCGGCGTGCAACGATGCCTTCGTGGCTGATCCGACGACCGCGATCAATACCTCGCATTCCCCGACCGATGTCGTGCCGACCTCGCACGCGCAGGACGCGTGGTGGCTGCTGGAGCACCTGGTGCCGGACTCGGCGGAGCACCGGGTGGCGTGGCAGTACCGGATCTCGGGCCGGCTGCGCGTCGACCGGCTGCGCAGCGCGTGGCTCGCGGTGCTGCACCGGCACGAGATCCTGCGCTCGTCGATCGCCGACGCCGGCGGCCGCCCGCACCAGCGCGCGACCGTGCCGGCCGCGGACACGTTCTCGGTGGTCGACCTGACGCTGCTGGACTGGCCCGGGCGGCAGCGGCGCGCCGAGGAGCTCAGCGCCGCCCTGGCCGCCGGGCGGCTCAGCGTCACCGCGGGCCCGATGATCCAGCTGACCGTGGTCCGGGTCGCCGCCGACGCCCACCACGCGGTGCTGGTCGTGCACCGGGCGGTGGCCGACGAGCGCTCGGTCGCGCTGCTCGTGGACGAGGTCTCCAGCGAGTACGCCGAGGCGCCGCCGCGCCCGCCGGCGCTGCGCTACGCCGACTTCGCCCGCCGCGAGCGCGAGCGGTCCGAGGCCGACCTGCTGCGCTGGTGGGCGGCCGAGCTGACCCCGCTGCCGGCCCCCGTGGCTCTCCCCGGCGACCGCCACACGCCGGACGAGCGGTCCCCCGGCGGCGTGCTGCCGTTCGATTGGGGCACCGGGTTCGGCCGCCGCCTGACCGCGTGGTGCCAGGCCGGGAAGGAGGGCCAGTCCACCGTCCTGCTGGCGGCCTGGCTGGCGGTGCTGGGCCGGTACGCGGCCGGCGAGCCGGTGGCGGTCGGCGTGACCACCACCGTGCGCCCGCCCGAGTTCGCCGGCGTCGTCGGGCCCTTCGACAACCTGCTGGTCGTCGGCGCGGACCTGACCGGCGCGCCGTCGTTCCGCCAGTTCGTGCGCCGGGTCGCGGCCACCGCCGAGGCGGCCCTGGAGCACCGGGAGATGCCGTTCGGCCGCCTCCTGGCCGGGCTCGACGTCGACCGCGAGCCGGGCCGGGCGCCGCTGAGCGACGTGCGGTTCGAGTACCGCACCGACCCCATGCCGTCGCTGCGGCTGGCCGGCGCCGACGTGATGGGCCGGCGCATCGACGCCGCCCCGGCCCGCTCCGAGCTCACCGTGACCGTGCGGCAGGTCCACCCGTCCGTGACCGGGACGGTCGGCTACCGGGGCGGCGCGGCCGGACGGGCCGTGGCCGCACTCGTGCTCGCGCACGTGCGCACCCTGCTCGACGCCGCGCTCGCCGCGCCCGACCGCCCGGTGCCGGACCTGCCCATGGACGACATGCTGCGGACCCGCCGGATCGCGGCCACGTCCGACCGCATCGCCGACGGGCCGCCGGGCGTGCCGGTGCACGAGCTGGTCCGGCGCCACGGCGAGGACTCCGGCGCCATCGCGGTCGGCACCACCACCTACCGGGAGCTGCTGCGCCGGGCCGCGGCCATCGCGGCCCGCCTGGACGCGCCGGGCGCCCCGGTCGCGATCCGGATGCCGCACGGCGCCCCGCACCTGGCCGCCTCCCTCGGCGTGCTGCACGGCGGCGGCCACCTGATCTGGCTCGGGACCGGCGAGGCCGGCGAGCGGGCCCGGGCCGTGCTCACCGAGCAGCGCCCGGCCGCCCTGCTCGTCGCCGGCGACCCCGCCGCCGACGAGCTCGCCACCTGGTTCCGCGGGGAGCTCGGCGGCCGCGTCCTCGACGTTCTGACGTTCTGGGACGAGGACGCGGCCGGCGACGGCGGCGGGGCGGCCGTGGCCGCGGACCGGCCCGCCTACGTGGCGCACACCTCGGGCTCCACCGGCCGGCCGAAGGGCATCGCCCAGACCCACGGCGCGCTCTCCCAGTTCGTCTCCTGGATGGGCGACGCGTTCGGGCTGGGCCCCGGCGCCCGGGTGGCGCAGTGGGTCGCCGCCGACCACGACCCGAGCCTCTGCGAGGTGTTCGCGACGCTCGTGGCCGGCGGGACGCTGTGCCCGGTGCCGGAGCGCGCGCGGGTGCACCCCGAGCGGTTCGTGGCCTGGCTGGCCGAGGAGCGGGTGACGTTCCTGCAGACCGTGCCGAGCTTCGCCCGCGAGGTCCTCGCCGCGATCCGCGCCACCGGCGCCGCCGGCCGGCTCGCCCTCGACCACCTCGTGCTGATGGGCGAGGCGGTCCCCGGCGAGCTGGTCCTGGCCCTGCGCGCGACCCTGCCGGGCACCCGCGTGGTAAACATCTACGGCCCGACCGAGACCATCGCGGCGACCTGGTGCGAGCTGGGCCCGGGCCTGGTCGACGAGGGCACCGCGGTGGTGCCGATCGGCGCCGCCATCCCGGGACGGCGGGTCCTGGTCGTCGACGAGGACGACCGGCCGTGCCCGACCGGCGTGACCGGCGAGATCGTCATCTGCGGCCCGCACGTGGCGGACGGCTACGTCGGCGACCCGGCGAGCGGATCGTTCCGCCCGCTCGCCGAGCAGGGCGGCCGCTGCTACCGGACCGGCGACCTCGCCCGGCGCCGCCCGGACGGCCTGCTGGAGTTCCGCGGCCGCCGCGACCAGCAGGTCAAGCTGCAGGGCAACCGCCTGGAGCTGGCCGAGATCGAGGCCGCGCTGGCCGCCGACGACTCCGTCGCGGAGTGCGTGGTGGTGCCGCGCAAGGACCGCGACGGCCTCGTCGTGCAGCTGGTCGCCTACGTCGTGGCCCGGCCCGGCGACGACGCCGCGGCCGGGCCGCCCCGGTGGCGCGCAACGCTGCGGACCCGGTTCGGCCGGCAGCTGCCGATCCTGTTCGAGCCGTTCCCGGGCCGCCTGCCCCGCAACATCGCGGGCAAGGTGGACCGCCGCCGGCTGCCGGCGCCGCGCGCGCTCGCCGCCGAGGCGGCCCGGCCGCCGCAGACGGCGCTGGAGCAGGACGTCGCCGAGCTGTTCGCGCAGCTGCTCGGGGTGCCCCGCGTCGGCGCGCACGAGACGTTCTTCGCGGTCGGCGGGCACTCGCTGCAGCTGATGCAGCTGGTGCACCGCGTACGCGAGAGGTTCGGGGTGGCGCTCTCGCTCGCCGACTGCCTCGCGGGTCCCACGGTCGCCGCCCTGTCCGCCCGTATCGCGGCCGCGGGCACGCCCCGAACCCCGTCCGGCCGCCCAGCGGGCGCCGAACAGCCGGCCCCCTCCGGCCGCCCGCCGGCCGCGGGCACGCCGCCAACCCCCTCCGGCCGCCCAGCGGGCGCCGAACAGCCAGCCCCCTCCGGCCGCCCACCGGGCGCCGAACAGCCAGTGGAGGAACTGAGATGACGCGAGCCGACACCGAGCAGGTAGTGCTCAACGGCAACGACCTGACCATCCCCGACGTGCGCCGGATCGCCGAGGACCGCGCTCCGTGCGAGGTCTCGCCGTCCGCGCTGGCGAAGGCGACGAAGAGCCGCGCCATGTTCGAGGACATCGTCGCCCTGGACATCCCGATCTACGGGGTCACCACCGGCTACGGCGAGATGATCTACATGCTCGTCGGCACCTCCAAGGAGGTGGAGCTGCAGACCAACCTCGTGCGCAGCCACAGCGCCGGGGTGGGTCCGCTGTTCGCCGAGCACGAGGCCCGGGCGATCGTCATCGCCCGGCTCAACGCGCTCGCGAAGGGCTACTCCGCGGTCCGTCCCGAGGTGCTGGAGCGCCTGGCGCTGTACCTCAACCTCGGCATCACCCCCGCGATCCCGGAGATCGGCTCGCTGGGCGCCAGCGGCGACCTGGCCCCGCTGTCGCACATCGCCTCCACCGTCATCGGCGAGGGCTACCTGCTGCGCGACGGCAAGCGGGTGCCGACCGGCCCGGTGCTGCGCGAGCTGGGCATCGAGCCCCTCGAACTGCGGTTCAAGGAGGGCCTGGCGCTGATCAACGGCACCTCGGCGATGACCGGGCTCGGCGCGTTGGTCGTCGACCGGGCGCTGACCCAGGTCCGCCAGCACGAGATCGTCACCGCGCTGGTCATCGAGACGCTGCAGGGCTCGCGCAGCCCGTTCCTGCCGGAGGGGCACGACGTGGCCCGCCCGCACCAGGGGCAGATCGACACCGCGGCCAACATGCGCGGCCTGATGGCCGGCAGCCGGCTCACCGTCGAGCACGCCGACCTGCGCCGCCAGGTCGCCGACAGCGGCGACCAGGGCAAGGGCGACGGCACCCTGGAGACCGGGGCGGTCCAGCGGACCAAGGTCTACCTGCAGAAGGCGTACTCGCTGCGGGCCATCCCGCAGATCCTCGGCTCGGTGCGCGACACGCTCTACCACGCGACGAACAAGCTCGACATCGAGCTGAACTCGGCCAACGACAACCCGTTGTTCTTCGTGGGCCAGGAGGTCTTCCACGGCGCGAACTTCCACGGCCAGCCGATCGCGTTCGCCATGGACTTCGTCACCATCGCGCTGACCCAGCTCGGGGTGCTCTCGGAGCGGCAGAGCAACCGGCTGCTCAACCGGCACCTCTCCTACGGCCTGCCGGAGTTCCTGGTCGCCGGCGACCCGGGGCTCAACAGCGGGTTCGCCGGCGCGCAGTACCCGGCGACGGCGCTGATCGCGGAGAACCGGACCATCGGCCCCGCCAGCACGCAGAGCGTTCCGTCCAACGGGGACAACCAGGACGTGGTCAGCATGGGGCTCATCTCGGCCCGCAACGCCCGGCGGGTGCTGCAGAACAACAACACGATCCTGGCCCTGGAGTACCTCGCCGCCGCCCAGGCGGTGGATCTGTCGGGTCGCTACGACGGGCTCAGCGTGGCGGGCAAGGCCACCTACGACGCGATCCGCGCACTGGTACCGACGCTCGACCACGACCGCTACATGGCCGACGACCTCGAGGCCGTGGCCGACGCACTGTCGCGGGGCGTCTTCGCCGCCGCGATCGCCCGGACCGACGTCGAGATGCGCTGACCGGCACCAGCCACACGCAAGGAGGAGGACGCAACGTGAGCAACCCCATCAACGCCGAGTTCGACGTCGTGGTCGTCGGCGGCGGACCGAGTGGTTCGACCGTGTCGACGCTCGTGGCGATGCAGGGCCACCGGGTCCTGCTGCTGGAGAAGGAGAAGTTCCCGCGGTACCAGATCGGCGAATCGCTGCTGCCGGCGACCATCCACGGCATCTGCAAGATCCTCGGCGTGTCGGAGGAGCTGAAGAACGCCGGCTTCCCGATCAAGCGGGGCGGCAGCTTCCGGTGGGGCAAGAACCCCGAGCCGTGGGAGTTCTCCTTCTCCCTGTCCTCGAAGTTCGTCGACGGCGCCTCCACCGCCTACCAGGTCGAGCGGATGAAGTTCGACCAGATCCTGCTGGACAACGCCCGGCGCAAGGGCGTCGAGGTGCGCGAGGAGGCGTCGGTCGCCGACGTCATCGAGGAGGACGGCCGGGTCGTCGGCGTGCGCTACACCGACGCCGACGGCCGCGAGCACGAGGTGCGCAGCCGCTACCTCGTCGACGCGTCGGGCAACAAGAGCCGCATCCACGGGCGGATCGGCGGCCGCCGGGTCTACTCGGAGTTCTTCCGGAACCTGGCGCTGTTCGGCTACTTCGAGGGCGGCAAGCGGATGCCGGCGCCCAACGAGGGCAACATCCTCGCGGTCGCGTTCGAGGCCGGCTGGTTCTGGTACATCCCGCTGTCCCCGACCCTCACCAGCGTCGGCGTGGTCCTGCTGCCCGAGGAGCTCGAGCGGGTCCAGGGTGACCAGGAGAAGGCGCTGCTGGCGCTCATCGACGAGTGCCCGCTGATCGCGGAGTACCTCGCCGGCGCCACGCGTGTCACCGAGGGCACCTACGGCGAGGTCCGGGTCCGCAAGGACTACTCCTACGTGCAGGAGAAGTTCTGGCGGCCGGGCATGGTCCTGTCCGGCGACGCGGCGTGCTTCATCGACCCGGTGTTCTCCCAGGGCGTGCACCTGGCGACCTACGGCGGCCTGCTGGCGGCCCGCTCGCTCAACACCGCCCTGGCCGGCGACGTGCCGGAGCAGGCCGCGTTCGAGGAGTTCGAGACGCGCTACCGGATGGAGTACGCGCGCTTCCACGACTTCCTCGTCGCGTTCTACGACATGCACCAGGACGAGGACTCGTACTTCTGGAAGGCCAAGAAGGTCACCCGCAACGCCGCCTCGCACGTCGAGTCGTTCGTGGAGCTGGTCGGCGGCGGCGCCTCGCACGAGCTCGCCCTCGTCGACGCCGACTCCTACGTCAGCGCGCGGTCCGCGGCCTTCGAGGAGCTCTCCGAGATCGTCGACCGGCGGGCCCGCGGCGAGGCGGAGAACCACGAGCTGCTGAAGTCGGCGCTGATCCGTTCGGTGGCCAAGGAGGGGCACCGCATCCAGGCGCAGGCCGTGACCGGCAGCAACCTCGACGAGCAGGTACCGATCCGCCCGGGCGGCCTCGTGCCGTCGACCGACGGCCTGCACTGGTCCGTGCCGGCCCTCCAACCGGACGCCTGAGGAGGCGGCGATGACGACGAGCGAACGCGCGCCCCTGTCACTGCAGCTGGAGTTCCTGCGGATGATGGACGGCGGCGGCGCGGCCGGTCCGTTCGGCCCGCGCTACACCATCGTGGCCGGCTGGCGGGTCATCGGCGGGCTCAACTCGGCGGTGCTGAAGGAGTCGCTGGACTACGTGGTCGCCCGGCACGAGGCCCTTCGCACGCAGGTCGTGTTCGCCGACGGCGAGGCGTACCAGCGCATCGTCCCGCCGGACGCGGCCCGGCTGACGACGCGGAAGCTCCCCGAGACCGCGCCGGAGCACCGGGAGCGGGTGGTCGAGGAGTTCCTCAACGAGGTGGAGGCCGAGGTCTCGATCACCACCGAGACGCCGCGGATGCGGGCCGTCCTGGGCCGCTTCGACGACCACGACGGGGTCCTCGCGATCGTCGCGCACCACAGCCTCGTCGACGGCTGGTCGATGCAGGTGCTGATGCGCGACCTCACCGCCTGCTACGCGGCCCGCCGGGCCGGCGGGTCGCCGCAGCTGCCCCCGGTGCGGCAGTACCGCGACTACGTGGCCTGGCAGCAGGAGCGGGCCGACAGCGCGGCGGTGCGCAAGGCCCAGGAGTTCTGGCGCCGGCACCTCGACGGCGCCCGCGTGCTGCCGGTCCCGAACGACCGGCCGCGCACGCCGGACCCGTACACCACCGGCTGGCACCGCTTCATGCTGGAGGACGGGTTCCGCACGGCCACCCTGGCGGCGGCCCGTCAGTACCGCAGCTCGCCGTTCATGGTGCTGATGGCGGCGTTCATGGTCATGCTGCGCGACCGCACCGGCGTGACGGACCTCGTGGTACCGACGCTCACCACCGGCCGCGACCCGTCCTGGACCCTCGACGTCATCGGCACGTTCTACAACTTCATGCCGCTGCGCGCCGACCTGTCCGGCTGCCGGGACTTCGCCGACGTGGTGGCCACGGTGCGCGCGTCGTGCCTGGCCACGTACCCCAACGAGCTGCCGTTCCTGCAGGTCGTGACGGAGGCGCCGGAGCTGATGTCGGCGGTGATGGACCCCGGCGCGGCCGCGGTCGCGTTCCAGGTCATCCAGCACGGCGTGGCCCTGGACGGGCAGACCGTCGACGGCCTGCGGTTCGACGCGATCCGCCGGCGGGTGGTGTCGACGCCGGTCGGCTCGCAGATCCCCGACGGCATCCTGGCCGAGCTGGACCTGCACCCCGACGGCGGGATGTTCGGCAAGGTGGCGTACACGCGGCACATGTACGACGAGGAGACGGTGACCGGCATGGTGGCCGACCTGCGCCGCACGCTGCTGGAGACCGTCGTCGGGCGGTCCGTCGCCGCCTGAGGGCGCGGGCGCGACCGTCCCCGAGCCGGCCCGGCCCCGTCCGGGCCGGCTCGGCCCCGTCCGCCCGGCCCGGGCCACGGGCCGCCGTCAACAGCGCACGCTGCGAGACGACACGCCCGATCACGGCCGTGAGACTGGGGCCAATCCACGGGGAAACGCTTCGTGCCCGAAGGAAAGCGAGCCAGCGATGCCCGATATGCACGACGACGACGTACCCCTCGGCGGCGCGGTACCCGCGCACACGGTCACCCGCCGCGACTTCGGCAAGGGCGCCCTCGGGGTCGCCGCCGTGGTCGGCGGCCTCGGCACCGGCGCGGCGGCCGACGCCGTCGCCGCCGAGCCCGCGGCCGCCGCCCCCGCCGCGGCGGCCGCCGGGCGGCGCCGCGTCCTCAACGTCTGGGAGGTCCGCAGCCTCGACGGCAGCGGCAACAACCTCGCGCACCCGGAGTGGGGCGTCGCGGAGAGCATCTACCCAAGGGTGGCCCCGGCCGCGTACGTCGACGGCATCGCCCAGATGCCGCCCGGCAAGAACACCCGGTGGATCAGCAACCGCCTCTTCGACGACGTCGACGTCACCCTGTACTCGGCGCGCAACGTCAGCGCCTGGGGCTTCGTCTGGGGCCAGTTCGTGGACCACACGATCGCGCTGCGCCGCGGCCGGCGGCAGACGGGTGAGGACGGCGACGTCGCCAACATCCCGACCACCGACCCGGACCCGCTCGAGCGGTACCGCAACGACCTCGACTTCGTGTTCATGAACCGGTCGATCCCGGCCCCGGGCACCGGCACGACGGGCCCGCGCGAGCAGATCAACATGGCCAGCTCCTACCTCGACGCCGTGCCGCTGTACGGCTCCGACGAGGCCCGCCTGAACTGGCTGCGGGAGGGCCCGGCCGACGGCAACTCCGCCCACTCCGGCGGCCGGCTGCTCATGAAGGACGGCTACCTGCCCCGCCGCAACGCTCGCGGCGACGCCGCGAGCGCGCCCAACATGGTGATCGGCGCGATGCCCGACCCGGGCGAGGCGGTCGCGGCCGGCGACCAGCGGGCCAACGAGAACCCGATGCTGCTGTCGGCCCAGACCCTCTTCGCCCGCGAGCACAACCGGATCGTGAACCAGCTGCCGCGCGGGATGGCCGAGGAGGACAAGTTCCAGATCGCGCGGGCCGTGGTCATCGCCGAGACGCAGTACATCACCTACAACGAGTGGCTGCCGGCGCTCGGCGTGCAGCTGCCCCGCTACACCGGCTACCGGCCCGGGGTGAACACGTCGGTCACCAACGAGTTCGCGACAATCGGCTACCGGGCCCACTCGATGATCAACCCGGCCCTGGAGGTGCGCACCGAGGCCCGCCGCTACGACGCCGGGACGGTGCAGTGGCTGCGCTCGCTGGGCATCCAGGTCAAGTACCGCGGCGACCGGGTCGACCTCGTCATCCCGCACGGCTACCTGACGTTCTTCCAGCCCACCCTGATCGAGCGGCTGGAGCTCGGCCCGGCCCTGCAGGGCATCGGGCTGACCCCGATGAGCAACAACGACGAGCTCATCACCAACCGGATCCGCAGCCTGGTCGCCCCCGTCACCGACACCCTGCAGGCCGTCAACGACCTCGCCGCGGTCGACATCGAGCGCGGCCGCGACCACGGGTTCCCGAAGTACAACGACATCCGCCGCGCCTTCGGGCTGGCCCCGAAGACGTCGTTCAAGGACATCACCGGCGAGGACACCGAGGAGTTCCCGGCCGACCCGCTGCTGCCCCCGGGGCACGAGATCGACAGCCCGCACTGCCTGGACTTCGTCGCGCTGTACGACCGGCACGGCCGCAGGACCACCGCCGAGGCGAACAACGCCGTGCGTGGCAAGCGCCGCACGACCCTCGCGGCCCGGCTGAAGGCGGTCTACGGCACCGTCGACGCGGTCGACGCGTTCGCCGGCATGGTCTGCGAGCGCCACCGGCCCGACTCGGAGTTCGGCGAGCTGCAGTGGACGATCTGGCGCCTGCAGTTCACCGCGCTGCGCGACGGCGACCGGTTCTTCTACGAGATCAACCCGCTGCTGCGGTTCGTCCGCAACGCGTTCGGCATCGACTACCGCACCACCCTCGGCGACGTCATCGCCCGCAACACCGACATCCCGCGGCACTCGCTGGCCCCCCAGGTGTTCTTCGCCAGCATGGCCACGGCCGCCGAGGCCGACGGCGTCGCCTGGCACGGCGAGGGCGAGGAACCGGTGGCCGCGCCCGTGGTCGGGGCCTACTTCGCCGCCGGCGCGACCGCCACGGACCGGCAGCCCTGGTACTGCGGCCGCGCGGAGATCTAGGGGCGGTTCAGCGCGCCCTACAGCCCAACCCGTCGTGCAGAAGGGAACCACCATGGCACATCCACCCGCGGATCAGACCCGCCCGGACGGCACCCGCGGCATCGTCCTGCGCAGCGTCCAGTTCGACACCGGCTCGACGTTCGCGACCGGGCAGGGCGAGACCTCCCGCAACGTGTGGGACACCGACCTGATGAACGCGGAGCTGGACCTGGTGGTCGAGCTCAACGCCAACTCGGTCAACCTGTACGGCAGCGACCTGGGCCGGCTGTCGGCCGCCGCCGAGTCCGCCGTCGAGCGCGGGCTGCACGTGCGGCTCGACCCGCGGCTGCCGGACCGCTCCCAGGAGCAGGTCGTCGACTTCGTCGCCGAGCTGGCCGGCCTCGCGGAGTCGCTGCGCAAGCAGGGCGCCCCGATCGACTTCACGGTCGGGGCCACGCACACGATCTTCACCCCCGGCATCTTCCCCGGCGAGCCCTACCTGGAGCGGCTCGCGAACATCTACTTCGACGGCGACCAGCGCTTCGGCGTGCGGGAGCCCAAGACGGCCGACCAGTGGCTCACCGAGAACGTCACGGGGATGCTCACCGAGTCGGCGCCGAAGCTCAACGCCTACCTGGACCGGCTCGTCCGGGTCACGCGGGGCATCTACCACGGCCGGCTCAGCTACACCGCCGCGCCCTGGGAGCAGGTCGACTGGACCCCGTTCGACGCGGTGAGCGTGGTGCACTACCTGTTCCCGGCGCACATGACGGTCGAGCAGCACCTCAGCGAGCTGGGCCGGTACACCCGGCACGGCAAGCCGGTGTTCGTCTCCGGCTTCGGCACCGCCAGCTACCAGGGTGCCGAGGAGAAGGGCTTCTTCAACTGGGACATCGTCGACCGCAGCACGCCGAACCTGACCATCCTCGACGGGCACGAGCGCGACGAGGGCGCCCAGGCGGAGTACTACGGCAAGATGCTCGAGATCTTCGACCGGGCCGGCGTCTACGGCGTCGCGCCCGCCGATCTGGTCCACCCGACCCACCCGCACCACGAGGCCGACGTGCGGCACGACCTCGACATGGCCAGCATGTGCATCGTCCGGTCGGTCCGCACGGACTTCGCCGACCCGAACTCGCAATACAAGCGCACGCCCAAGAAGTCGTTCCACGCCGTCGCCGCGTACTACGCGCGGGTCCGCGACCGGGCCGCCGTTCCCGCCTGACCGCCGAAATGCCGCAGCGCACCGCGGAGACGATTCGCGGTGCGCTGCGGCGCGCCCGGGGAAATGCCCGGTCAGGGCGGCCGGACGGCATTCTCGGAGATGCCCGCCCAATAGGCGCCGACCACCATTGACGAAGACGAGCCGCCGCCTTTTTCCGCATTCAGAGGATGGCCATGACCGCGCTGAACGATTCGGTGGAAACGCAGCAGCACGAGGTGCTGGACTACCCGCTGCAGCGGGAATGCCCGTACAAGCCCGGCGCGGGCACGGCGAAGTTCCGTGCCCCCGGCCCGATCACGAAGGTGCGGCTGTACGACGGCAAGGTCACGTGGTTCGTGACCGGCCCCGCGGAGGTCCGGGCACTGCTCGCCGACCCGCGGATGTCGAGCCTGTCGACGTTCGAGGACTACCCGGTGATCGACGAGTCGCTGCTGCACATGCGGGCCACCCGGGAGATGGCGCGCGAGGTCGAGGGCGGCTTCCCCGAGGTGCTGTTCGGCGTCGACCCGCCGGGCCACACCCGGCAGCGCAAGATGCTGCTGCCGAGCTTCACCAACCGCCAGATCGCCAAGTTCCGCCCGACGATCCAGCGCATCGTGGACCAGCGCCTCGACGCGCTCATGGCGGCGGGGCCGGGCGCGGACTTCATGGCGCACTTCGCCGTGCCGGTGCCGATGATGGTGGTCTGCATGTTCCTCGGCGTGCCGTACGAGGAGCGCGACTACTTCCAGGGCCCGATGCGCGACATCCTCGACCCGGAGAAGGCCGACGAGGCGCTGGAGGAGTTCACCGCGTACCTCGACCAGCTGATCCGGGCCAAGGAGGTCGAGCCCGGCGTCGGCCTGCTCGACGACCTGATCGTCAAGTTCGTGCGCACCGGCGAGCTCAACCGCGACGAGCTGGCCGCGTTCGCCCTCGCCATCCTCATGGCCGGCAGCATGACCACGATCAGCGCGATCGCCCTGGGCACCCTCGCGATGCTGGACCCCCCGGACCAGTACGAGGCGCTGCGGGCGAACCCGGACCTGGCGCCCGGCGCGATCGAGGAGATCCTGCGCTACATCAACCTCGTCGAGCAGCTGGCCCGGGTGGCGATCGAGGACGTCGAGATCGCCGGGCACACCATCAAGGCCGGCGACGGCATCCTGCTGAGCATGGCCGCGGCCAACCTCGACCCGACGGTCACCACGCACCCGGACGAGTTCGACATCACGCGGCCGCCGACGAACCCGCTCGCCTTCAGCTACGGCCTGCACCACTGCCTGGGCCACAACCTGGCCCGGCTCGAGCTCGACATCGTGTTCCGGACCCTCGTGCGGCGCCTGCCGAACCTGCGCCCGGCCGTCCCGGTGGCCGAGATCCCGTGGAAGTACGACTTCATCGTCTCCCGCCTGCAGTCGTTCCCCGTGACGTGGTAAGCGAAAGGACTACGACATGACGACGCAATTCCGAGCCGAGCACGTCGGCAGCCTGCTCCGCCCGCAGGCGTTGCTCGACGCCCGGGCCGCGCACGCCAAGGGCGACGTGAGCGACGAGCGCCTGCGCGAGCTGGAGGACGAGGCCGCGCTGGCCGCGATCGCCCTGCAGCGCGACGCCGGCGTCGAGGTGTTCACCGAGGGCGAGGTGCGCCGCGGCACCTTCATGGCCGGGCTGATGGAGTCCCTCGGCGGCCTGGTGCCGGTCGAGGAGACCGGCGGCCTGGTCTCGTGGCACCGGGCCGGCATGGCCGACCCGACCCCCGAGGAGCTGGCCTTCGAGGGCGCGGCCGCGGGCGGCAAGCTGTACCAGAAGAAGGCGATGACCAGCACCGAGGCCGCATTCCTGGCCAAGCACGCGCCGGGCCAGTACAAGATCACCATGATGGCCGCCTCGATGGGCACCTCGCTGTGGCAGCCCGGCATCTCCGACGGCGTCTACCCGTCGCCGGAGCAGCTGCTCGAGGACGTGGTCCGCCTGCAGATCGAGGAGATCCATACCCTGTTCGACCAGGGCGTGTCCTGGATCCAGCTCGACTCGCTCAGCTACATGTGGATCATCGACACGGAACTGCGGGACAAGTTCACCGCGATGACCGGCCTGACCGCCGAGCAGATGCTGGACATGACCGTCTCGATGGACCGGGCGGTGGTCGAGGCCGCGAAGGCCAAGAACCCGGACGCGACGATCGCGATGCATTTCTGCCGCGGCAACAACCGCAGCGCCTGGATGGGCGAGGGCAGCTACGAGCCGGTCGCCGAGCGGCTGTTCGGCGAGGTCGGCGTGGACCGGTTCCTGCTGGAGTACGACTCGGAGCGCGCCGGCGGCTTCGAGCCGCTGCGCCACATGCCCGCCGGCCGGACCGTCATGCTGGGCCTGGTCTCCACCAAGACGCCGCAGCTGGAGTCGCCCGACGACCTGCGCCGGCGCATCGACGCGGCGGCCGAGCACGTGCCGCTGGAGAACCTGGGCATCACCACCCAGTGCGGCTTCGCCTCGACCGCGAGCGGCAACCTGCTCACGGTCGACGAGCAGCGGCGCAAGCTGGAGCTGGTCGTGCAGACCGCGCAGAAGGTCTGGGGCTGAAACCGCACACCGTGCCCCGCCGCCCGTCCGGGTGGCGGGGCCGGCCCATGCGCACCGTCCGGTCAGACCGTCGCGGGCAGGCCGAACGCCGCGAACAGGGCCGGCACGAACGAGGTGATCTCGGCGATCCGGCCGTCGACGACGCGCAGCACGTCGAGCACCTGCGGGCGGAACTCGGTGTCGCCTGGCCGCCGCACGTAGTGCGCGATCGCCGGCTGGCGGTTGGCCCGGGTCGCCACGCTGCGCCACTGCCCGAAGTACTCCGGCGAGGCCGGGTCCAGCAACGGCAGCAGGCTGGCGATGTACGGCTCCCGGCCGACGTAGTAGTACGGGTGCGGGGGCATGGTGACCCGCACGTCCTCGTGCAGCAGCTCGGCCATCGCCGGGCCGATGTCGGCGTGGTCGAGCACCGCCATGTACCGCTGCAGCAGCGCCCGCTCGGCCCGGGTCGGGTCGTCGGCCGCCCCCCACTCCAGGCGGCGCGGCGGCAGGTGCTCCTTGAGGGTCGCCCGGCCGCGCTGGAGCGCGCTGTTGGCCGCGGCCACGCTCAGCTCGAGCAGGCCCGCGGTGTCGGCGGCGGGCCAGCCCAGCACGTCGCGGAGGATGACCACGGCCCGCTGCCGGGGCGGCAGGTGCTGGATCGCGACCATGAACGCGAGCTCGATCGTCTCCTTCGCCACGACCGCGGCGTCGGGCTCGGCCTCGGCCGGCGCGGCCAGGTCGAGCAGCCGGTCGGGGTAGGGCTGCAGCCAGGGCAGGTCGTCCGGCGACCCGCCCGCGCCGTCGGCCTGCGGCGCGCGCGGCCGCGGCTGGCGCGGGTGCCGCTCGAGGAAGTCGAGACCGGCGTTTGTCGCGATGCGGTAGAGCCAGGCGCGCAGCGACGAGCGGCCCTGGAACGTCTCCCGGCCGCGCCAGGCGCGCAGGAACGTCTCCTGGACCAGGTCCTCGGCGTCTTCGAACGAGCCGACCATCCGGTAGCAGTGCACCTGCAGCTCGCCGCGGTGGCGTCCGACCAGTTCGGCGAAGCTCGCCTCGTCGAGGGTCCGCACCGTCTCGACCTCGAGGCTCATTGATCGGTCTCCGTCACTCGCTGCACCGGTCCTGGACGATCGGCTCGACGCTACCACGCGTGTACGCAGCGCGTTGGCGTCACACGCGGCGTCACCCGGCGGGTGGCCGGCCGCGCGGCTGCGCACGTCAAGAGATGTCACATCAATTGGCCGGTGTGAAGATGCCTGATGACGGCGTCGCACCGGGTCAACGACATGAATTCGCAGCCGCTGGGAAAGATTGGTGAACGATGCGTGGTCGACCGGCGCGTATGCGCCCCAACGTAGACCTGCTCCCCTCATTGACCGGAATGCGATGGGTAGCCGCGTTCCTGGTCTTCGGAAACCATTTCCTGTTCATGCAGTTCGCCACCCCGATCGGGTCGGAGATGCCGCAGGGCTCCGACCTGGTGTTCGCGATTCTGTTCGGCGACAGCGGCCAGGCGGTGCTGAGCTTCTTCTTCGTGCTCAGCGGTTTCGTGCTGACCTGGTCGACGCCGCTGGACATGCGGGCGACGGAGTTCTGGCAGCGGCGGATGGCCAAGATCTACCCGATCACGGTGGTCACCGCGGTGATCGCGTTCTTCCTCTTCGGCCTGGTGCACGGCAAGTGGACCGACTGGAAGGTCGTCGTCACCAACCTGCTGCTGGTGCAGTCGTGGAGCCCGGACCAGGCGCACTCCCTCGGCCTCAACCCGGTGCTGTGGTCGCTGAGCTGTGAGATGTTCTTCTACCTGTTCCTGCCGCCGATGCTGATCCTGTTCGCCCAGGCGAGCAAGCGGGCCCTGTGGATGACCGCGATCGGCGCCGTCGCGTTCACCGCGATCGTGCCCCGGCTGATCGGCGGCACCTTCGACCTGCACCAGCCGGCCCCGCCGATGCTGGCGCCGGTGGAGAACTTCCACACCCAGTTCAGCTACTGGGTCACGATGACGTTCCCGGTGACGCGCTTCGCCGAGTTCGTGCTGGGCGCCGCCGTCGCGATGCTGATGCTGCGGGGCGTCCGCAGCCGGATCAACGTGCCGACCGCACTCGTGCTGTGCGTGCTCGCGTTCGCCGTCAACATGTTCGTGCCGGCGTACTGGCGCATCGCCGCGGTCGTGATGGTGCCGTTCGCGATCCTCATCGCGGCCCTGGCCAGCGCCGACCTGACCGGCCGGTGGAGCCCGACCCGGTCCCGGCCGATGGTGTGGCTGGGCAACCTGACGTTCTGCTTCTACGCCGTGCACGTGCTCTTCGTCCTGTTCACCATCGATGCGAAGTCGATCATGTCGGGCGGGGTGAACCGCGACTTCCCGCGGCAGTGGATGGCCGCGATCGGCCTCATCGACAACTCGCGCACGCCGCTGCCGGTGTGGGGCAACCTGCTGATGTTCCTGCTGTACCTGACCGTGGCGATGTTCGCGGCCTGGGTGCTCTACCGCACCGTCGAGCTGCCGGCCACCCGCGGCCTGCGGCGCTTCATCAAGACCCCGCGGCGCACCCTGGTCCCGGCGGAGGCCCCGGTGTCCCCGGCCCCGGCCGGCGCGGCCGCGGTGTCCCCGGCCGAGCAGGACGCGCCGGTGAGCCCGGCTCCGGCCGGCGAGCTCGACCCGTCACGCCGCTGACGCCCGCCCACGACGGTGCCCCCGGAGAGGTCTCCGGGGGCACCGGTCTGCGTGGGTTCAGCGTTTCACGCGGTACTGCATGTGCGTCACCGACTGCCCCTCGATCACGACGGGGTCCTCCAGCCGGTACGGCGCGCCCGCCAGGTCGTCGAAGAAGCGGATGCCCTCCCCGAACAGCACCGGCACCAGGTTGATCCGCAGCAGGTCCAGCAGGCCCTCGTCGAGGCACTGCTGGGCCACGTTGGGCCCGGCGACGCCGACCCAGCGGTCGCCGGCGACCGCGGAGGCCTGGGCCACGGCGGCGGCGATGCCGTCGGTGACGAAGGTGAAGCCGTCCCGCCGCCAGTCCGTCGGTGCCTCGTGCGTCACCACGAACACCGGCACGTCCCAGGGGTGGGTGCCGCCCCAGCCGTCGGTGTAGTCGAACAGCCGCCGGCCGGTGACGATGGCGCCCGCGTTGTCCATCGACTCGCGCAGCCACTCGGCGCTGGCCTTCGACGTGTGGAAGGTCCATCGCTGCGGAAACCGCGACGGCACCGCGACGTCGCCGTTGAAGTACCAGTCGAACAGCGATCCCACCGAGTCGTCCGGATCGGCGATGAAGCCGTCCAGGGACATCGACATGTCGGCTACTACTGTGGCCATTGATGTGCTCCGTTCTCTTTCGGTGATGGTGGTACGACACAGATCTGGCCGCCCCCGGGGGTGGAGCGGCCAGGTCTGCGTTGCGGTGAGAGTTCAGTCGATGGCGGCCGAGGCCGGGGAGTCGTGCCCGGAAGGCTGCTTGCCGATGTTCGCCTTGGCCTCGGCGGCGGCCTTCGCCTCCTTCTCCTGCGCCCCGAACGGCCTGATGTGCCGCAGGGTCACCAGCGGCAGCAGCGCCAATGCCAGGAAGGCGATCGCGCCCACCACGGCGGCGGCGTTCATGCCGTTGTCGAAGGCGGAGCGGGCCGACTGCACGAGGGCCCCGGCCACGTCGGCCGGCTGGTTCTGGGCCACCGTCAGGGCACCGGCGACGGTCTCCGACGCGACCTCGCCCTCCGGGGTCCCGGCGAGCGGCGCCGGCACGCTGATCTCGCCCCGGTAGACGGCGGCACCGATGCTGCCCAGCAGCGCGATGCCCAGCGACAGGCCGAGCTCGCCCGCGGTCGACTGCAGCGCGGAGGCCGAGCCGGCCTTCTCCGGCGGCGAGGACGGCACGACGATCTGGCTGACCATCGGGCCCACCGGGGCCCCGCCGACGTAGACGATGACGGCGCCGATGATGAGCGTCGACAGGCCCGAGGCGGGCCCGATCTGGGTCAGCACCACCATCCCGATGGCGGCGATGACCGCGCCGACGCTGAGGATGTAGGCCGGCTTCACCACCTCCTGGGCCAGGCCCATGCTGATGAAGATGCCGAGCACCAGCGCGAGCGTCGGCACGAGCAGCCACAGGCCCGCGCTGAGCGGGGTCAGCCCGCGTACCAGCTGCAGGTGCTGGGTAATGAAGAAGCTCGCGCCGCCCTGGATGATCGCGGAGAGCAGGCCCAGCGCCAGCGCCCCGCTGACCGCGCGGATCGCGAACAGGCGCAGGTCCAGCAGCGGGCTGGCGAGGCTGCGCTGGCGCATCGCGAACAGCAGGCCGAACACGATGCCGGCGACCGAGACGAGCACCGGCGTGAGGTGCCAGCCGGTGCGGGCGACCTCCTTGAGCCCGTAGATGAACGGCAGGATCGCCGCGAGCGACAGCAGCACGCTGAGCGGGTCGATGCGGCCGGTGTCGGGGGCCTTCAGGTTGGGCAGCAGCGCCGGGCCCGCGATCAGCAGCAGCGCCATGACGGGCACCGCGATGAGGAAGACCGAGCCCCACCAGAACCAGTGCAGCAGCACGCCGCCGACGACCGGCCCGATGGCCGCGCCGCCGGTCAGTGCGGTCGCCCAGGCGGCGACGGCGACGCCGAGCTGCTTCGGGTTCTTGAACATGCCGTTGATCATCGCGAGCGTGCTCGGGAAGATCGTCGCGCCGGCGATGCCCATCAGCGCCCGGACCACGATCAGCATCTCGGCGCTGTTGGCGTAGGCCGCGACGACCGACAGCACGGCGAACGCGGAGGCGCCGACGAGCAGCACCAGGCGCCGGCCGACGCGGTCGCCGAGCGTGCCCATCGTGACCAGGAAGCCCGCGATGAGGAAGCCGTAGACGTCGCTGATCCACAGCTGCTGGGTGGCGTTGGCACCGAGATCAACCGTGATCTTGGGCAGGGCCAGGAACAGCACGGTCAGGTCGATCATCGCCAGCATCGACGGCACGATCAGCACCGCCAGCCCCAGCCATTCGCGCCGGCCCGCCCGCACGCCCGGCTCGACAGCTTCAGTTTCCATGACCCTCTCCTCGTTTTCGTACCACGTTCCGGCTGCATGTCTTGAGACGGCCGTTCGCCGGAAAACTCATCGGCGCTACGCGGGCACCGCGACGTCGAGCGGGGGCATCAGGGCCGCCTCGATCCGCCGGCACTCCTCGTAGCGCGGCAGCAGGCCCTGCGCGCGCGCCTCGGCCAGGGTGATGGCGACCCGGTCGCGGTCGGACAGCAGCGGCTCGACGTCGTCGGGGATCGGCAGCGCCAGCGCGGGGTCCAGGGCCCGCAGGGCCAGCTCCTGCTCGGCCACGTAGGAGCCCGAGAGCATGTAGGACATCACCGTGTCGTCGGCGAGGGCGACGAACGCGTGGCCGACGCCGACGGGGAAGTACATGCAGCGGAAGTCGGCCTGGTCCAGCAGCACGGCGTCCACCGCGCCGTAGGTGGGCGAGCCCACCCGGATGTCCACCACGATGTCCAGCGCGGCGCCGCGGGCGCAGTAGACGTACTTGGCGGTGCCGGGCGGGGTGGTCGTGTAGTGCACGCCGCGCACCACGCCCCGGGACGAGCGGCTGTGGTTGGTCTGGGCGACCGGGAACAGCCGCCGCCCGGTGGCCGCTGCGAACGCCTCCTCCTGGAAGGGCGAGACGAACAGGCCGCGGGCGTCCTCGAACACCCGCGGGGTGAGCTCCAGTGCCCCTTCTACGGCCAGCTTGCGAACCTTCACGTGGACCTCCGGCTTTCTCAGACGGTTTCGAGCACCCGGCGGAGCGAGTCGATGACCTTGTCCTGCAGGTCGAGGGAGAGCGAGGGGTACATGGGCAGCGAGAAGATCTGCCCGGCCAGCCGCTCGGTGACGGGCAGGTCGCCCTGGCCGTGGCCGAGGCGCGCGAACCCGGTCATCGTGTGCACCGGCCACGGGTAGCTGATGTTGAGCTCGATGCCGTAGGCCTTGAGCCGCTCGATGATCTCGTCGCGGCGCGGGTGGCGCACGACGTAGACGTAGTGGGCGTGCTCGTTGCCGGGGTTCACCCGCGGCAGCACGAGCTCGGTGTCGCCCAGGCCCTCGGCGTAGCGCGCGGCGACGGCCCGCCGGGCGGCGACGTACCCGTCGAGGCGGCCGAGCTTGCGGCGCAGGATCTCGGCCTGGACCTCGTCGAGGCGGCTGTTGTGCCCCGGCGTCTCCACGACGTAGTAGCGCTCCGCCATGCCGTAGAAGCGCAGCCGGCGCAGGCGCTGGTCGGTCTGCGCGCTGGAGGTGACGACGGCGCCGCCGTCGCCGTAGGCGCCGAGCACCTTGGTCGGGTAGAACGAGAACGCGGCGGCGTCGCCCATGCTGCCGGCGAGCCGGCCGTGGTGGCGGGCCCCGTGCGCCTGCGCGCAGTCCTCGAACAGGGCCAGGCCGCGCCGGTCGGCGATCTCCCGCAGCGGGGCCATGTCGGCGCACTGGCCGTACAGGTGCACCGGCAGGAGGCACTTGGTGCGCCCGGTGACGGCCGCCTCGACCTGGCCGACGTCGATGAGGTAGTCCTCCTCGCGGACGTCGACGAAGACCGGCGTGGCGCCCAGCGCGTCGATGGCGACGACGGTCGGCGCCGCGGTGTTGGACACGGTGATGACCTCGTCGCCCGGGCCGATGCCGAGCGCCTGCAGTCCGAGCTTGATGGCGTTGGTGCCGTTGTCGACGCCGACGCAGTGCGGCAGGCCGTGGTAGGCGGCGAACTCCTCCTCGAAGCTCTGTACGCTCGGGCCGAGCACGAGCTGGCCGGAGCGGAACACGCTGTCGACGGCATCGAGGACGTCGGCCCTTTCGGCCTCGTATTCGGCGGTGTAGTTCCAGACGCGGATGGTCACGCAAGCACTCCGTTTCGGGCAGCACGGTCACGGTCGGCGAAGAGCGCGGCGGCGGTGCGGCTGATGCCCTCGGCCAGCGTCACGCGCGGAAACCAGCCGGCGGCCGCGCTGAACGGGACGGGGTCGACGCGCACGCTGCGCAGGTCGGTGGCGGTGGCGTGGGCGGGTGGCGGGACGGCGACCACCGGGACGGGCGCGGCCCCGCTGACGGCGGCGACCGCGCCGGACACCAGGTGCAGCGCGTCGCGCAGGGAGCTCGGCGCGCCGGTGCCGAGCAGCCAGTGGCGGCCGCTGAGCCGGTCGGCCCCGTCGATCGCGGCCAGGAACGCCCGCACGGTGTCCTCGACGTGGACGAACTCGCGCATGACGCGGCCGTCGCCCCACATGGTCAGCGGCGCGCCGTCGAGGGCGCGGCGGATCATCGCGGCAATGACGCCGACGTCCGGCGCGGCGGCGGCCGGGCCCTGCCCGTAGATGGTCGGCAGGCGCAGGCTGACCCCGCGCAGCACGCCGGCGGCGGTCGCGGCCAGCAGCAGCCGCTCGGCCTCGAGCTTCTGCGCGTCGTACGGCGTCTGCGGCCGGTCGGGCTCGGAGCCGTCCAGGGGCCGCTCCGGGGGGACCCCGACCTGCGACACCGTGCCGGCGAACACGCACACCGCCGGCGAGTGGCGGCCCGAGGACCGGCGGCCGCGCAGAGCCGCCACGATGGCCGCGGTCGTGCCGGTGTTGACCAGCTCGCTGCGCGGGTCGGTGCCGGCCCGGCGCCAGTCGCCGTCGTGCTTGAGCAGGTTCACCACGACGTCGGCGCCGGCCACCGCCGCGGCCACCACGCCCGGGTCGGCGACGTCGGCCCGGCGGACCTCGACGTCGGCCCGGGCGTCCGCGGGCACGGGAGCGGGGCGGCGGGACAGCACGCGCAGCCGCACCGGCCGGGCGCTGACGGCGGCGGTGAACGCGCTGCCGAGGAAGCCGGAGCCGCCCAGTACGGTCACGGTGGTCACCGGGCACGCTCCGCCGGGGCCAGCCGCTCGACCGCGCGCAGGCACGCCAGGAGGCTGCGGGCCTGGACGTTGACGTAGTTGCTGTGCCACAGCAGCCCGGCCAGCTGCCTCGGGGTCATCCACCGGAACTCCGGGTGCACCAGCTCGTCGCCGGTCTCGATGACGAGGTGGCGGCTGCGGGTGTGGTAGAAGCGGCCGCCCTCCTCGGACTGCAGCACGTCGTAGCGGATCGCCGCGGGGTCGGCCCGCAGCACGTCGTCGAGGAACGGCGGCCACTTCGAGCGCGGCAGGTCGCGGTAGCTGTCCGGGATGCACTGCACCGTCGGCGCGAGCTCCACCCGGTCGGCGTAGCCGGCCTCCACGCGCGCGTTGGCCAGCACGTGCGGTACACCGTCGAAGCGCGTCATGAGGAAGGCCACGACCCCCTCGCCGCGGGCGGCGAACATGGGCTGGTCCCAGCGCCCGACCTCGCGGCCGCACGCCTCCACCCGCACCCCGATGACGTCGAAAAAGCGCTCCGGGACGTGGGAGATCCGGGCGTCGTCGCAGCGCCACTCCCCCAGGTCCCCGAGTCGTACCTGGCGCAGGTCCACACTGGTCAGGCTGCGCCGCTCAGTGATCCAGCTCAGCAGCTCGGCGGTGGAATGCCGGCTGTCCTGCGCGTCGCCGGAGCGGTCCGCCCACTCCTCGAACGGCATGCAGGACAGCACCGAGCGGGCGTCCATGTTCACCACGTCGTCGAGGGCGAGCAGCTCGTGCAGCTGCGCGATGGTGAGCCAGTGGAAGCCCTCGCGGGCCTCCACCGGCCCGGTCACCTCGATGATCATGTTGCGGTTCAGCTTGCGCAGGAACCAGGCGCCCTGCTCCGACTGGCGCGCGTCGAGGATGACGCGGTGCTGCGACCGGTCGCGGAAGTAGTCCAGGTACGGGGTGGGGTTGCCGCCGTGCACCCGCGTGTAGTTGCTGCGGGTCGCCTGGACCGTCGGGGACACCTGGATGCCGTTGCAGTTGCCCGGCTCCGACTTCAGCTGCATGAGGCAGTGCAGGACCCCGTCGAACTCCTTCATGAGGATGCCGAGGATGCCGATCTCGGGCTGGTTGATGATCGGCTGGTCCCAGTGCGGTACCGCGCCGGTCGGGATGTGCACGTCGAGACCCTGCACGGTGAAGAACTTGCCGCTGGCGTGCCGGATGACCCCGGCCTCGGCGTCGGTGTGCCACAGCGCGAGGTCGCCCAGCGGCACGTGGGCGGTGTTGGTGTACGTGTGCTCGCGCGCCTGCGCCATGCGCCGCAGGAAGGTCTCGACGTCGTCGAAGGCGTGCCGGTCCGACAGCGCCGAGTAGGTGAGTCGGGCCGGGGTCGACGCTTCGTGGTCGGTACTCATCGCTGACTCCCTCGGAAGCGGGGCTCAGTGCACCCGGCGGGCGAACTCGCGGATGTCGGCCACGAACAGCTCGGGCTGCTCCAGGGCGGCGAAGTGGCCGCCCTTGTCGAACTCGCTCCACTGCACGATGTTGGGCAGGTCGCGGTCGGCCAGCCGGCGAACCGGCAGCAGGATGTCGTGCGGGAACACGGCCACGCCGACGGGCACCGTCACCGGCGGGGGCAGCGCGCCGCCGGCCGCACCGATGCGGCGCAGGCCCTCGGCGTCCTCGAAGTAGAGCATCGCCGACGAGCCGGCCGTCGCGGTGAACCAGTAGGTCGAGACGATGGCGAGCATCCGGTCACGGTCGACGGCGTCCTCGGGGACCTTCTCGGAGTCGGTCCACTCACGGAACTTCTCCACGATCCAGGCCAGCTGGCCGACGGGCGAGTCGGTGAGCGCGTACGACAGGGTCAGCGGCCGCGTCGACTGCAGCTTCATGTACGCGGACAGCTCCGTGTCGAACCGGGACAGCTGCCCCAGCCGGGCCAGGTCGGCCTCGCCGAGCCCGGCGAGCTCGGCCGGATCGCCGGACGGGAACGTCATCAGCATGTTGACGTGGACGCCGGCCACGTGCTCGGCGTCGGCGCGCCCGATGCCCAGCGAGATGACCGAGCCCGCGTCGCCGCCCTGGGCGATGTACCGGTCGTAGCCGAGCCGGCGCATCAGCTCGGCCCACGCGGCCGCCACCCGGGCCGTGCCCCAGCCGGTGCCGCCGGTCGGGGTGGAGAAGCCGAACCCGGGGATCGACGGTATGACGAGGTGGAACGCGTCGGCCGGGTCGCCGCCGTAGGTGCCCGGGTCGGTCAGCGGCCCGATCACGTCGAGGAACTCCGCGACCGAGCCGGGCCAGCCGTGGGTCAGCAGCAGCGGCCGGGCTCCCGCGTGGGGCGAGCGGACGTGCAGGAAGTGCACGTCGGCGCCGTCGATCTCGGTGACGTACTGCTCGTAGGAGTTGAGCCGGGCCTCGGCCGCGCGCCAGTCGAAACCGGTGCGCCAGTACTCGGCCAGCTCGCGGAGGTAGGTCAGCGGCACCCCGCGCTCCCAGCCGGTGTCCGGCTGGGCCGGCCATCGGGTGTCGGCGAGCCGGCGGTGCAGGTCGTCCAGCTGGGTCTGCGGCACATCGATGCGGAACCGGCGCATGGCTTCCCCAATTCGTAGCACGGAGGTCGGATTGCTCTCCTGGCGACGATCTCCGGTCGCACCGATCCCGCGCATCTCTGGTGTTGCGCAGTCAGCGCATATACGCAATCCGCCTCGTGCGCACGTCAGCGGGGGCGACGCCGCACTTCAGAGGATGCGACGCCGGTCGATCCCCCGCGACGATGGCAGCGCCGGCGCGCGTGCCGTGCCGTGGTGAGTTCGTCGAGGCCAGGGAGGGCTTGATGGGAACCCCGGGATTCGCCGAGGTCAAGCATGTGCCGGTCAACCAGGCGATGCGGGACTATCTGGTCAGGTCGTGCTCCCCGCCCGACCCGGCGGTGCGCGGCCTGGCCGAGAGCACCGCAAACGTGGGCGACGCGGCCGGCATGGCCGTGCCGCTGGAGCAGGTGGCGCTGCTGACCGTGCTGACGAAGCTGGTGTCCGCCCGCTGTGCGGTGGACGTCGGTACCTTCACCGGCCTCTCCGCCCTCGCCATGGCCCGCGGGCTGGTCCCCGGCGGCCGGGTGATCAGCTGCGACGTGACCGACGGCTGGATCGGCCTGGCCCGGGAGCACTGGCGCCACGCCGGGGTCGACGACCGGATCGACTTCCGCCTCGGGCCCGCGGGCCGCACGCTGCGCACCCTGGAGGCGGCATCGGCCGACATCGTCTTCGTCGACGCCGACAAGATGAACTACCCGACCTACCTCGAGCTCGCCGTGCCGGTGCTGCGCCCCGGCGGCCTGCTGCTGGCCGACAACGTCCTGCTCGACGGCTACGTCCTCGACCCGGAGCTGGCCGACGCCGGCCTGGCCCGGCGCAGCGCCCAGGCGTTGCGCACGTTCAACGCGACGCTCGCGGCCGACGAGCGGCTGGAGACGGTGATGCTGCCGATCGCCGACGGCCTCACGATCGCCCGCAAACACTAGCCACCCCGACCAACGCCACCCCGACCAACCGACGGAGACGCCGATGCGAGTCCTGTTCACCACGTACCCTTCGGTCGCGCACCTCCTGCCGATCGTCCCCCTGGCGTGGGCGTTCCAGAGCGCGGGCCACGAGGTGCGGATCGCCTCGCACTACTCGATCACCGACAACATCACCGCGGCCGGGCTGACCGCGGTGGCGCTCGGCGAACCGCAGTCCACCGAGGCCCGCAACCGCGAGGACGCGCCCACGCCGCGCGATCCCGAGCTGGTCCTCGCCTACGCCGAGGCGCTCGGCCTGAACGAGGAGGAGCTCGAGCACTGGATCACCTTCTTCCAGTACATGCTCATCCCCGCGGCCGACTACGTGCGCCCCGACCTGCCCGAGGCCGGCGACCTGATCGCCTTCGCCCAGGCCTGGAAGCCCGACCTGGTGCTGTGGGACCCGACGTTCTCCTCGGCCCCGTTCGCGGCCCGGCTGTCCGGCGCCGCGCACGGCCGGCTGCTGTTCGGCACCGACTGCTTCGCGTGGAGCCTGCAGCGCCTCGCCGCCCGGCGCGAGCAGGTGCGCGCGGCCGGCCTGCCGGAGAACCCGCTCGCCGACCTGCTGCGCCCGCTCGCCGAGCGCCACGGCGTCGAGATCGACGACGAGCTGCTGCTGGGGCAGTGGACCGTCGACCCGACCCCGCCCGGGTACGGCCCGCCGACCACCGTCACCACGATCCACGTGCGCCACGTCCCGTACAGCGGGGCCGAGCCGGCCCAGCCGTGGCTGCTGCACGAGCCGCAGGTGCCCCGGGTCGCGCTGTCGCTGGGCGAGTCGAACCGGCGGTTCATCCCCGGCGACTGGGACCGGCTGCCGAAGCTCATCGAGGCCGTCGACGGCCTCGGCGTGGAGGTCGTGGCGACCCTCAACGCGCTGCAGCTGCAGGGCATCGAGAAGCTCCCCGACAACGTGTGCGCGATCGAGTGGGTGCCGCTGACCCAGCTGCTGCCGACCTGCTCGGCGATCATCCACCACGGCGGGGTCGGCACGATGGCGGCGGCGCGGGCGTTGCGGGTACCGCAGATCTCGTGCGACACCGGCGAGTCGCTCCTGCTGCGGCAGGAGACGGCCGCGCCGGACGCCGTCGACACCGGCACCTACCAGGTCGGCCGGGAGTTCGGGGTGGCCGAGGCGGTCGAGGCGACGGCGCCGCGCTGGATCATGCCGGCGAAGAGCACCGAGGCGACCCCGGTCGCCAACTACCTGTCCCGCACCGGCGCCGGCGTCGCGCTCAACCACCGGGCGCTGAGCGTCGAGGAGATCGGCAAGCTCATCCTGCAGGTCGTCGAGCTTCCGCGGTTCCGCACCGGCGCCGCCGCGATCCACGAGTCGTGGCTGGCGACGCCGTCCCCGGCCGAGGTCGTCGGTACCCTCGTGGCGCTCGTCGGCAACCGCCGCGGCTGACCCGCGCAGGCAAATGCCCCCGGGAGGTACAACTCCCGGGGGCATTGCCGTGTGCGGGTGGCTCAGCGGGCCGGGCGGACCCGCATCGGCAGGCCGCCACGGACCCGCAGCGACAGCATCGGCTCCGGCCGGACCTCGTAGCCGGGCTCCTTCGTCAGCGTCAGCTCGCGCACGAGCAGCGCGGTCACGAAGGCGGCCTCCATCATGCCGAGGTGGTTGCCGACGCAGAAGCGGGGCCCGGCGCCGAACGGGATGTAGGCGTACCGCGGCCGGTCGTGGACCTTGTCCGGGTCGAACCGCTCGGGGTCGAAGCGCTCCGGGTCGGTCCAGAACGCGGGGTGGCGGTGCAGTGTGAACGGGCAGATGAGCAGGTCCGCGCCGGCCGGCACCCGGTAGCCGCCGACCTCGTCCTCGGCGAGGGACTTGCGGGGCAGGATCCACACCGGCGGGAACAGCCGCATGACCTCCTCGATCACCATCGCGGTGTACCGCAGCCGGGTCAGGTCGTCGTAGGTGGGCAGCCGGTCGCCGAGCACCGACAGCGCCTCCTCGCGCAGCCGCTCGCGCACCTCCGGGTGCCGGTCGATGAGGTACAGCGTCCAGCTCAGCGTGCTCGCCGTGGTCTCGTGCCCGGCCAGCAGCAGCGTCACCAGCTCGTCGCGCAGCCGCTGCCGGCCGATGCCCGGGTCCTCCTCCTGGCCGGCGGACACGATGAGCCGCGACAGCACGTCGTCGCGCTCGACCGAGCGGGCGGTCCGCTGCGCGACCAGGTCGTCGACGATGCCCTGCAGGTCGCGGCGGGCCCGGCGGAACCGCAGCTGCCGGGGCAGCGGGATCCAGGTGGGCACCGCGCTCAGCGACGCGAGCTCGAACATCGCCTGGTCCTGCACGGCCGCGAAGTCGCCGCCGATGGAGTCGTACGCGCCCAGGTCGACGTCGAGCAAGGTCCGGCCGAGCACCCCGAGGGTGAGCCCGGTCATCTCCTGCAGGACGTCGACCGGGGCGTCGCCGTGGGCGCGGAGGCGGGCGACCAGCGCGGCGCCCTCCTCCGCGATCACCGAGGCCTGGGCCGCGATCCGCCGGCTCTGGAACGCCGGCTGGATCACCTTGCGCTGCTTGCGCCACAGCTCGCCCTCGCTGGTGAGCAGCCCGTCGCCGAGGGCGCGGCGGGCGTGCACCAGGCCGATGCCCTTGTGGTAGTTGACGGCGTTGTCGGCCAGCACGTGCTTGGCGTGGTCGGGGTGGTTGAAGAAGTACAGACTCTTGGGGCCCACCGGCAGCCGGGACGCGTCGCCGTAGCGCGCGGCGGCGTCGGTCATCATGCCGAGCCGGTCCCGGCCCATCACCATGAGCATGCGGATGGAGGAGGCCTTCGAGGGCCCCGGCGGTGTGCGGCCGGGCGCTTTCACCATTGTCATGTCGTCACCTCGGTCCGGGCCCCGGTCACGTTGCGGAACTCGCCGCCGACGAAGACCAGGGCATCGTCGCCGGCCTGCCGGTACAACCGCACCGGCCGGCCCAGGAAGATGGTGTGGTCGCCGCCGTCGTAGGCCCGCCACATCTCGCATTCGAAGTGCGCGAGCGCGCCGCCGATGAGCGGCGCGCCGGTGCACTCGCCCGGCCGCCAGTCCACGATGTCGAACTGCTGGCGGCCCAGGGGCCGGCGGCGGTCGGCGAAGTACCGCGCCACCGGCTCCTGGTCGGAGGCCAGCACCGACACCGCGAACGCGCCGGCGGCGGCGAGGGCGTCGTGCATGATCGCGTCGCGTTTGACGCAGATCAGCACCAGGGGCGGGTCGAGCGAGACCGTCGTGAACGAGTTCGCGGTCATCCCGTGCGGGGTGACCCCACCGACGGTGACGACCGTGACCCCGGTCGCGAACGCCGCGAAGGCCCGCCGCAGCGCGGCCGGGTCGAAGACCGTGCCGTTCGGCTGGGGCTGGACGTTCATGCTGACCTCCTGTGCATCGCTAGGGCCGGTACCCGGCGCGCGCGTCGACGGCGTAGGGCTCGAGCGCGCGCTGCAGCGCGTCGGGCACCCGGGCCGGCACCGTGCGGGTGTTGGGCCCCCGCATGCACGCCACTCGTTGGGACCCCCGGGCGACGAGCGTCTCGCCGCCGCCCGGGTTGAGCCGCACGTAGTCGAACCCGAACTCCAGCTGCGTCTGGGCCAGCTCCACCAGCCGCATCCGGATGGAGAGGTCGTCGAAGGCCGTGATCTCGGCGAAGAACTCGCAGTCGACCCGCAGCGTGAAGAGCTTGAGGTCGGCCTGCAGGTCCGCGAGCACGTCCGGGGCGTGCCGCTTGAGGAACATCTCCCGGCAGCGGCCCTGCCAGCGCAGGTAGTTGACGTAGTACACGTTGCCGACGATGTTCGTCTCTTCGAAGCCGACGGTGTGCAGGATCTCGAAGTACTTGTCCACGCTCACCGCTCCCCTTCGGCCGGCACCGCGCTCAGCACGGCGAACACGGCCGGGCGGGCCACGTCGCGCAGGCTCGTCACGAACGTCGCGACGCAGGCCTCGCCGGCCTTGAGCACGACCCACCCGTCGCGGGCCGCGGGCTGCAGGGTGAGCGGGCCCCGCGGCGGCAGCCCGGCCTTCTGCAGGCACTCGATCGCCGACCAGACCCGCGTGCCGGCGGTGTCGAGGCTGTCGCCGGTCGTCGCGCAGATGAGCCGGGCCAGTTCGGCGTGCGTGCCGAGCAGGCCCTCCCAGGTCTGTTCGGTGCGCTCCTCGACCTGCTCGACGTCGCAGCCGAGCAGCCCCGGCGCGGCGACGAACAGCGTGACCCCGGCGCCGTGCGCGGCCGAGACCGTGCGGTCCCCGGCCACCTCGGGCCGGCCGTCGGGCCGGTAGGTCAGCTCGACCGGGCGGCCGAACGCCCGCCCGGCGGCCACCAGCGTCCGGGCCCGCCGCTGCGCGACGTGGTCGGCCCGCTTGTCGGCCGGGCCGTCCGGCTCGACCACCACGGCCACGCGGGCGCCGGTGAGGTCCCCGAGGGTGCGCTCCAGGTAGGGGCCGAGCAGCGGGGCGACCCACGGTCCGCGGCCGTCCTGCTTGCGCACGGCCCGCAGGCGCAGGCCCTCCCAGCGCTCGACCACCGCGCCGGTCTCGTTGCGCAGCGCGATGTCGTACACGTAGGTGTCGCCGTCGCGGCTGCGCTCGGTGGCGCAGTAGCGCAGCTCCCGGGCCGCGGAGAGCTTCTCCCCGCCGGGATGGATCCGCTCGACGCCGGCCGGCAGCAGGGTGGCGTCGGGGACGCAGACCTGGTTGCCGTGCATGAGCGCGTCGCGCACCCCGGGGTCGCCCAGCAGCAGCTCGTGCGGCACGAACGGGGCGAACCAGTCCACCGCCCCGACCGACTCGACGTCGACGTCGACGTGGCGGGCGGCGGCGCGGTGGTACCGGCGCAGCCGCTGGAACCGGCCGCCCTGGAACAGGGTGCCGCCGTAGAGGTCGCCGGGCGTGAGGGGCACCGGGGTCAGGCCGTCGGCGACCTGGTCCGGCGGGCCGTCCGGCACCGCGACGGCGCCGAGGCGCAGCCGGGCGGTGAAGTGATCGGCGGCGAACGCCGTCTCCTCGCTGCGGATGGCCGCCTCGATGGTGTCGTCGTCGGTCACCACGGCCGCGATGCGGATCGTGGTCCGGCCGTACGGCGGCACCACGATCGGGCGCAGGAACTCGGCCTGCTCGATCACCGGCACCGTGGCGACCCCGGTGACGGCGGCGGCCACCTGCGCCATCGCCTCCATCCCGAAGACCGCGGGGAACAGCAGGTTGCCGTCGAGGTGGTGGTCGGCGAGGTACCCGTCGACGCCGACGCTGAGCTCGGCCTCGGTGACCACCTCGACGCCGTGGTAGCGGATCAGCGGCCGCTCCACGAAGCGCAGCAGCGGCAGCTTCGGCAGGTGGTACCGGACCGTGTCGATGCCCTCGGTGCGCCCGCTGATGACCGTCACCGGCGGGGTCTGCGGGTCGGCGAGGAGCCGGCGCAGGATCGCCACGCCTTGGTCGGGGGTGACCGGCGTGACGCCGTCGCGGCTCAGGGACTCCACGACCGAGAGCCGCTCCCCCATGCCGACGCCCGACCACACCGACCACTCCAGGCACAGGCTGCGGCAGTTCGGGTACTGCCGGCCGAACTCGACGGTGAGATCGGCGAGCCACTCGTTGGCGGTGGCGTAGTGCGCCTCGCCCCGCAGGCCGGCCCGGCCGATGATGCTGCCGAGGGTGACCAGCAGCCGCAGCCGCTCGGGTTCGACGGCGTCGAGGACGGCGCGCAGGCCGTCGATCTTCGGCGCGAACGTGCTGCGCACCGCCGCCATGTCCAGGCTCGCCAGGCCGGCGGGCTCGTTGCGGCCGGCGCCGTGCAGCACGGCCGTGACCGGCCCGAGCTCACCGGTCAGCTCGTCGACCGCCCGCCGTACCGCGGCGGCGTCCGTGACGTCGGCCCGGGCGTAGCGCACCGTCACCCCGGCCGCGGCGATGCGGGCGAGGTTGGCCGAGAGCTCCGCGTCCGCGGCCGGGTCCGAGCGGCCCAGCAGCGCCAGGCGGGCCCCGCTGTCGGTCGCCATCGCCAGGGCGCACTCGGCGGTGATGCCCTTGCCGCCCCCGGTCACCAGCAGCACGTCGCCGGCGCCGAGCGCCGCCTGGCTGTGGCTGGGCCGGACCGGCATCGCGCGCAGCGTCGGCACCAGGCGGCGGTCGCCGTCGTAGTGGACCTCGGCGTAGGTCGCGGTCGCGCCGACCTCGGCGACGACCTTGTCGATCGCGCCCGGCCCGACCGGCAGGTGCACGATCGTCGTGCGCAGCTGCGGCGCCTCGAGGCGCAGCGTCTTGCCCAGCCCGGCCGCGCCGCGCCCGTGCTGGACGAGCACGAAGCGGGTCCCGTCGGGCGCGCCCAGCACCGACTTCGCGCCGTGCAAGGCGTAGCGCAGGTCCTCCTCGGCGCAGTCCGGCGGCAGGCAGACCAGGACGCCGTTGCCGAGCCGGGCGTTGGTCAGCGCCTGGCGCAGCTCCTCGGCGAGCGGGTGCTCGCTCGGGGCGTACACCTGCCAGCGGCCGACGGCCTCCGGCGCGACCCGCGCCGGCACCGGCTCCTCGTCGAGGTCCAGCCGCCAGGGCCGGGCCCAGGCGGCGGCGCCGGCGACGACGGGCGTCCCGGCCCCGGCCGTCGCGTCGGCGGCCGTGCGGGCCACCGACTCCAGCGCCTCGGCCAGCTCCCGGACGGTCGCGGTGGCGAAGTTGGTGGGCAGGTGGGCCGCGGGCGCCTGCAGCTGCTGCGCAGCCTGGTTGACGACCTGCCCGACGGTGATCGAGCTCAGGTGCAGGTCGTCGAGGAGCCGGCTGTCGCTGCTCACCAGCTCGAGCGGCAGTTCCGCCCGCTCGGCCGCGAGCCGGCGCAGCAGGTCTTCGGCGGACTCCCGGGGTGCGTCCTCGGCCACCTGGCCTGCCGGGGTGTCCGGACTGGTCATTGTGGCCGAGGACGGGCTCGGGGCCGGTTGCGCCGGCGCCGTGCTGCGGCGACTGGACGGCAGGGTCGAGACCGGCGCGGCCTCGCAGGGGCTGGCGAAGAACTTCATCTCCGCGCCGACCTGCAGCGGCCGGACGAGCCGGCCGTGGAACAGCGCCACGTCGACGCGTGCCCCGCCCATGGTGTAGGCGGCGCCGACGACCCGCAGCAGGCTCTCGATCGACTCGTCGTCGGTCTCCAGGGAGACGGTGGGCACCTCCGTCGACGCGCCGGCGAGCGAGCCGAGCACCCGGCCCGGGCCGACCTCGATGAACAGGTCGACGTTCTTCGCGGCCAGCGCGACGGCCTGGCTGAACAGCACCGGGTCGGTGATCTGGCGGTGCAGCAGGGCGACGATGTCGGTGTCGGGGGCCAGCACGTCGCCGGTGACGGTGGAGACGACCCGGCGGGACACCGGCCCGAACGCCTCACCGGCGAGCGCCTCCGCGAACGCCGCCGCGGCCGGGGCGACCAGCGGGGAGTGGAACGCGTGCGACACCGGCAGCCGGGTGGCCTGCAGCCCGGCCACACGGGCCGACTCGCAGGCGGCCAGCACCGCGTCGACCGTGCCGGCGATGACCGTCTGGCTGGGCCCGTTGTAGCCGGCGATCACGACCGGCAGGTCCTTGAACAGCGTCGCCACGATGTCGGGGCCGGCGCTGACGCCGGCCATGGTGCCGGACGCGCTGTGCGCGGCCATCGTGCGGCCCCGGACGCCGGCGACGCGCAGCAGGGTCTCCTCGTCGAGCGCGCCGGCCCACTGCAGGGCCGAGATCTCGCCGAGGCTGTGCCCGACCGCGACGGACGCCTCGATGCCGAGAGTGCCGAGCACCCGCAGCCCGGCGATCGAGCCGGTCACGATGCGCGGCTGGGCCACCTCGGTCGCCACCACGTCGGCGCCGGTCGGCAGCGCGGCGCCCACGTACGCCTCCTCGGCCTCGGCGAACCGGCGGCGCAGCGCGCCCCCGCTCACGCCCCGCCCGGAACCCTGCCCGGGGAAGAGGAAGCCGATCCGGCGCGGCCCGCCGGCGTGGCCGAGCAGGCACCGGCCGTCGGCCGAGAGCATCGTCGTCTCGCCGGACCCGGCGGCGTCGCGGATGCGCGTCAGGCGCGCCACCGCGTCCTCCGGCGAGGAGACCACGGCCGCGGCCCGGAACGGCAGGTCGCGCAGCTCGCGGTGCAGCGTCGCGGCCAGGTCGGCGAGCTGGGCGTAGGCGAGCCCGGCCACGAACCCGATCAGCCGGTCGAGCCGCTCGACCAGCTCGCCCGGCGACGCGGCGTCGACGAGCAGCAGCTCCGCGTCCTGCACCGACGCGGCGAGCGCGCGCGTGCGGGTGTCGAAGGTGGTACGCCGGCGGGGCCGGGCGCTGGCCAGCGCGACGTGCGTGTTGATGCCGCCGAAGCCCATCGCGGTGACGCCCGCCCGCACCGGCACGTCGGCCGGCCAGGGCTCGGCCTTGCGCAGGGTGCGCAGGTTCGGCGCGTCCCGGGTGAGTACCTCGTGCGGGTCGACGCTGCCGACGCTCGGCGGCAGCACCTCGTGGTGCACGGCCATCGCGGCCTTGATGAGGCCGGCCACGCCGGCGGCCGCCTTGGTGTGCCCGATCATGCCCTTGATGGATCCGATCGGCACCGGGCGGTCGCCGCCGGCCGCGTTGAGCGCCTCGGAGAGCGCGGTGAGCTCGGTGGCGTCGCCGACCTTGGTACCGGTGCCGTGGCCCTCGAAGAGCCCCACGGTGTCGATGCCGTAGCCGGAGCGCTCGTACGCACGGCGCAGCGCGAGCTGGTATCCCCGGATCTCCGGGCGCGTCATCCCGCCCTTGCCGTCCGAGGAGATGCCCCACCCGGCCACGGACGCGTAGATGCGGTGCCCGGCCTTGGCCGCCTCCGGCTCGCGCATCAGCACCACCATGCCGCAGCCCTCGCCGGGCCAGAAGCCGTTGGAGGCGCGGTCGTAGACCCGCATCTCGCCGGTGGCGAGCGCGCCGGTCTTGGCGAAGCCGATGATCTCGAACGGGTCGATGGACAGGTCGACGCCGCCGGCGACCGCGACGTCGACGTCGCCGTCGAGCAGCGCCTTGCACGCCGTGGCCACCGACAGCAGCGACGAGGAGCACGCGCCGTCGACGGTGTAGCCGCCGCCCTTGAGGTCGAAGTGGTTGCAGATCCGCCCGGCGATGGTGTTGGACAGCGCCCCCGCGAGCGTGTCCTCGTCGATCTCCGGGAACGGGCTCTTGAACGTCGCCTCGAAGTCGTCGAGGAACGTGCCGAGCTGGTCGTCGTCCCAGTCCTGCTCCTTGAGCGCGGCGGCCACCATGCGCCGCACGAACGGCCAGCGCAGCCGCAGCTGGTTGGCGCGGGAGAACTCGCCGGTGAGGGTGTTGCCGACGACGACGCCGGTACGCTCGCGGGGCAGCCCCTCACCCATCGGGAACCCGGCGTCGGCGAGGGCCATCGCAGCCACGTCCAGCGCCAGCCAGTGCGTCATGTCGGTGGAGCGGAACGTGCTCCCGGCGATCTTGTAGGCGATCCGGTCGAACTCGTACCCCTCGATGACGGCGGCGTTGCGGGCGTAGAAGCGGTCCGGGGTCTTCGGGTCCGCCGCCCAGTAGTCGTCCAGCCGCATGCGCACGTCCGGCAGGCGGCGGAACGCGCGCCGCCCGGCCACCGCGTTCTCCCACAGCTCCCGCGGCGACGTGGCGTCCGGATACCGGCATGCCATGCCCACCACAGCGATTTTCGTCATGCTGAAACACCCTCTCCTCCCGCGGCCACCACACCGCGCAGTACGTGGCTCGCGTCAGCGGCCGACGGGTACGAACGCGTCCCTGATTCGCTGCCGCCAGACCTCGTAGTCGGCGATGTCGGCGCGCCCGGGCAGCTGGACCCGCGTCTCGTCGGTCACCCTCGCGGCCTCCGCGGGCGACATGCCGCAGAACACCTTGGTCGCGACTTCGTTGTGCGGCACCAGCAGATCGGCCCGCAGCCGGGCGGCGGCCGCGAAGGCCGACCCCTGCGCGATGTCGGCCGCGTGCGCCCCGGCCGCATCGCGGAACCACTCCAGCTCCGCGGCGTCGGCGCCGCCGGCGTAGGTGGCCGCGAGGCCGGCGCCGGAGTACAGGTCGGCCCGCCGGTGCGGCGCGAACTTCGCGAACAGCTCCACCACGCGCCGCGGCTCGGTGCCGGCCACGAACCACGTCGCCCGGCCGACGCCCTGGTCGACGACGCGGTTGGCGTAGTCGCCGGGTCCGCCGCCGGGCCAGGTGAAGCGGTCGTCGCGGTACTGCTCGTACACGTAGCGGCGGGTCCGGAAGTAGGCCTGATGGAACCCGTAGCCGTCCAGCACCAGCCAGCGCAGCAGCGGGTCGGGCATGTGCAGCGTCGACCACCGCAGTTTCGGCACCCGGGCCATCGCCCAGCCGACCCCGACGTAGGCCATGTAGACGTGCCGGTCGGCGCGGCCCCGCAGGAACTGCTCGACGTGGTCGCGGCGGCCCAGTGGCAGCCCGTCGCGGACCGCGTAGCCCATCGCCGCGCCCTCGTAGGCGAAGCCGCGGAACTCGGCGTCCACCCGCTCCAGCCCGGTCTCGGCGTCGAGCGGCCGCCCGGCCTCCGCCGCCAGCGCATAACCGCGCAGAAATGACTCACCGACCGTTTCCAGCCGGTGCCGCGCTTCCGGGCTCTTCACGTGAAAGCCCCGGACCTCGAGTTTGGTCTCCGACACGTTGGGTGTCAGAACACGACGCCTCAGCGATCGCCAATAGCTCATTACGCCCCCTGGTCGAGGAAGTCATAACCATCATCATTGGCATCGATGGAATCGTCTTCTTCGCCCTTGCGGGAAACGACGAACAATGGAAAGTGGATAACGCTTGTTACTACTTCGAGGGCGTGGTGGTGACCAGGAAATGGTCACGGACGCGGCTGCGCCACACCTCGTAGTCCGGCTCGGCGGTGCCGGCGGGCGGCCCGTCGGTGGCGACGTCGTCGGCGAGCTCGGCCGCCCAGGCCGTGGACATGTCGCAGAACGCGCCCGTGGCCACCTCGGTGTGCGGCGGCACGAACCCGGAGAAGACCCGGGCCTTGGCCGCGAACACGGAGCCCTGGGCCAGGTGCGCGCCGTCGGCGCCGGCGGCGCGGCGCATCAGCCGGAGCCCCTCGGCGTCGCAGCCGCCGGCGAACGTCGCCGCCAGGCCCACGCCGCTCCACAGGTCGGCCCGGCGCTCGGTCGCGAAGCGCTCGACCGCGCTCACCACGTCGGCCGCCTGGCCGCCGTGGATGAACCACAGCGCCCGGCCGACGCCCTGGTCGCAGGCGCGGTTGAAGTACCCGGAGTGCCCCTGCCACGGATACGGCGCGAACCGCTCCTGCCGCTCGACCCAGCGCCGCGTCTGGAAGTAGGCGCGGTCGAAGCCGTACCCGTCGACGGCCAGCCAGCTCATCGTCGGGTAGTACGGGGTGCCGGTGAGGTCCGGCAGGACCTTCTTCCACAGCACCCGCGGCAGCCGTGCCATGGCGAAGCCGATGCCGATGTAGGTGAGGAACGTGTGCGGCACGCCCGGCCCGCTGAGCAGGTCCCGGGCGCGCCGGCCGCGGCCGCCGGCCATGGCGTCGAGCACCGTGCAGGCCATCGCCGCGCCCTCGTAGGCGAAGCCGCGCATCTCGGGCTCCACCAGCTCCAGGCGGCGCTCCAGCTCCCACTGGGAGCGCATGTCGATGCCCCATTCGAAGCCGCAGACGACGGCCTGCGGGATCGCCTCGAGCCGGCGGGTCGCATCGGTCGCCGGGGCCGGGAAGCCCCGTTCGGCGAAGGTCACCTCGAGCAGCGACGGGGCAAGCGCCAGCCTGCGCAGCGAGCCGAGCATGGTGGGCATGGTGGTCCTCCCGCGGTCGGGCCGCCGCTGGCCGGCGGCACCCGACCCATCGTCACGCGCCGATGGGCCCGGTGCCGCCTCCTGCCGTGCGGTCTCGGCGCCGCGGCCGGCGCAGCAGCACGATCGCGACGACGACCAGCAGGACCAGGTCGAGGGCGAGCAGGCCGAGGCTGAGCGGGTCGTCGCCGCCGTGTACGTGCCCGCCGTCGCCCTCCGCCGTGGCGGGCGGGGCCTCGGCGGCGGGCGCGGGCCCGGTGCCGGACACGGTGAAGCGGGTGATGCCGGACAGCTCCCGGCCGTCGGCGAGCAGCACGTGGTACCCGACGAGGTACTGCCCCGCCGTCGTGATGGACACCGCGACGGTGATCGCCGAGCCGTCGCGGCGCACGGGGCCGGTCGTGACGGACAGGCCGCCGCCGGCCGGGGCGACGGTCAGGTGCATCTCCCGCGGCTCGAAGCCGCCTGTGAACACGGCGGCGACCCGCGACGGCGGCGCGCCGAGCACCGCGCCGTCGGCCGGGTCGGTGCCGGTGAACCGGGCCGGGGGGTCGAGCAACGCAAGGGTGGCGACGGTGATCGCCACCGCCGCCACCACGAACCCGCCCAGCATGCGCCGCACCGGCCCGGGCCGGGCCGGTGCGGGCCTGGCCCCGGCCCCCGAGGGCCGCGCCATCACGCGACCGACAAGGCCGGTGCCCTGGTGCCGGCGCAGGCGCACGTCGCCAGCTGGGCCTCGGCCCGGTTGGGGCGCATGTGCAGCCAGACCGCGACCACCATCGGCAGGAAGACGATGGTGTTGTAGAACAGGTGCAGCTCGACGCGCGGGAACACCAGCTGCAGCACGCTCGTGGGCACGGCCTTGCCGAAGAAGAACGTGCCGGTCTGGGCCTGGATGAACAGCAGCAGGTGCTCGATGTGGTGCCAGAACTGGATGGCGAGCGCCACCGTCCACCAGATTCGGGCCCGGCCGACGAACCCGCCGCGCAGCAGCCACAGCCCGACCAGCATCACCAGCGCGTAGCCGTAGTGCAGCCACTCGGACGTGACCAGCCACGGGTAGGCCAGCCCGAGCGCGCCCTTGGACTTCGGCACCGGCCAGCCCAGGACCCAGATCTGGTACGCCTGGGTGAGGTGCTCGGCCCAGTGCGCCAGCACGATCACCATGAAGCCGTTGAGCGCGAGCCGATGGCCGCGCCCGCTCAACCACTGCGACAGCCCGCCCCGGTACGGCTGCGCCTCTGCCCTGCTGACCATCTGGCCTCCTCGCACGGTTTGCCGTCCACCCTGCCGGTCGGGGCGGGCGGAAAACTTCTTCGAAAGTGCTCTACCGGAGGAACGCGGCCTGCTGGCGCTCGCCCACCAGTGCGGCGGCCGCGTAGCCGGCCCACGCGGCGGCGTCGACGAGCGTCGCGTCGTGCGGGTGGTACCGCCGGAACTCCTCCACCACGTCGTCGTCGACCTGGTACGACGCGAGGGCGGTCAGCAGCGCGAGCCGCCCCGCGGCCCGCTCCGCCGGCGGCAGCCCGGCGATGAGCTCCTCGCACCACGCGGTACTGATCCCGGTCTCCTCGCCCCGCCACCGGTCCAGCCGGTCCAGGACGATCGCGCGGACCGCGGGCGGCAGCGAGCGCTCGCCGGCGGCCTCGAACGCCGCGTAGGACCGTGCCGCCGCCGCGGCCACCTCCGGGTGCGGCGCGGCCCACCCCGCGTTCGCCGGCAGGGCGGCGTCGGGCAGCAGCGCCAGCGACCGGCCGGACTCGCGGGGTGCGCGCAGCGTGGCCCGCAGGATCCGGCTGATCCCCTGCTTCGCCCGCCGCCGGGAGCGCCGGCCCAGCCCGGGCGGGAGCAGGAAGCTGGACAGGAACACGTTCACCATCCGGGTCAGGTAGTGGAAGCTGACCACCACCCCGGTCAGCTCGGCGCGGGCGGCCGGCGTCAGCGCCGCCGGGGCCGGGTCGTCGAGCTGGTGCGCGGTGCGGGCCCAGGCGGCGACGGCGCGCTGGTGCGGGTCGGCGAGGTCCTCGACGCGATCCGCGGCCAGGGCCTCCGCGTCCTGCTCGCTGGACAGGTCGTACAGCGAGACGCTGTGCATGTCGACGCAGTACGGGCAGATGTTGGCCACCGAGACCGCCGCGGCGACCGCCTCCTTGGTCGACCGGTCGACGTGCCGGGCCGGCATCAGCGGCTCCCGCATGAGCATCCAGTACGCGGCGAGCACGTCGGGCGAGGGCGAGTGCAGCAGGGCCGGCGGCACGACGATGCGCATCTCGTCGGCGACCTGTTCGTACACCCGGGACACGAGGCCGGCCGCGGACTCCACCGGCACCGGCACGACATATTTGACCTGACGCTGGACGACTGACGACGCCACTCGACCGACGATCATCGCTGCCTCCTTCGGCTGCAGCCAGTATTTGCCGTCCGGGAGCCCGGGCAATGCCTGCGGGCGCGACACCGCACGATGCGAGAACCACCCGGCGGCCGGGCTGGCGATGATTGGCGCACGTAGAGGAGGCGGCGATGCGGATCCTGGTCACCGGCGGAACCGGGTTCATCGGGGCGCACTCGGTCGCCGCGCTCCTGCGGGCCGGTCACGAGGTGCGGATGCTGGTACGCAACCCGGTGGCGGTCGCCCCGGCGCTGCGGCCGCTGGGCGTGGACGCGACCGAGGTCGGCACGTCCGCCGGGGACGTCACCGACCGCGACGCCGTGCGGCGGGCGGTCGCCGGCTGCGACTCGGTGCTGCACGCCGCGGGCGTGTACAGCTTCGACAGCCGCGACGTGGCCGCGATGCGCCGCGTCAACGCGCCCGGCACCGAGGTGGTCCTCGGCACCGCCCGGGCCGCGGGGCTCGACCCGATCGTGCACGTGTCGACGTTCGGCGCGCTGCTGCCCGGCCCGGACGCCGGTTCGGGCGCCCCGCTGAGCACCGCGGCCGCGATCGGCACGGCGCGCGACGCCTATCTGCGCACGAAGGCCGACGCCGAGCGGATCGCCCGCCGGCACCAGGCCGACGGGGCGCCCGTCGTCATCACCTACCCGCCCGCGGTGCTCGGCCCGTACGACGACCGCCTCGGCGACCAGGTCACCCGCCTGCGCAACGCCCTGCGCGGCCTGATGCCGATGTGGCCGTCCGGCGGCTTCCCGATCGGCGACGTCCGCGACACCGCCGCGTTGCACGCCGGGCTGATGCGGCCGGGGCTGGGCGCGCGCCGCTACTTCGGGCCCGGCCGGTACGTGTCCACCCGGGACTACGTGCGGACGCTGCGCGAGGTCACCGGGCGCACCTTACCGACGGTCTTCCTGCCCGCCCGCGCGATGCTGCCGATCGGCGCGCTCGTCGGGGTGCTGCAGCGGGCGGTGCCGGTGCACCTGCCGGCCGAGCACGGCGCCGTCTACCTGTGCGCCACCGCGCGGCCGTACGATGCCGCCGCCACCGACGCGCTGCTGGGCACCGGGGCCCGGCCGCTGTACGTCACGCTGGCTGACACGGTGGCCTGGCTGCACGCGACCGGCCGGCTGGGCCGCCGCCTCTCCGGCCGCGCCGCGCGCATCTCCGAAACGGTGTGACAAAGCGCAAGGCGCAACGCAGAAGATGCACCCCGATTCGGGCTCCCGCGACGATGGTCCGGCACCAGAAGAACCGGCATATTCGCTCGCCATTTCCGGCCCGGGTGGAAATACCGGTTCGACCCCCCGTGCGATACAGCCACGAACAGGAGGGGTATGCCGTGCAACCCGGTGTGCCAGAAACGGATCCGACGCGGACGATGACGCTCGAGGCGTTCGCCGACACCATCGTTCCCGGCGAGCGGCGCTCGCCGGACGACCGCGCCATCGCCGGTGTCGCCAGCGGCGGCGGCGCGGTCGCCTCGGGCGCCATCGAGCTCCTCGAACAGCCCGCCGGTGGGATCGCGGACGCGCTGGAGGGGCTCGCCCTCACGCTCAACGACCACGCGGAGGACTACGCCGAGGAGCGCGGCCTGCACCTCGACGACGACGTGCCGGCGTTCGTGGCGCTGTCGTACGAGCACCGCGCCGCCCTCGTGCAGATCCTGACCACGCCCGGGCACCCGGAGAAGCAGCTGTGGGTCGGTCTCGCGCTGTTCAGCAACATGGCCTTCGACAGCGCCGCGCACATGAGCACCCACGACGCGTTCGCCGCCGGGCACCCGGGTCTGCTCGCGATCGGCTACGCGCGTCCCGACGCCGACGGGCTGTTCCGCTTCCCGCGGTTCTCCTACGGCCGGCCGCTGGCCAGCCTCCACCCCGACACGACGGCGACCGGGAGCCCGGCATGAACTCCACCGAGGAGACCGACGTCCTCGTCATCGGCACCGGGTTCGGCGGCGCGATCGCCGGCTACCACCTCGCCGCCGGCGGCGCCCGCGTGGTGATGCTGGAGCGCGGGCCCTGGCTGACGAGCGAGGAGTTCGACCACGACTTCAAGCTCGGCTCGTCGTACACCCGCATCTTCGACTTCGTCGTCGGCGACGGGATGAGCGTGCTCGGCGGCAACTGCGTCGGCGGCGGCAGCGTCGTCTACTTCGCCACGATGCCCCGGGCGCCCGGGTTCATCTTCGAGCGCCGGGGCAGCATCGGCCGGCGCATGTGGCCGGCGGCGGTCAGCCGGGCCGCGCTCGACCCCTGGTACGACCGCGTCGCCGAGGCCCTGCCGATCACCATGCAGTCCTGGGACAAGGTGCCGTACGCGGGCGGGCTGTTCGCGGCCGCCTGCGCGCACGCCGGGCACACCGCCAACCCGGCCCCGTCGGCGGTCGACGTCGAGCTGTGCACGAACTGCAACTGGATGATGGCGGGCTGCCGGTTCGACGCGAAGCGCTCGCTGCTGCTGAACTACCTGCCGGCGGCGCTCGCCCACGGCGCGCAGATCCGGCCGCTGCACGAGGTGCAGCGCCTGACCCGCAACGACGACGGCGGCTACCGGGTCCACTACCGCATCGTCGACGGCGAGGACTACCGAATCCTGCACGACGCCGGGGCCATCGACGCGAAGATCGTGATCGTGGCGGCCGGTACCGGCGCCACCCCGGTGATCCTGCAGCGCTCCGAGCCCGACCTGGGCCCGATGCCGCACGCGGTCGGCCGCTACTTCTCCGGCAACGGCGAGCGGCTCAACACCGCCGTCTTCGACGAGGACCGCGTGCGCGAGGTGCTCGGGCTCAGCCGCGGCGACGGGCCGGCCTACGCGGCCAACCAGATCGGCCGCGGCCCGACCGTCGCCAGCTGGGACCGGCTCGACGGCTCCCTGCCGGAGTTCGAGCGGTTCTCCCTCGAGCAGCTGTACTTCCCGCCCGGCCTCGGCACGATCCTCGCCCAGGTGCCGGACGCCACCGGCCCCACCTGGTTCGGCCCGGAGAAGAAGGAGATGCTGCGGCGCTGGCAGTCGTGGCTGACCGTGTTCACGATGTCCGAGGACGACAACGAGGGCGTCTTCGGGCCGCCGCCGGAGACCGGCAACGCGCACCGGTTCTCGCAGCAGATGCTGGGGCACGGGCCGCTGCGGTACCACCCGACGGAGAACACCTGGCGCGGGTGGAACCTGGCCGACGCCGCGGTGAAGGACATCCTCGAACGGGACGGGCTGGCGCGGGTGATGCCGTGGACCAACGATCTCGTCGGGGCGTACACGGTACACCCGCTGTCGTCGTGCCGGATCGGTGACGACCCGGCCACGTCGGCGCTGGACGACCGGCACGAGCTGCGCAACCATCCGGGCATCTTCGTCACCGACGGCTCGGCAGTGCCGGGCGCGCTGACCGTCAACCCGGCGCTGACCATCGCCGCGCTGGCCGAGCGGGCCATGCCCGGCATCGTCGCGGCACTGCAGGCCCGCGGGGTCGCCGTCTCCTACGGCGCCCCTGCACCCAACGGAGAAACGGCGGGCCGGCGAGCCGTCGCCCCCACCGCCTGAAGCGGATCGATCCGGGGCACCGGCGGCACTGCCGTCGGTGCCCCGACCCATGTGCGGCGCGAACCCCGCGCCCCGCCGTCGGCACCGCCGCCGGTGCCCTGAACCCATGGGCGGCGCGACCCCGCGCCGCACCGCAGAGAGAGGAAGTCCCGTGGGCCAGATGCTCGTTCGGGCGACGCGCCGCGTCGGCCTCGCACACGTACGCCACGTCCGACCGGTCGCGCGGCGCGCCGCCTCCGGGCTGGTGTCCGAGGTGTACGACCAGGTCGAGGCCGACTTCGGCATGCTCGCCCCGCCGGTGGCGCTGCACGCCCCGGCCCCGCTGAGCCTCGCCGCCGCCTGGATGGTGGTGCGCGAAACCCTGCTGTGCGTCGGGGCGGTCGACCGGAAGGCGAAGGAGGCGGTGGCGGCGGCCGTGTCGGCGGCCAACGCCTGCCCGTACTGCGTCGAGGTGCACGGCGCCACGCTCGCCGGCCTCACCGGCGGCCCGGACGCCGAGGCGATCGTCGCGGGGCGCACGGAGGCCGTCACCGACCCGCGGCTGCGCGCGCTCGCCCGCTGGGCCCGCGACGGCGGCCCGCTGCCGGAGCCCTGCCGCGCCGTGCACGTGCCCGAGCTGGTCGCCACCGTCGTGACGTTCCACTACCTCAACCGGATGGTGAACATCTTCCTGCACGAGTCGCCGCTGCCGCCGGTGTCCGGGCCGGCGCGCACGGCCGTGCGGCGGGTCGCCCAGCGCATCATGGGCGGCCTCGCCAAGCACCGGCCGGCGCTCGGCACGTCGCTTCCCCTGCTGCCCGAGGCGCCGCTGCCCGCCGACCTGTCCTGGGCCGCCGGTCAGCCGCACGTCGCCGGGGCCCTGGCCCGGGCCGCCGCGGCGATCGAGGCCGGCGGGCGGCGCGTCGTGCCCGGCGGCGTGCGCGAGCTCGTGCTGGAACGGCTGGCCGACGGCGGCGGCCCGGCCCCCGGCCTGTTCGTGCAGGACTGGCTGGAGGCCTCGGTGGCGCCGCTGCCGGCGGCCGAGCGACCGGCCGGGCGGCTGGCGCTGCTGGCCGCGTTCGCCTCGTACCGGGTCACCGACGCCGTCGTGGCGGACTTCCGCGGCCAGGGCCACGACGACCGGGCGCTGATCGAGCTCGTCTCGTGGGCGAGCCTGACGACCGCCCGGCGGCTCGGGCACGACCTCGCCGCCGCCGGTGCGGGGAAGGAGGGCTCCCGGTGAAGACCCGGTCCGGCCCCTGGTCGGCGCTGCTGGTGCTGTGCCTGGCCAACTTCCTGATCCTGCTCGACACCAGCATCGTCAACACCGCCGCCCCCGACATGATGCGCTCCCTCGACGTCGGCATCGACGAGATCCTGTGGGTGCTCAACGGCTACCTCATCGCGCTGGCCGCGCTGCTCATCGTCTTCGGCCGGCTCGGCGACCGGGTCGGGCCCCGGGCCGTGTTCGCCGGCGGGCTGGCGCTGTTCACCGCCACGTCGGTGTGGTGCGGCGCCGCCTCCGACCCGGCTCAGCTCATCGCGGCCCGCGTCGCCCAGGGCGTGGGCGCCGCGGCCCTCCTGCCGCAGGCGCTGGTGCTCATCTCCGGGCTCTTCCGCCCCGAGCGGCGCGGGGCCGCCTTCGGCATCTTCACCGCGGTCGCCGGCGTCGCCGCGGTCAGCGGGCCGACGGTCGGCGGGCTGCTCGTCACCGAGTACGGCTGGCGGTGGATCTTCTTCATCAACGTGCCGATCGGGCTGGCCGGCATCCTGCTGACCTTCCGGTTCGTGCCGGACCTGCGCACACCGCGGCCGAGCCGGTTCGACCTCGTCGGGGTGCTGCTGGCGACCCTGGGCCTGGTCGGTGTCGTCTACGGCCTCATCGAGGGCGGCCGCCACCACTGGGGGCGGGTCGCGGGCCCGGTGAGCATCCCGGCGATCCTGGTGGCCTCGGTGGCGCTGCTGGTGCTCTTCGTGCTGTGGGAAAAGCGTCAGACCGAGCCGTTGGTACCGATGGAGCTGTTCGCCCGCCGGAACTTCACCGTCGCCACGCTGATCACGCTGATCACGTCGTTCGCGCTGTACGGGTTCCTGCTCGTGTTCGTGCTGCAGACCCAGACGCTGCTCGGCATGAGCCCGTTCGGCTCCGGCGTGGCGGCGCTGCCCTGGACCCTGACGCTCAGCGCCGTGGCCCCGCTCGCCGGGCGGCTCGCCGATCGGATCGGCGGCCGGCTGCTGCTGTGCGGCGGGCTGGCGGCCTACGCGCTGGGCGTGCTGGGGGTGGCCTTCCTGCCCTCGCGCACGTCGAGCGCCGCGGTGTTCGTGCTGCCACTGGTGCTCATCGGCATCGGCATGGGCAGCGCGATCGCGCCGACGACGGCCGAGGCGATGCGCGCCACCCCGCCGCACCGGGCCGGGGCCGCATCCGCGGTGCTCAACACCGCGCGGCAGGTGGGCGCGGCGCTCGGCGCGGCGGTCGTCGGCGCGGTCCTGCAGGACCGGTTGGCCGCCTCGCTGCGGCAGGCGGCCACCGACCGGGCCGCGCAGCTGCCGCCGTCGGCCCGCGGGCCCTTCGTCGACGGTTTCGCCGCGGCGGCCGATCGGGGCCTGCAGCTCGGCAGTGGTCAGCACGGCGGGGTCCGGACCCCGGACGGGCTTCCGGCCGACCTCGGCGGCCGCTTCCAGCAACTGGTGGCCGACACCTTCGGTCAGGCATTCCTGCCGGCCGCGCGGCCGACCCTCGGGGTGGTCGCCGCGGTGTTGTTCGCCGGGAGTCTGCTCGCCCTGGCCGTCACCCGGCCCATTATCACAATGGGCGAGTCCGAAGTCAATGAAGCACGTAAATCCGCGGCGGTAAATGAGTAGTGCAGAACCGGATGTGGTTCGTTCTACTATCCGGCAGATCGACCTAAACGCAGAAAATGGACGCGGCATTCAGAGCCCCCGCCCTGGTCACCGACTTCACGATTGCGGTCCATGCACTCAGCGCTTTCACACCGTTGCTCACCTGTCATCCCTCGGCTAGCCTCAACGCCAGACGAGACGGAACCCGGTTCGATCGTCGCGAATCAGACCTCTCGACATTGGGCACCGTCTATGTAAATAGGGCCGTCCAGCAATTCACATTACCGTCATGTTTCGGAGCATGCCTTCCCGCGTGTCGAAAGACAACCGTGTCCAACTCGGTCGATCGGAGGAGATATGGAGGAATCGGCGGAGCGAGCAGTGCGCCGGGCCATCACCACCATGCGGGCGAATTTGAGTGAGCAACTCACGGTGGATGACATGGCCCGGGCCGCGATGTTCAGCAAATTCCACTTCACCCGCATTTTCCAGCGGGTGACCGGAGTATCACCGGGGCGCTTCCTGTCGGCCCTGCGCCTGCAACGCGCCAAGTATCTGCTGGTCTCCACTTCCCTCAACGTCGCCGACATCAGCCTGCGGGTCGGCTACAACAGCATCGGCACATTCAGCTCCCGGTTCAGCCGCAGCGTCGGCATGTCACCCACCACCTACCGCCGGCGGGCCGGGTTCGCCCAGCAGATCCAGACCGACCCGACCTGCGTGCTGGTGCAGTCGAGCGCACGCGTCGAGGGGGTCGTGCACGCCCCCGCCGACCAGACCTGCGGGCTCGTCTTCATCGGACTCTTCCCCGAGCGCATCCCCGAGGGCACGCCGGTGCGCTGCGCGATCCTGACCGAGCCGGGGCCCTTCCGCTTCGACTCGGTGCCGCCGGGCACCTGGCACCTGCTGGCGCAGTCCGCATCGCGGGAGTGCGCCACCGGCGCCTTCGACAGCGTGCACCAGCCGCCCAGCCAGCCCATCTGCGTGGCGACCGAGGGCCCGATCGCGGTCCGCAAGGACTCCGCCATCCGGGCCGACGTGACGCTCAAGCCGCTCAAGGCGCTGGACCCGCCCGTGCTGCTCGCCCTGCTCGACGTGCGGCAGCTGGCCGTCGCCCGGGCCGCGAGCGCCATGCCGTCACTGGTGGGCACCGCGGCACGGGCCGCGAACGAGCACCACGCGAGCAGCACGGCGGCGTGAGACCGGGCGGCGGCCGGCGCGGCGGCCGCCCGGCAGGGGCGCAAACCAGAAGACGACAACTTCGACAAATCCCTATAGAGTGAGGGGTATTCGGACGCCGTACCGGGCCCACGCCCACGCCGGCGCCCCCGGCGTGCGGGCGCACGCCGGCAGCGGGCCGCGCCCCGGCCCGTGGCGCCATATCCGACATATCGCGCATCAATGACAGACCATTGATCCTTGACAATGTGGGGAATTACACTGCTGGATCAGTGAGGCCGGCCGACCATGGGGGAGGACGTCGCGTGCGCATTTCGGATCTTAGCCGACATACAGGCGTGCCGGTCGCGACGATCAAGTTTTATCTTCGTGAACGGCTCCTTCCTCCGGGTAGATCCACCAGTCGCAATCAGGCCGTGTACGGTGAGCAGCATCTTCGTCGATTGTGGCTCATTCGGGCGTTCACCAGTATCGGCCGTCTGGACCTGTCTTCCGTGCGAGAGTTACTCAATGCAATAGAAGACCGGCAACTGCCCCTGCCCAACCTTTTCGAGGCGGTCAACCGGGTCCTGTTCTCCGAGGAGCCGGCGTTGAGCGCCACCAAGAAGGCGCAGGCCGACATCGACGAATTCATCGACGTTCAGGGCTGGCAGGTGGCCGACGACTCCCGCGGCCGGATCCAGCTCGCGCTGGTCGTGACGGCGTTGCAGCGGCTCGGCTGCGCGACCGACATCGACTTCTTCACGCCGTACGCTGAGGCCGCCAACGAGCTGGCCCGGCAGGAGCTCCGGCTGCTGGACACCGGGTCCGCCTCCGGCCGTGCGGAGGCGGTGGTGCGCACGGTACTGCTCGAGGTCGCCTTCACCGCCATGCTCCGGATGTCCCAGGAGCACCAGGTGGCGGCCCACTGCCACGAGTGCGCCCCCGACCCGGAGCCGAGCTGAGGGTCGGGGGCGGCGAACACGAGCACTACCGCTGCGACACCGTGAACTGGCCGGCGGCCCGGCCCGCGCCGGCGGGCCCGCGGTAGGCCTGCGCGATGTCGAGCCACTGCTCGGCGTCCGCCCCGGTCGCGGCCAGGGCGAGATCGCCGCGGTGGCGCCGCCGGGTGACAAGCAGGCAGAAGTCCGCGGCCGGCCCGGTGATGCGCTGGGCGGCGTCCGGCGGCCCGAAGGTCCACACGGCGCCGGACGGGGCGGTCAGCTCGAAGCCGAACTCGACGTCCGGGGCCGTGAGCCCCCGCGCGATGTATCCGAAGTCCCAGACCCGCACCGCGAACTCGACGAGCACCCGGACCCGGTCGGTGTAATCGCGGCGGACGCCGAGCGCGTCGGCGATGTCCTGGCCGTGGCCGAACAGCTCCATCATCCCGGCCGCGGCCAGGACCCGGGCCGGCAGCGGCCGGACGAGCCACGGCACCAGCTGGTCCGGCGGGAGCGCGCCCACCGCGGCCTCGGCGCGGCCGCGCTCGGCCCGCCAGCTCTGCAGCAGCTGCCCCGGCGGCTGGGCGAGGAACGGCGCGAGCGCCGCGTCGACGTTGGCGTTGAAGTCGGGCCCGAGGCGCGACGCGAACGCGGTGAACTTCTGCGGGTCGGCGGCCGCGAGCGCGGCCATCCGGAACACCGCCGACAGGTGGGCGATCTGGTGCGCGACGGTCCATCCGGGCGCGGGGGTCGGGGTGGACCACCGGCTCTCGTCGAGATCGGCCACCAACCGGTCGACGTCGTTGCCCTCGGCGATCAGGTGGGAGACCACGTTCGGCTGCTCTGTCACGGGTTTGCCCTCTCTGGCACTCGGTCATCAGGCCGCCCCCACGCTGCATCGACCTCGGCATGACCGCGGCTCGAGTCGCCGTCACGGTCGCTCGAGCATGCGCCGGCGCGGGTGGCGCTGTCTTCTCCGTGATTGCTGTATCGGTCAGGCCTTCGGGATGTCGAACAGCCGCGGAATCCGGGTGGCGAGGGGGATGTCACCCGCGGCCTTCAGCTTGCCCGTCATGAACATGGCCATCGGGTGCGCGTTGCCGGTGACGAGGTTGAGGAAGTCGAGGGCCCCGACGGTGAGGGTCAGCCGCGGCTGGCGGGCCGGGCGGGCCGACAGCCGGCAGGTGCCGCTGGAGATGACCAGCTCGTAGGTGTCGGCCCCGCCGTCCGGCCGGTCCCCCACCGTCCAGTGGATGACCGCCTCCATCGCGCCGGCCCGGTCGGCCCGGAACAGGCCGGGCATCCGCACGAAGATGCCGTCGAGGAAGACGCCGCGGCGCTCGCCGCCCATGACGTCGCGCAGCTCGCCGGTCGGGGTGCGCTTGATCAGTTGCGCGAACGCGCGCGGCTCCATCGTCGCCGGATCGGCCTCGGCAGCGGACATCGGCGTTTCCTCCTCAGCGTTCGCGCACAACGGATCAGAACTTGATTCTCCGAGGGCGCCACGGCCGCTGCCTACTCCGATGTTGCGGACACCGATGACTTTCCGTGCGCGGCGCCGTCTCAATGAAGGAGTCTGTCAACGACCACGGACGGACAGTCGGAGGGGAAGCGCATGGGTAAAGTCACGGTGGCTCTGGCGGTGTCGGTCGACGGCTTCATCGCCGGGCCGAACGACGGCAAGAAGCACCCGTTGGGTGAGGGGGGCGAGGCACTCTTCGAGTGGTATTTCAACGGCGACACACCCAGCCGTCACTACGACCGGTTCCGCCTGTCGAAAAAGAGCGCGGACTTCTTCGACGCGGGTCTCGACGCCTCCGGTGCGGTCGTCACCGGACGGCGGACCTACGAGATCGCCAACGCGTGGGAGGGCGACGGCCCCGTTCCCGGCCTGCCGGTCTTCGTGCTCACCCACAAGGCCCCGGCCGAGCCGGTGAAGGGCTCGGTGCCCTACACCTACGTCACCGACGGCATCGAGAGCTGCATCAAGCAGGCCAAGCAGGCCGCGGGCAGCAAGGCGGTGGCGCTGACCGGCAGCCAGTCCGTCCAGCAGGCCCTGGAGGCCGGGCTGCTCGACGAGGTCCAGCTCTCCATCGTGCCGATCCTCCTCGGCGGCGGCGTCCGCCTGCTGGACAACATCAGCGAGCAGACGAAGCTGGAGACGGTCGAGGTCATCGACGCACCAGGCGTCACGCACATCACCTACAAGGTCCTGAAGTAGCGGGCGGACGCTGGACGGTCTCCGGACCGTCCGGCGTCCGGGCCTCACCCGTTCAGGATCTCGCGGAGCCGCTCGTCCAGCCGCTGGGCGCACGCGGCCGGGTCGTCGCCGTCGATCACGCGCGCGAACGTCTCGGCGATCGGCCGCCAGGCCTCCGTCATCCGCGGGTGCACCGGCATCAGCAGGCCGTGGCCGGGGTCGCCGCGCAACGCCCGCAGGTCGCCGTCGCCCGCGTCGAACCGGCGCAGGCAGCTCGGCGTGGCGAGCCGGCTGGTGAGGGTGCGGGCGACGTCGGTCCGGGTCAGGTAGTCCGGCATCAGGTCGCGCGCGACGAGCCGGTTCGCGCCGCTGCGGGTCAGCAGGAAGCCGCGGACGGACACCAGCGGATGCCCCGGGCACCGGCCCGCGAACGGCGGAACGGGCGTCGCCGCGCAGCGCACCCCCGCCGCCCGGGCGTCGTCGAGGTCCTCGGACAACCCGATGAGCATCGGGGCCCGGCCCTCGACGAACTCGCGCCGGGCGCCGGCCTCGTCGAACGGCCGGCGCAGCTCCGCCCGGCCCGCCAGCGTGCCGAACGCGGCCACGGACGCCGGGGACGCCGCCAGGATGCGGCCCGCGTCGGCGGCACCGTCGGGACCGGCGCCGAACAGCGCACCGCCGGCCGCCGCGAACACCGCCGCCAGGTGGAACGCCTCCCGCTGGATCACGAAGGCCTCGATCTCGTCGAACGCGGCCGGCGCGGCGGGAGCGAGGTCGAGGTTGCGGATCAGGACCGGCGTCTGGGCGGTGAGCGGCACGCCGTAGAGCCGGCCCCGGTAGGTAAGCGCCCGCAGCGTCCACGGCAGGAACTGCTCGCGCTGCTCCGCCGCCAGCGCGACGGGCTCGATGACCCCGTGCTCGGCCAGCGCCGCCACCGCGTCGTGGGGCGCGTCCAGCACGTCGGCGATCGTGCCGTCCCGGCTCGCCTCGAGGTACCGCCGCTGCCGGCTCGGCCAGTCCGGGGTGTGGCACTCCAGCGTCACCCCGAAGCGGGCGGCGAGGTCGGAGCCGAACTGCCGCAGCACCGACTCCATCCGCTCCGCACCCCAGATCGTGAGCCGCGACTCCAGCTCCGCCAGCCGCCCGTACGCGTCCCGGCTCCACCGCACCCCGGCGGCGTCGGTGAACGTCAGGCTCACGCGGCCTTCGGCGGCCGGCGGCAGCTCGGCCGGCCACGTGTGCGCCCGGTCCGACGGCGGCAGGATGCCGGCGTGGATGCGCCGCAGCGGGTCGGCGTCCGGCGCCTCGAGGTCCACGACGGTCAGGTGGGCCTGGTACACCGGGCCGTCGGACGCGTTGCGCACGCGGACGCCCCGCTCGTCGCACCAGGCCGACACGAGCGCCGCCTGCCGCCGCCGGTCCCGCTCCCCCGCCCGCCGGTCCCGCTCGGACTCGATCCGGAAGGTCCGGTTGGCCACGACCACGGCCACGCCGGCGAACAACAACGCCAAGACCGACGCCAGCGCCGACAGCCAGCCCGGAACATCACCCCACATCAATCCACGATGGCACGTTGCAACCTGGCTGACACCCCGGATGTGGCAGGCTTGCCGCATGACACGAGTCGGGGTGATGCTGCCGCGGGACCTTCCCGCGGACCGTGTGCTGTCCTATGCCCGCCGGGCCGAGCAGCTCGGCTTCGAGGAGCTCTGGGTCGTGGAGGACCTGGGATTCCGGGGCGGCGTCGCCCAGGCCGCGGCGGTGCTCGCGGCCACATCGCACATCGTGGTCGGCATCGGGATCCTGCCGGCCGGGGCGCGCAACGCCGCGTTCGCCGCGATGGAGCTCGCAACCCTGGCCCAGCTGTTCCCCGGCCGCCTGATCGCGGGCATCGGGCACGGGATGCCCGACTGGATGCGGCAGGTCGGCGCGCGACCGGCGAGCCCGCTGACGCTGCTGCGCGAGTACACGGTGGCCGTGCGGGCACTGCTGCGCGGCGAGCCGGGCCCGGCCGCGGGGCGCTATGTGCAAGTCGAGGGCGTGGTGATCGGCGAGACCCCGTCGGTGGTGCCGCCGGTGGTGCTGGGCGTGCGCGGCCCGAAGTCGATCGCCATCGCCGGCGAGGTCTCCGACGGGCTGCTGCTGGCCGAACCGTCCGCCCCGCCCTACATCGCGGACGCGACCGAGCGGTTCGCGGCCCCGTCGCCGGTCGTCGTCACGTACGATGCCGCGGTCGTCGGCCCCGACGGGCGCGCCGCCCGCGACCTGGTGCGGCCCGGCCTGGCCTGGATCGGCGAGCCGGACTGGGCCCCGCACCTGGCCCCGCTGCCCTTCGCGGCCGAGCTGGCGCGGCACCGCGCGGCGGCCGCGAACGGTCCGGAGTTCGCGGCCACGCTGCCGGACGCGTGGGTGCGGGAGCTGTCGCTGGCCGGGACGCCCGACGAGGTGCGGGCGCAGATCGCGGCCCGGCACGCGGCGGGGGCGACGAGCGTCGTGCTGATCCCGGCCGAACCCGACCCGCTCGACGCCCTCACCCGACTCGCCGGCGTCTTACAACGCTAAGGCCGGGTCACACCCCACGCCGCGGGCGCGACAAGCGTCACGCCGACCGGCCGAACCCGACTCGACCCGGACGACACACCCACTCGGCTGGCCGCAGCGCTAAGGTCGAGTAGCCGGGAGGAGTCTCACCTCCCGGCTCTCACAGATCTGGGCGTGACAGTCTCCCGTCACCCAGCTCTTGTCATCCTGTCTGCCAG